>NZ_CP071604.1:3627500-3927500 GCF_017357225.1 Rhizobium binae | reverse complement strand
CGAGCTCACCTTCCTCGTTTCGCTCAGCGCCGGCTACGCGATCCTCGAAAGCTCGGCCTTTGCCATGGACGAATGGAGCGTCAAGGCGGATCTTGCGCTCTTCGAAAGCAAGTCCCGGCTCAAGGGCGGCATATCCGGTTTCGAGCGGGAGATGGACGGGCGCTATATCGAGCAGCAGAAGCTGAAGGCTGACCTGCGCGAAGCGGTTTCGGCGCAGGCGCTGCATCTCGTTTTCCAGCCGATGTTCCGGGCGGATGGCACACGGATAGAATGCGCCGAGGCGCTGGCCCGCTGGGTGCATCCGGAGAAGGGCTCGATCCCGCCCGACGTGTTCATCCGGCTTGCCGAAGAGATGGGCATTATCTCCGACATCACCCGTTTCGTCCTGTTCAAGGCCTGCAGCGAGTGCATGACCTGGCCGGATCATATCGCCGTTTCGGTCAACCTCTCGGCGCGCGATCTGCGCGATGCCGATATCCTTTCCGTGGTTGCCGATGCGCTCGCTCATTCCGGTCTCGATGCGGCGCGGCTGCATCTCGAAGTCACCGAAAGCTGCCTGATCGACGAGCCGCAGGCCGTGCGCGCCATCCTGGCGGAACTGAGGGCCCGCGGCATCACCATCGCCATCGACGATTTCGGCACCGGTTTCTCCAGCCTCAGCTATCTCGACACGCTGCCGCTCGATATCGTCAAGATCGACCGTTCCTTCGTGCGCAACATTGTCGAGGATACCCGCCGTCTCAAGCTGTTGCGCGGCACGGTCAATCTCGCCCGCGAGCTCGGCCTGAAAATCGTCATCGAGGGCGTCGAGACCGAGGAGCAGCTCGCGCTGCTCAACAAGCACCGCAGCACCGATCTCGTCCAGGGCTATGTTTTCTCTCAGCCGGTGCCTTCCCAGAACATCCCGCTGTTGCAGCAGGGCATCGGCCGCCGCCCCGTCCAGCGCCGGCGCAACAAGGTCGCCTGAGCGCGCCGCAGCGGCCGCCCTTTCTCCCGACAATACTCTCCGCCGTTAACCTTAATAGTTTATATACCGGCTCGAATTATGGGATGTCCTTGCCTAAATTTCACCGGCATATGATTAATGATCCGTTAACGACGGATCGAGAGAATGTCAGACATACTTTTCACGCGTAGTGATTTCAGCAGCAAAATCCTGGAAATTTTGGACCATGTCGAATATCGCCGCGTTGAAAGCAGCGAAGACATGGAGGAGGTGGAACGCCTGCGCTACAAGGCTTACAAGGCCCACGGCGCGCTGTCGCTTGCGCCGGAAGGCCTATTGGACGAGGTCGATTTCGACAGCCATGCCTATATCTTCGGACTGTACTATTATGGTGAACTGATCAGTACGATCCGAATTCATTATGTGACACCCGAGCATCGTGTCAGCCGGTCCGGAGAAGCCTTTCCCGAGGCGATGGATGAGCTTTTGGATGCAGGGCTGACCTTGATCGACCCGGCGCGTTTCGCGGCCGATCCGGAACTCACCGCCAACATGCCGTGGGTTCCCTATCTGACGCTGAGACCCGCCATCGTTGCGGCTGCGTATTTCCGGGCGGACCGTGTAATTCAGTCGGTTCGGCCCCCGCATGCCGCTTTCTACAAACGGGTATTCTATGCCGATACCATTGTGCCCGGCCGGCTGGCGGAGAGTTACGGGGTTGACGTGACGCTGATGGCAACAAACGTCATCGAGGTCGGGCGCAAGCTTCTGACGCGTTATCCCTTCTTCATCTCCAGCGCCAGCGAGCAGCGCATGATGTTTTCGCGCAATCCGAATGACACGTTGCCGCCGCTCACCATTATCCCGACGGCGCGTTTCGTGCCGCAAGGCGAACTCGGCACCGACCTGCCGCTCTGATTTCTTTTCTCGCGAAGAGAGCATCCGAGTGAGAACAGGGGTGAGACGACATTACCGCAGTCGTCGCCCTCATGCTCCGCCGGGAACAGGCGGTTTGCAGCCTAAAGCGCGTCGCATCATATTGGATTCCTGCGACGCGCTTCAGCCCTTTGCTCCCAAGCACGCCGTTGTCGCGGAACTGCTGCACACTCCCGCGCGACATGCGTTGGCTGCTGCATTCTCATGCATTGCGCTTTCGCCTGTCATTGTGTAATTCCTGCAAGCAGGGATTCCCCTCGGCATAAGCGGGGGAATCAGGCAGCGCAGAGGCATTTGAGGGAGACGATATTTATGGCCGAACATCATACCGGACCGGTCGAGACCGGCGCGCCGATGGATTACCGGGAACATGAAAAAACCTACGACATGTTCATCGCCGGCGCGAAATACGGCTCGATGCTTCTCATCGTCCTGCTGCTTGCGATGACCGCCGGTTTCTTCGGCGGCGCCGGCCTTCTCGGTGGCCTCTTCGTATTCATCATACTTCTTGCCGCCGGCATCTTCCTCGTCCGCTGATCGCGGTAGGGGGAGAAGGAGGCTTTCCGCAGCTTTGTGACTGATGCGCGACGCGATCGTTCAGATTCGCTCCTCGCGCACGTCTTATTTTCTCGCACGTCGCTATCGCAGAACCGCCGTACGGTTTTGCGCGACATGTTTAGGTGCTTGGCCTGCGCAGGGAAGCCTGCGGCGGTCTGGCTGACCCGGAGGAGGGGGCAGTTGGGCAATATCGTTTTTGTTGCAAAGGAAAATGCCGGCGGGGAGACGCGTGTCGCGGCCTCCGCCGAGACCGTGAAGAAAATGAAGAGTTTCGGATTCGACGTCGTCGTCGAGGCCGGCGCCGGGGCGGCGTCACGTATTCCGGATGGAGAGTTCGAGGCAGTAGGCGCCAGGATCGGCAGTTCCGCGGATGCCGCTTCGGCCGACGTCGTGCTCAAGGTGCGCCGTCCGAGCGAACAGGAAATCTCATCCTATAAAAGCGGCGCCGTGGTGATCGCCATCATGGACCCCTATGGCAATGACGAAGCGATCGCGGCTCTCGCCAGCGCCGAGCTTTCGGCTTTTGCGATGGAACTGATGCCGCGCATTACCCGCGCCCAATCGATGGACGTGCTGTCGTCCCAGGCTAATCTCGCCGGTTACCAGGCCGTCATCGAAGCGGCGGCGGTTTATGACCGCGCCATGCCGATGATGATGACGGCAGCCGGCACCGTGCCGGCCGCCAAGGTCTTCGTCATGGGCGCCGGCGTCGCCGGTCTTCAGGCGATCGCCACGGCGCGGCGCCTGGGTGCTGCGGTCTCGGCCACCGACGTGCGGCCGGCCGCCAAGGAACAGGTTGCCTCACTCGGCGCCAAGTTTATCGCCGTCGAGGACGAGGAGTTCAAGGCGGCGGAAACGGCCGGCGGCTATGCCAAGGAAATGTCGGCCGACTATCAGGGCAAGCAGGCCGCACTCGTGGCCGAACATATTGCCAGGCAGGATATCGTCATCACCACGGCGCTGATCCCCGGTCGCCCTGCGCCGCGTCTCGTTTCACGCGCCATGCTCGCCTCGATGAAGCCGGGTGCGGTGGCCGTCGACCTTGCCGTCGAGCGCGGCGGCAATATCGAGGGCGTCGTTGCCGGCGAGATCGCCGATGTCGAAGGCGTGAGTGTCATCGGATTTGCCAATATGCCGGGCCGGGTTGCGGCCAGCGCCTCGGTACTCTACGCCAAGAACCTCGTCACCTTCCTCGAGACCATGGTCAACAAGGAAACCGGGAGCGTCGTCGTCAACCTCGACGACGAGCTGGTCAAGGCGACGATGCTGACCTATGCCGGCGACGTGGTTCATCCCGCCTTCGGCGGCGCGAAAAGGGGGACAACTGATGGCCAGTGAAGCAATGGACAAAGCGCTGGAACAGCTCGACCAGGCAGTGACCGCCGTCGTCACGGCGGCGGCCCAGGCGCCGGAAGCGGCAAGCGCCGCCACCGGCGGGGCGATCGATCCCTTCGTCTTTCAATTCGCAATCTTCGTCTTGTCGATCTTCGTCGGTTATTACGTCGTGTGGTCGGTGACGCCGGCGCTGCATACGCCGCTGATGGCCGTCACCAATGCGATCTCCTCCGTCATCGTCGTCGGCGCGCTTCTGGCGGTCGGCATCTCGACGAGCGGGCTTGCGACCGGCTTCGGCTTCGTGGCCCTCGTGCTGGTTTCGGTGAACATCTTCGGCGGCTTCCTCGTCACGCAGCGAATGCTTGCGATGTACCGCAAGAAAGACCGGTGAGAGACCGATGAACAGTATTGCAGCCTTCCTCTACCTCGTCTCCGGTGTTCTATTCATCCTGGCGCTACGCGGCCTGTCGCACCCTGCCACCAGCCGTAAAGGCAATCTCTACGGCATGGTCGGCATGGCGATCGCGATTCTGACGACGCTCGTGCTGGCGACGCCCAATTTCGGCGGCTTCGTGCTGATCATCCTCGGCCTAGCCATCGGCGGCAGTGTCGGCGCCTATGTCGCCCGCACCATTGCCATGACCTCGATGCCGCAACTGGTCGCCGGTTTCCATTCGCTGGTCGGCCTTGCAGCCGTCTTGGTCGCTGCCTCGGCGCTCTATACGCCGGCCTCGTTCGGCATCGGCGAGATCGGTCATATCCACACCGAGGCGCGCGTCGAGATGGCGCTCGGCGTGGCGATCGGAGCGCTCACCTTCACCGGTTCGATCATCGCCTTCCTGAAGCTCGATGGACGCATGTCCGGCAAGCCTATCCTGCTGCCCTACCGGCATGTGATCAATGCGGCGCTGCTGGCGTTGATCATCCTCTTCATCATCGGGCTTGCCGCCACCGAAAGCCATTTCGATTTCTGGGCCGTCGTGGCGCTGTCGCTGGCGCTCGGCGTTCTCTTGATCGTGCCGATCGGCGGCGCCGATATGCCCGTCGTCGTCTCGATGTTGAATTCCTATTCGGGATGGGCCGCGGCCGGCATCGGCTTCACGCTCGGCAATCTGGCGCTGATCGTCACCGGAGCGCTCGTCGGCTCCTCCGGCGCGATCCTCTCCTACATCATGTGCAAAGGCATGAACCGTTCCTTCGTCTCCGTCATCCTCGGCGGTTTCGGCGGCGAGACGGCGTCCGGCGGACCTGACACCACAGACCGGACAGTCAAGCTCGGCTCGGCCGAGGATGCGGCCTATCTGATGGCCAATGCCTCGAAGGTCATCATCGTGCCGGGATACGGCATGGCGGTTGCCCAGGCCCAGCATGCATTGCGTGAACTCGCCGACAATCTGAAGAAGAATGGCGTCGAAGTGAAATATGCCATTCATCCGGTCGCGGGCCGCATGCCTGGGCACATGAACGTGCTGCTCGCCGAAGCCAACGTTCCCTATGACGAGGTCTTCGAGCTGGAGGATATCAATTCGGAATTCGCCCAGGCCGATGTCGCCTATGTCATCGGCGCCAATGACGTCACCAATCCTGCTGCGCGCGACGACAAGACCTCGCCGATCTACGGCATGCCGATCCTTGACGTCGATCGGGCGAAGACCTGCCTGTTCGTCAAGCGTTCGCTCGGCTCCGGTTATGCCGGCATTGACAATACGCTGTTCTATAAGGACGGCACGATGATGCTGCTCGGCGACGCGAAGAAAATGACTGAAGATATCAACAAGGCGATTTCGCATTGATCGAGTGAAATGCAGCCGCTCATCGGGCGGCTGATAGTTCATTCCGGCCGACCTGTGTTACGGTGGCTCGGTTACCGGAAATAACGCTCTTCCGTCATACCTCGCCCGGTACGAGTGTCATCTTCTCGACCCCGATCGCCAGGTTCAGTCCTTCCTGAGCCTGGACGTTCAACGGCTGCAGCATGAAGGCCTTGTTGGTGCCGCCGGCGATCACCTTGGCGCCGGCCCCTGCACCGATGCTCGCATCCGCGCCGACCCCGTAATACTCTCCGGCCAGGGCGTATTGCGGCATATCCGTGCCAGTTTTCGCAAGCACCTGCCAAATCATCACGCTCTTGCCGGTCTGACCGATGTCGAGGCCGAACTTCTCGATTTTGCCGGCGTAGACCGCCTTGGCGCCGCCGGATGCCGGCGTGTAGGTGCAGATCAGGTGCTTCTGCGACGTGATGATCAGACCCTGGCCGCCATCCGATCCGCAGACCAGGCGCCCAAGCGTGACGTAGTTTTCCGCGCCCGCCGGGCTTGCCCACGCCGTGGCCGTCAGAGCCGCGGCTGCGATCATGGTTTGTTTGAACATGGTCTTTCTCCTTGGATACGACCTGTTCGAAACGGGTGCAGGTGGCGATTGTTCCGGGAGACCGAAGCCCGCCGCAACAAACGTGATAGATGGATGGGCGCTTGCGCTTTGATTTTCCCGGACCCGCTCCGCCCTTCCGGGCGACATGCGTCAGTCCCGCTCCAGCGTGTTGCGTTGCGCAGTCAACACCCATAGAAGGCCTTCGGGCCGGAAATCGATCTCAACCGTGCCGCGGAAGGCGGCGGCCGCATGGGCTTTGATAACTGTCGTGCCGAAGCCCGTGCGTGATGGCTCTATCACTGGCGGGCCGCCGCGCTCCTCCCAGGTGAAGCGGAGCAGGGCATCCGGCTTGTCTTCCTCCCTGACATCGCGCCATTCGAAGCGAACACGGCCTTGCGGAACGGAAAGTGCACCGTATTTTACCGAATTGGTGACCAGCTCATGCAGCGCCAGTCCGAGATTCTGCACCGCATCCGGCTTCAGAACGAAATCCTCACCGGTGATTTCGATCTGTTCGCGCGATTGCGGGAAGGCCTGCAGATGGATATCGACGACCCGCCGAAG
Source organism: Rhizobium binae (assembly GCF_017357225.1). NCBI lineage: Bacteria > Pseudomonadati > Pseudomonadota > Alphaproteobacteria > Hyphomicrobiales > Rhizobiaceae > Rhizobium > Rhizobium binae. Next base: position 3,920,791 of record NZ_CP071604.1, on the reverse strand, counting down.
CGACACGCCTCCCCATTGCTCGCTGGTCAGGAGCTCGATCGAACGCCCCAGCCCCTCGAGGCGGTCTGCAACGGCAGCTTGGAAGGTCTCGACGCTGTCGGCCTGCTTGGCGAGCTGGCGCATCATTGCCTGGGCTAGCGTCAGAAGATTTTTCGTGCGGTGCACGAGTTCGTGCATGACGAAACGCAGCCGGTCCTCGGTCTGGCTGCGGTCGAAGGACGCATTCGACAGGGCGATCGCCACCTGGTTCGCCTCGATGACGCTGGTCTCGACCGGCGAGACAATGTGGCCGTCGCCCATGCGCTTTGCCATGTCGGCGATATCGCGGATGGTGGTGCGCACCTGCCTTGCGACAGCATAGGCGGCGAGCACTGCGACCAGCACAAGCGCCACGCCACCGATGATCAGGAAGCGCCAGGTGCTGAGGATCGAAGCCTGCGCCACCGGCCCCCAGATCACAGTTTTCCATGACCAGCCGGGAATTTGGGCATAACCGAGAAGCATGTGGGGCAGGATCGTCTTATCTTCGAAGACACCTCGGGAGAAGCTAAGCGCCGGCAGGATACGCGGATCGAAGGGAGTGCCGGGTTCCAGCGCTGCCGGGCCGGCGGCAACGACCACGTGACCGCTTTGATCGATGACGGCGGCCGACCAGCCGGGAGCAAGGCCCTGAGTCGTCACCAGCTTTCCGAGATCCCCCGCATCCTGCGTGATGATGAGGGCGGCGACCGGATCATCCGCCCGCGGGAGGGTAACATTATAGACCCAATCACCGCTGGTTCTGCCGCGAAAAACGTCCGAAGCCTCGATGCGACCGGATTTCATGGCGGCATCGAGGGAGGCGATGTTTGCCATCTGTCCGAGCGGCGTCCCGAAGGGCCGGCGTGTATTCAGCAGTTGGTTACCGGTGCGATCGACGGCGAGGACGTAAAGCGAATTGTTGCGCAGCGCTGTTTCCGTGCGCTCGTGGAAGGAAGCGAGATCGCCGTTTTCAAGCTCCGGCGAACTCGACAACAGACGCAGCGTCGTCGCCATGTCCTGAAGCTGGCGGTCGATGATGCGCGAAAGGGCAAGCGCGTCCTGCGCCGTCTCGCGCTTCAGCGTCGAACGCTGGTTGTCCTCCAACTGCAGCAGAAGCAGCGCCACGAAGGCGAAAATCGGCAGCGCGATCGCCACCGCCATGGCGACGAGGTAGGTGCCAATTGAAGCCTTTGGGAAGAATAGCGCAACGATCTTCATTGAGTGCGCCGTGCCGGCTGTACCATCGGACGATCCATCGGGTCCGATCGAGCGAAGGATGAAATCGCGGGGCAGAAAACATGGCTCCATCCCTGGCGTCGCTCGGACGATGCGCGGCATCGAGGCGGGCGCTGCCCGCAACAGTTTTCGCTCGCGGTCAGGAAGGCAAAGATCCGCATTTCTCGCAAAACGCCCTCAACACTTTTCCAACGCCCGATAGCGGGCTATCGAAGCAGCGACATGTTAGGGGGAGCATGAGCCGGTTGCAACATCGGATGAAATGCCATCGACGAGGACGGATGTTTTCTCCGCCTCTCTTTTCAAGGCCATGCCACCGACACCATGACAGCTTGGCTGTCCTCGGCGGCCGCGCCAATTCATATCTTTAGCCGGCTGAACCGCCAACCCGGGCGAGACCATCGCGGGCCGGCTGGTATTTCGGATCAAGCCCGACTGCATGGCGATAGGAGCGGGCAGCCTTCGCCTTGTCGCCGCGGCGCTCGTAGACGAGCGCCTGGTTGGCCCAGGATTCGGCGATGTTGCCGTTGAGCTCGATTGCATGGTTGAAATCGGCAAAGGCGTTATCGTCGTCGTTCAGCGCGATGTAGGAAATGCCGCGGCCGTTATAGGGCTCGGGCGAATTCGGTGCGAGCGAGATCGCTTTCGAGAAATCGTCGATCGCCTTGTCCTGCTGATTGCGTTTCTGGTAAATCAGGCCGCGATTGTGATAGGCGCGGCCGTCGGTGGTGCCGAGTTGGATCGCCCGGTTGAAATCGTTGAAGGCCTGGTCGTCCTGACCAGCCATGCGATAGACATTGCCGCGGCCGATATAGGCGACGTCATAGCTCGGGTTGATCTGCAGCGCGGCGTTGTAGTCGGCGATCGCCTGGGCCTGCTGACCCATGTTGCGATAGACCAGGGCGCGGTTGGCATAGGCTTGGAAAAAGCGCGGATTGATCTGCAGAGCCGTGTTGAAATCGTTCAACGCCTGGCGAAATTGGCCGCCGCGGCCGTAGGCGGAGCCGCGGACATTGTATCCTTCGGGATCCTTGGGATTGGCGTTGATAACCGCCGTCAGCGACGCAATATTCTCTTCCGAACCCTGCGCCTTGTCGATGCGGATCACGGCGTCAGTGGTATTGGTCGTTTCGCAGCCGGCGAGGCCGACCATGGCGGCCAACACCATAGCGGGCAGCAATGCGGTCTTCTGCAGGCGCCAGGCGCGGGACGGATTGAAGGTGGTAACAGCCATTCGGGCTCGCTTTCCCCATGCGGCATATCCGAGATTGGGATATGCGATCTTCAGCGGCAAACTAAAAAGGCGGCGGCGAACCAATCGCCCCCGCCACAATGCATCTGAAAACGTCGAAAAAACGACGGCAACGCTTAGCGTGCGACAAGGCCTTCGCGCTGGGCGCGCTTACGGGCCAGCTTGCGAACGCGGCGAACAGCCTCGGCCTTTTCGCGAGCACGCTTCTGCGACGGCTTCTCGTAGTAGTCGCGCATCTTCATTTCGCGGAAAATGCCTTCGCGCTGCATCTTCTTCTTGAGAGCGCGGAGAGCCTGATCGACATTGTTATCGCGGACAAGTACCTGCACGAGAATCACGTTCCTTTGGTTTGGTTGATGCCTGAGGCGGCGCAGCGCCAGGGGCAAAAAAATAACGTTCGCGCGGCCGCAGCCTTGCGATTGGTGATGCGGGATAGCAGATCGAGTAGGGGAAGTCCAGACGGATATGGGAGACAGGCGGAAAAATCACGCTTGCCCTATCCGGTCACGATCCGGCGACCTCGGGCGCAGCTTCGTCCAGTGCGGCGATTGCGTCCTTAAGGGCGGTCCTGACCCGGAGGCGATCGGCGGGCTCCAGCCGGCTCATGTCTAGATGCAGGTCGAGACCCGCGAGGTGCTCGCTGAGGACGCGGCTCTTATGATCCGCACCGAGCGTCAGCCCATCCACCGCATAGGGCACGATCTCGCGTTGTATGCCCTTCATCGTGATCGGCGGCAGGGAATGGGCATCGACGATTTCACTGACCAGCGCGTAGGTTTCGTAGCTGATGACGATTTCACCGCCCTGGGCGATCGATTGCAACCGGGCTGCGAGGTTGGCCTCGGCCCCGATGATCGTATAGTCCATGCGATCGCTGCTGCCGAAATTGCCGACGTTGCAATAGCCGCTGTTGATGCCCATGCGGACGACGAAGGGCTCTTCGGTGCCGTTTCTGCGCCATCTGTCTTTGAGTTCGCCGAGACGGCGCTGCATGTCGACGGCCATGCGCAGGCAGGCTTTCGCATCCTCCTCCGGCCCCTTCGTTTCCGGATCGCCGAAAAAGACCAGCATGGCGTCGCCGATGAACTTGTCCACCGTGCCGCCATGGGCGAGCGCAATGTTCGACATTTCGGTCAGATATTCGTTGAGCATCTCCGTCAGGGCTTCCGGCTGCAGGCGCTCGGTCGTCGCGGTGAAATCCTTGATGTCGGAGAAGAAGATCGTCAGGCGTTTGCGCTCGGTATGGACGACGACGTCCTTCTGTCCGGAGAAGATGCTTTTGTAGATCTGCGGCGAGAGATAACGCGAAATCTTCAGGGAAACGCTGGCGAGGAATTCGTTTGCCGCTTCCAAATCCACATTGGCGCTGTGGATAGCGCGCGCCTGCTGGCGCTGGAGCAGAATGAAGCTGATGCCGATAACGGCGACGAACAGAAAATAACAGAGCAGATATTTGAAGGCGAAGACGTTGCCGGCATAGGGCTGCCGGATGATGACCTCCTGAATGCCGCGCACGTCGCCCACCTTCCAATCTGTCTTCGGGCTTTCGGGATGGCTGTTGTGGCAGGCAACGCAGGCCTGGCCCATGACCACCGGGGTGATGAAGCGCAAAGTATCGGTCAATCCGACACGCGTGAGGTCGGTCAGCGTCTGCTGCGGATCGGCGCGCAAGGCGGCAAGCGCTTTCGTCTCGAACCGGTCGAGGTCGTGGGATGCGCGGCTCTTGAAAGGCAGGTCGGAGACGAAACGGTAGGTGATATTGGCCTGCTGCTCCTTGATGACGTCGCCGAGCTCCAGGGACAGCGTGGCCGGCAGCGGGATGGCACCCGGTATATTGGCGTAGTTGTGAGAGACAACGGTGCCTTCGGTCGCGCCGCTGGCATGGGCAGCCAGAACGCGGCCCACGACATTGGCGGAATAATAGGAGCGGATGCTTGAGATCAGCGAGCTCATGTCGTGAGCCTGATGCCGCAGGGTATTGCCCGAGAGATCGCTGATATCGAGCCAGACGGCAAGCGGCAGCCCCGCAAGCATTGCCAGCACCACGACAATCAGCCAGTAGCCGCTCCTGCGTGCGGCGGTTTCGGAAATCACGGGCGTCCCTCATTCTTCTCTGGAAAGGCATTCGATTTTCGATCGCTACAAGAACATTTCGCTGCCTGCCCGGCAAGATCGAAGCCTTGCCGTCCGGCCAGAACGGGTGGCGTGACCGCATCGAAGGCACCGCCGGGGCGCATGACGGAAGACGGACCGGGAGAAGCCGAAAAGAGAGGCCGGGATTGCATGGGCGAATGGCATTTGGCGCGAAAGCGGCGTAGCCTGTTTGCCGGCAGGGGACACCGGTGAGATCATGACGCGCGTGCAGCAAATCGGTGTCGTTATCGGCCTGGCGATCGTGGCTCTGCTCACGATCCTGCGGGCAGGCGATCCCGGGCTTTTCAAGCTGATCCGCGGCGTAACGTTCGATGAGTATCAGCGGCTGGTTCCGAGGACCTTCAAGCCGATGCCGGTCCGCGTCATCGACATCGATGAGGCCTCATTGCGCGAATTCGGCCAATGGCCCTGGCCGCGGGACCGGCTGGCTCTCCTGGTGGACCGGCTTTCGCAGATGGGTGCTGCGGCCATCGCCTTCGACGTTCTCTTCTCCGAACCGGACCGGTTGTCGCCGCGCAATGTCGTGCGCGAGGCGGGCGGGATCGACCCTTCGCTGGCCGAAAAACTGCCCGACAATGACGAGATATTCGCCCGCTCGATTGCAGAAAAGCCCGTCGTGCTCGGCTTCGGCCTTTCCAACGAGGGCAATTACCGGCCGCCCGTCAAGGCGGGCTTCGCGTTCACGGGCGAAAGCCCCGTCTCGGCTCCACCCTATCTTGGCGCCTCGACGCCGCTCAGGCCTCAACTGGAGGCAAATGCGGGGGGGCTCGGACACATCAGCCTCAACCCCGGAAATCCTTCGCCGGTGGTGCGGGCGGTCCCGCTGTTCCTGACCGACGGAGTACAGCTCTACCCGAATCTCGCCGTCGAAGCGTTGCGTGTCGCGCAGGGAGCCTCAACCTATGTTCTATCGGGCGCACCCGACCGCGCCGGAATCATGACATCGGCAAAGATCGGGGATTTCATCGTGCCGCTGACCGCGGCGGGCGAACTCTGGCTCTATGTCACTCCCGATCGTGCCGAGCGGTATATCTCCGCCCGGCAGGTGCTAGCGCCTGACGGAGCCTCCGCGGAGACGGCAGCCGCTATCGAAGGCAGCATCGTCTTCGTCGGCACATCGGCGGCCGGCTTGCAGGACATCCGCGTCACCGCGCTCGGCGAGAACGTTCCCGGCGTTTCGCTGCATGCGCAAGCCGTCGAGCAAATCCTTTCCGGCCAGTTCCTGTCCCGGCCCGACTGGGCGGATGGCCTCGAAATCCTTGTCATTGCCGTGCTCGGATGCCTGCTTGTCGTGGTGACGACCTTTGTCAGCCCCGCCGTCGCGCTGGTTTGCGGCCTGTTGATCACGGCAATGGCGCTGGTGGCGTCGTGGCTTTCCTTTCTTTATGCCGGGCTTCTTCTCGATCCGCTGGCGCCGATCATCAGTGGGTCGATTATTCACTTCGCCGCGACCTCGTTCAAGATCCTGGTGATCGACCGAGAGCGGCGCGAAGTGCGGCGCGCCTTCGGGCATTATCTTTCACCGTCGCTGCTCCACCGCATCGAGCATAACCGCGATGCATTGCGTCTCGGCGGAGATGACCGCGAGCTGACGGTCATGTTCGTCGATGTCAGGAACTTCACCGAGATGAGCGAGAGACTGGCGCCGACGGATGTAGTGGCCTTCCTGAATACGCTGCTCGATGCGCTGAGCCGTCATGTCGTCGCCAATGAAGGCACGCTCGACAAGTTCATCGGCGATTCGATCATGGCGTTCTGGAATGCGCCCGTCGATGTGGCGGATCACCAAACAAAGGCAGTTCGCACGGCACTTGCCATGCGCGAGACGCTCGCCGAACTGAACGCCGGCGACGCCTTCGGCTTCGGGCCCGATCAGGAGGTCGAGATCGGCATCGGCATCCATACCGGCCTTGCCTGCGTCGGCAATATGGGCGCCAAGACCCGCTTCAACTATTCGGCCGTCGGAGACGCGGTCAACGTCGCGGCCCGTATCGAATCGTCCTGCAAGGAGGTCGGCTTCGATATCCTCATTTCCGACAGCACGGCGCGGTCGGTGCAGGGAATGGCGCTGATCGAAGCCGGCGCGCTTCCGCTCAAGGGGAAAACCAACCGGACACAGATCCTTGCCGTCGTCGGCGACGAACGCGTTGCAGCATCCGCCGAATTTTCAACCCTTGTCGTCGTCCACCAGCAGTTGATGCAGGCCTTGCAATCGCATTCCAGGAACAGCCGGAAGCTCATGGGTACGGCCAAGCTGAGGGCGGTGCAGGTGACCGTCGGCCTAGCGGAATTCTATAAGCGCATATCCGGCAGGACCGATCATTTCCGGGAAGTGCCCGAAAGGGTCGAAAAAAGCGCCGCAGACTGACGGGCCTCAGCGGCCGCGATTGAAATTCCGGCCTCTGTCGTGGTTGCGATCGTTGTCATGATCACGATCGCGATGTCCATGATGGTCGCGGTCGTGGTCACGATGATCCTCGCCGTGGTTTCCCGGTTTGCCGTCGTCGTCATGCCGGCCGTGGCCCTCGTGCTTGTCAGGCCTATCCGGTTTGTCATGATGATGTGGCCCGTCATGGTGCGGTTTGTCATGGTGCGGCGGGTCCGGCCTGTTCGGCCGCTCCTTTTGCGGCTCGGCCTGTCTCTGTGGCGGATCCTGTCTTTGCGGGACAGGCGCAACTGCCGGCGGAGGCCGCTGTCTGTCTTTTCTCTCCGGCGCGGCTGACGCCATGTTGCAGCCGCCAATCATGCCGATGCCGCCTGCAAGCCGCTGGCTGCCGGAGAGAAAGGGGAGGGCGCGGGAATTTCCGAGCGTATCGAGAATGCTGGGATCAACTCGGCGTGCTGCCGACATATTGCCGTTCGGCTTGGCCACCACGCAATCGCAGCGCTGCTGCAACTGCCGGCAGCCGCCCGGACCGCAAAACCGGGCCGCGCCGTTCAACAGGACGACGGCGGTCGTGCCATCCGGGCCGACATAGAAATCGAAGGCGGTGCCGCGCACGCCGATCGTGCCGGCGGGCGTGAGGATCTGGTAGGCCGAGGAGTTGGAATTGCCGCTCACCCAGCGGAAGGTTCCCTTCGCCGCTCTGATGGTGAGTTTCTTGACCGATTGCGAATCGTCGAAGACGTATTTGTCGATGACGACTGACGAACCCCAGCCCACCGCGAGTTTGGTGCCGTCACGAAACAGGAACTGGCCGAGCCCCGACGGGGATGTCTTGATCCGCTCGTTGCGATGAACGCTGGCGTCGACCGCGATCGGGCCGCTCTCTCCCGTCACCTCGGTCTTGATGACGACGGCCTGGCCGACCGGCTCGGCGGCAACTGCCGCTTGCGCACCGGCGATCACGACACAGAGCGCCTGGAGTAATGAACGCCGACCCCACATCATACAGGAACCCCGGGAACATAGGGTGGATTAACATTTTAGTAACTGCTTGTCTTCTCGCCCAGTTGGGCTAAGGCGGGCCGAGGCCAGGAAAGGTTGGTTGCTTCCTCCTGCCGGACGGCTTTCGGAAGCAGCGCACGATGTCGCCCGAAAACCGCGCGCTTTTCGACATCATGTCGCTCAGTGTCAAAACCAAAGCTCTCGCGCGTCGCAAAACAGCCGTTGTGCCGCATTTGGATTTGCGATTTGTATGGGCACGGAGAATGGCCTTGCCCGAAGGAGAAGAAGGCGGATGCGGAAATATTCGGTTTTTGCCGTGGCGCGGGAGGCCCTGCGCGGTCATCGGGGTTGGGAGAAGCAGTGGACGTCGCCGGAACCGCGCGCCGAATACGACGTCGTTATCATCGGCGCGGGCGGACACGGCCTGGGCGCCGCCTATTATCTCGCCAAGGAGCATGGCATCACCAATGTGGCGGTGATCGAGAAGGGCTGGCTCGGCGGCGGCAATACCGGCCGCAACACCACCATCATCCGCTCGAACTATCTCTATGAAGAGAGCATGCACATTTACGAGCATTCGATGAAGCTCTGGGAGGGGCTTTCGCAGGAGCTCAACTACAATGTGATGTATTCGCCGCGCGGCGTGATGATGCTCTCGCACAATATTCACGACCAGCAGTCCTTCAAGCGTCATATCCACGCCAACCGGCTCTACGGCATCGACAATGAATGGCTGACGCCCGAGCAGGCCAAGGCCTACTGCCCGCCGCTCGATATTTCGGCCAGTGCGCGCTACCCGATCAACGGTGCGGCCCTGCAGCGGCGCGGCGGTACCGCGCGTCACGACGCGGTCGCCTGGGGATATGCGCGTGCAGCGTCGGATCGCGGCGTCCATATCATCCAGAACTGCGAAGTAACCGGCATTCGCCGTGCGCCCGATGGGCGCGTGACCGGCGTCGAGACCACGCGCGGTTTCATCGGCGCCAGAAAGATCGGCGTGTCGGCGGCCGGCCATACGACAACCATCATGAAGATGGCCGATGTGCGGGTGCCGCTGCAGTCGAGCCCGCTACAGGCGCTGGTTTCCGAGCCGCTGAAGCCGATCTTCCCCTGTGTTGTCATGTCGAACACCGTGCATGCCTATATCTCCCAGTCCGACAAGGGAGAGCTGGTGATCGGCGCCGGTACCGACCAGTACAATTCCTATTCACAGACCGGTGGGCTGCAGATCATCACCCATACGCTGGATGCCATCTGCGAGCTCTTCCCGATGTTCCGGCGCGTCAAGATGATGCGCCAATGGGGCGGCATCGTCGACAACACCCCGGATCGTTCGGCGATCCAGTCGAAGACGCCGGTTCCCGGGCTTTACGTCAACTGCGGCTGGGGGACCGGCGGCTTCAAGGCGACGCCGGGCTCGGCCAATCTCTTCGCCCATCTGATCGCCCGCGACGAACCGCACAAGTTCAACGCCGGCCTGACGCTGGAACGTTTCCGCAGCGGCCGGCTGATCGACGAGGCTGCGGCGGCGGCGGTGGCGCACTGACGATGGGTGCTTTCGTGCTAACGCCCGCTCCTATCATTGCTCACCCCCTCATCCGTCTTTCAGGCACCTTCTCCCGGCTGGGGAGAAGCGGAGGAGAAGGAAATCCTACATGCTGCTGATCCATTGCCCTTACTGCCAGGAAGAGCGCTCAGAGCTCGAATTCCGTGGCGCGGGCGACGCGCATATCGCGCGGCCCACCGACATGGCCTCGATCTCGGATGAGGAATTCGAGGCCTATTTCTTTCTGCGCGACAATCCGAAGGGGCTGATCTTTGAACGCTGGCGGCATATTCACGGCTGCGGGCGCTTCTTCAATGCAGTCCGCGACACAGTGAGCGACAAGTTCATCATGACCTACAAGGCAGGCGAGCCGAAGCCCGACCTCGGGGCTGCGGCCGAAAAGCATGCGCCTGTCGAGACATATGAAGCCCTGGAAGGAGAGGCGCAATGAGCGGCGTCAACCGTATCGCCGGCAAGGGGCGCCTGACACCGGCCAAAACCGCGCGCTTCAGCTTCGACGGCAAGAGCTACACGGCGCTCGAAGGCGACAGCGTCGCCTCGGCGCTGATCGCCCACGACGTGCATCTTGTCGGCCGTTCGTTCAAGTATCATCGGCCGCGCGGCATTCTTTCGGCCGGCGCCGAGGAGCCGAACGCGCTGATTGACGTCGCTCGCGATGCAGCACGCAAGCAGCCGAACGTGCGCGCCACCGTGCAGGAAATCTTCGATGGCATGATCGTCAGCTCGCAGAATCGCTGGCCGTCACTTGCCCGCGACGTCGGAGCCATCAACAATCTGATGTCGCCGTTCTTCGCCGCCGGCTTCTACTACAAGACCTTCATGTGGCCGCGCACCGCCTGGAAGCACATCTATGAACCGCTTATCCGTCGCGCCGCCGGCCTCGGTGTTGCGCCGAAGGAGGGCGATCCGGACCATTATGCCAGCCGTTACGCCCATTGCGACGTGCTGGTGGTCGGCGCCGGCGTTGCCGGGCTTTCAGCGGCGCTGGCCGCGGCCCGGACCGGCGTCAGGGTGATCCTCTGCGACGAGCAGCCGGAAGCGGGCGGTGCGCTGCGTTATGATGCCGGCGCCAGGATCGACGGGCAGGACGGTTTCACCTGGGCGCAGAAGACCGTGGCGCAGTTGAAGGCGATGGAAAATGTCGAAGTGCTGCTGCGCACGACTGCCTTCGGCTACTACAACCACAATTTCGTCGGCCTTGCCGAGCGCGTCACCGACCATCTTGCCAATCCCGCTCATGATCTGCCGCGCGAGCGGCTCTGGCAGGTCCGGGCCAAGCGGGTGATCCTCGCCAACGGCGCGATCGAACGGCACATGGTATTTCCGAACAACGACCGGCCGGGCATCATGCTGGCCTCGGCGGCGCGGACCTATCTGAACCACTACGGCGTCACCGTCGGCAAGAATGTCGGCGTCTATACGGCTCACGATTCGGCCTATGAGGCGGCCTTCGATCTGAAGCGCGCGGGCGTTTCGATCGCTGCCATCGTCGATGTCAGGCAGGCGCCGGGTGCGGCGGTGCTGGCGGAGGCGCGCGCGCTCGGTATCGACGTCCTGGCCGGCCAGTCCGTCATCAATACCGCGGGGCGGCTGCGTATCTCGTCCATGACGGTGGTGCGGAACGGCGGCGGTTCGCCGCGCAAGATCGCCGTCGATGCGCTGCTGGTTTCGGCCGGCTGGACGCCGTCCGTGCATCTGTTCTCGCAGTCGCGCGGCAAAGTGGCCTTCGACGCTGAAAGCCAGCGTTTCCTGCCCGGCTCCTACGCGCAGGACTGCCTGTCGGTCGGCGCCTGCAACGGCACCGATGACCTGCAGCGGACGATCGAGGAATCGCTTGCCGCCGGCGAGCTGATGGCGCAGGCCACCGGCGGAAGCAGCGGCGACAAGATCGCAATTTCCGCCGAGCAGGCCTTTGAATGGACAGGCGGCATGATCGGTGCCGCCGAGGGCGCCGGACCGAAAACCAACGCCAAGGCGTTCATCGACTTCCAGCACGACGTCTGCGCCAAGGATATCCGCCTTGCCGTGCGCGAGGGCATGCATTCGATCGAGCATATCAAGCGCTTTACGACGAACGGCATGGCCTCGGACCAGGGCAAGCTTTCCAACATGCATGGCCTGGCGATCGCCGCCGAAATGCTCGGCAAGGAAATCCCGCAGGTCGGCCTCACCACCTTCCGCGCGCCCTACACGCCGGTCACCTACGGCACGCTGATCGGCCATTCGCGCGGAGAGTTGTTCGATCCGACGCGCAAGACGCCGCTGCATGGCTGGGAAGAGGCCCATGGTGCCGTTTTCGAAGATGTCGGCAACTGGAAACGCGCCTGGTTCTATCCGCGCGCCGGCGAGACCATGCATCAGGCAGTCGCGCGCGAATGCCGCACAGCCCGAGAATCGGCCGGCATCTTCGACGCTTCGACGCTTGGCAAGATCGAGGTAGTGGGGCCGGATGCGGCGAAGTTCCTCAACCTCATCTACACCAATGCCTGGGATACGCTGAAGCCGGGCAAGGCCCGTTACGGCATCATGACGCGCGAAGACGGCTTCGTTTATGACGACGGCGTCGTCGGGCGACTGGCCGAGGACCGTTTCCATGTCACGACGACGACCGGCGGAGCGCCGCGCGTTCTTCACCACATGGAAGATTACCTGCAGACGGAATTCCCGGACCTGAAAGTCTGGCTGACCTCGGTCACTGAGCAATGGGCCGTCATTGCCGTACAGGGACCGAAGGCGCGCGCAATCGTCGAGCCGCTGGTCGAAGGGGTCGACCTCTCAAACGAGGCCTTCCCGCATATGAGCGTTGCCGAATGCACTGTCTGCGGCGTACCGGCCCGGCTCTTCCGCGTCTCCTTCACCGGCGAAATCGGATTCGAAATCAACGTGCCGGCCGATTATGGCCAGTCGGTGCTCGAAGCCGTCTGGGCCAATGCCGAGCCGCTCGGCGCCTGCGTCTACGGTACCGAGACGATGCACGTTCTGCGCGCCGAGAAGGGCTACATCATCGTCGGCCAGGATACTGACGGGACGGTTACCCCTGATGACGCGGGCGTTGCCTGGGCCGTTTCGAAGAAGAAGAAGGACTTTGTCGGCATTCGCGGCCTGCAGCGGCCGGACCTCGTCAAGGAGGGGCGCAAGCAGCTTGTCGGACTTGTCACAAAGGATCCGAAGCTGGTGCTCGAAGAAGGCGCGCAGGTCGTCGCAAACCCGAACGAGCCGAAGCCGATGACAATGCTCGGCCACGTCACCTCGGCCTACTGGTCGGAAAACTGCGGCCGGTCGATCGCCTTCGCGCTGGTCGCCGGCGGCCGGGCGCGGATGGGCGAGACGCTCTACGTGCCGATGCCGGACCGGACGATCGCCGTCGAAGTGACGGATCTGGTGTTCTTTGACAAGGAAGGAGGCCGCATCCATGGTTGATGTCGCAATTCGTAAGCCGGTGCTTGCCGGCCGTCAAGGCGGCTCCGCAACGGTACGGCTGACGGTGGCACCGGCAGCGAGCCGGGTGGCGCTGCGCGCGCCGGCGGAATCGCTTGCCGCGCTTTCCAAGGCGCTCGGTTTCACCCTGCCGAACGCTCCGAAAACATCCAGTCGGGCCGGCGCGCGCGCAGCGCTGTGGATCGGGCCGGACGAATGGCTGATGATCGACGAGGATGGCGCCGATCTGATGGCGGTGTTTTCCGGCGTCCGCGCCATGCATTCGGCGACCGACGTTTCTCACCGCAATGTCGCAATCATCGTCTCGGGACCCGGCGCGGAAAAGACTCTTGCCGCCGGCTGCCCGCAGGATCTGTCGCGTTCTTCCTTTCCGGTCGGGGCTGCGTCCCGGACGATCTTCGGCAAGGCGGAAATCGTGCTTCTGCGCACGGATGAAGAGACGTTCCGGGTCGAATGCTGGCGGTCGTTTTCCGACTTCGTCTTCGGGCTGCTCAACGAGGCGGCTCATGATGCCGGCCATTGAGCTCGGATTAGTCCTGTCTGCATAGGGCGCCCCATTCGAAGGAGGAAGAATGCTGCATCATGCCTCCCTCGGTGTTTCCGATATAGAGAGGTCGGCGGCATGTTACGATGCCGCCCTCGGCTATGTCAGGGTCTGGGATGACATCAGGCCTGGACAGACGGCGCAAGCAGTCGGCTATGGCCTTCCCGGCGGCGGCGACAAGCTGGCGATCAAACACCGGCCAGAAGGCCAGCGTCCGGCCGGCCGGGGGTTTCATCTGGCCTTCGGCGCGCTGAGCCGTGAGGCGGTCAATGCGTTTCATGCCGCGGCAATCGCGCATGGCGGCCATGACAGTGGCGCTCCCGGCCTCCGGCCCCATTACGGCGAGCACTATTACGCCGCCTTCATTATCGATCCGGACGGCCCGCTCTTTAAGCTGTCTTCAATTCCGCGAAATCATAGCCGCATCCGGCTTAGACTTCCTCGGGACGATCCTTCGGGTCGAACTGGATGATGGTGATCCACTTGGCGGTCAGGGCCGGCTTCTTCTCGTTTTCGATTTCGATCGTGACGTCGTAGGTGGTCATCAGCATGCCGCCACCGCGGAAGCGGGCGTCGGAGAGCAGGAAGCGGCCGCGCACGCGGGCGCCGCTTTTGACCGGCGTCATGAAGCGGACGCGGTCGAAGCCGTAATTGATGCCCATGGTCTGCTCGCGCACTTTCGGCAGGCAATTGTAATTCATCGCCGAGAGCAGAGACAGTGTCAGGAAGCCATGGGCGATGGTGCCGCCGAAAGGGCTCTCAGCGGCGGCGCGCTCCGGATCGACATGAATGAACTGATGGTCATCCGTTGCCCCTGCAAAGGCGTCAATCATCGTCTGGTCGACGGTGATCCAATCCGACAGGCCCGTTTCCATGCCGATCAATCCCCGCACGTCGGAGAGTGAAATTTCCGTGCCCATGCATTTCCTCGTCAGATAAGCTCGCCGCGCCAAAGCCTTATCGTGCATTTATGACGATTGCGACAAGGATTTGCGCCAATGGGAGGCACCGGTCATTTTTCTATGAAAAAGCCGACGGAGCGTGGCTCGACGGTGACTCGGGCGCCAACTTTCTTCGCGCCCGCCGGCGTCAGTTGACGCCAGGAAGCTTCGCCTTCCGACGGAAGCGTAAAGAGCTGACGGCTTTCGGAACGATTGAAGAGCACTGCAAGCCGCGTCCGCTTGCCTTTTGAGGCGCGGTCGTCGGTTGCCAGAAGCATGCCGAGGGTCGGCAGCCCCGGCGTCTCCCATTCGGCAACCGTCATCGGTTCGCCCGAAACCGAGATCCATTCGACGTCGCCATTTCCCGACAGGAAATCCGTCTCGGAGAAGACAGTGAAGCGGCGGCGCAGTCCGGCGACGAATGCGGTATGGGCGATGAGATCCTCATCCAACGCCTTCCAGTCGACCCAGGTGATTGCATTGTCCTGGCAATAGGCGTTGTTGTTGCCGCGCTGGCTGCGTCCGCCTTCGTCGCCCGCCGTCAGCATGATGCTGCCGCGGGTGGCAAAGAGCGTTGATAGCAACGCCATCACATCGTTTTTCCGGCGCTTGCGGATCGAGGGGTAGAGCGTTTCGCCTTCGATCCCGTTGTTCCACGAGTGGTTTTCATTGTGGCCATCGCGATTGTGCTCGCCATTGGCGTGATTGTGCTTTCCGGCATAGGAGACGAGATCGATCAGCGTGAAGCCGTCATGGGCGGCAAGGAAATTGACGCTGCGCGTGCCTTTGCCGTCGTTGCGGGAGAAGATGTCGGACGAGCCGGCAAGCGCGGTTGCCAGCGCGCCGGTCTTCCACTGGTCGCCGCGCCAAAAGCAGCGCAAATCGTCGCGAACCCGGTCGTTCCATTCGAGGAAGGGCTGCGGGAAATTGCCGAGATGGTAACCGCCGGGACCGATGTCCCAAGGCTCGGCGATCATGATCCGGTCGGCAAGCACATTATCGGCCAGAATCGCGGCAAGTGTTCCGCCGTCGCGCTCGAAGCCCGTCGCAGTGCGGCCAAGGACGGGCGCGAGATCGAAGCGAAAACCGTCGACGCCGGCATTGAGAACGAAATGGCGCAGGCTGTCGATGACGAGACGGCGGACCTCGGGATGGTCGCAGGCGAGCGTGTTGCCGGTTCCCGTATCGTTGACCAGTTCACCCGGGCAATTCTGGACATGTCGGAAATAATGCAGGTTGTCGAGGCCGCGCAGCGACAGCGTCGTGCCGTAACGATCGCTCTCGCCGGTATGGTTGAAGACGAGGTCGAGGATGACGGCGATGCCTTCCGCGTGCAGGGCCGCGACGGTTTCGCGCAGTTCCGCCACGCCGCCGGGGGCGAGCCGCGGATCGAGCGCCATGAAGGCAACCGGATTGTAGCCCCAGCCGTTGGTGAGGCCGAGCGGCGGCAGGTGGCGTTCGTCGATCCAGGCGGTGATCGGCATCAGTTCGACGGCGTCGACGCCGATCCGCTTCAGGTGGGCGATGACGGAGGGATGGGCAAGGGCGGCGATGGTGCCGCGGTGGTGTTCCGGTATGTCGGGATGGAGGATGGTAAAGGGCCGGACCGCCACTTCGTAGATGAAGCCGCCCGGTTTGAAGAGCGGCTTGGCGGTAGCGGCGCGCGTATCCGAGGTGACGATTGCCTTCGGCATCAGATCCTGGCTGTCTTCGCCGTAGACGCCGAGACGGGGATCATAGCGGAACGGCCGGTCGATCTCCTTGGCGTAGGGGTCGATCAGCAATTTGGAAGGATCGAACCAGAGGCCGTTGTCAGGTGCGTAGATGCCGTCGGCGCGATAGCCGTAGCGCGCGCCTGCCTTCAGCCCGTCAACGAAGAGGCGATGGGTGTAATTGCCGTCGCGCGCCATCGGCAGGCGCGCGACTTCCCGGTTGCCGTCCTCTTCGAAGAGGCAGAGTTCGAGCTGTGCGGCATGATGCGACCACGCGGCAAATTCGACGCCGGTATCGAAGACGATCGCGCCGGCCTGCGCCGCATTGTTCCCGCGCATTTTCCCCCCGGATCAGGTGATCACGGTTGGCGCGTCGCGTCCCGTGCGTTCCCGAATGCTGGCAACGCTGTCGGCGGCCGTAATGAGATCGGCGAGCGCTTCCTGCGTTTCGATGTTGTGGCGAGTCGAATCCGGCTCGTAGCGCTCGATATAGACACGCAAGGTTGCGCCAGACGTGCCGGTGCCGGAGAGACGGAAGACGACGCGGGAGCCGCCCTCGAAGAGGAGGCGGATGCCCTGATGCTCGCTCACCGACTTGTCGATCGGATCGTGATAAGCGAAATCGTCCGCCTTCTCGACCTTCAGGCTGCCGAAACTCTTGCCGGGCAGGGTGGAAAGCTGGCTGCGGAGATTGTCCATCAGCCCGTTCGCAGCATCGGTGTCGAGGCCTTCGTAATCGTGGCGCGAATAATAGTTGCGGCCGTACGTCTGCCAGTGCTGGGTGACGATATCGGCGACGCTCTCGCCGCGCACGGCAAGAATATTCAACCACAGCAGCACCGCCCAGAGGCCATCTTTTTCGCGGACGTGGCTGGATCCGGTGCCGGAGCTTTCTTCGCCGCAAATCGTCGCCATCCCGGCGTCGAGCAGGTTGCCGAAGAACTTCCAGCCGGTCGGAGTTTCATACATGCCGATGCCGCGTTTTTCGGCGACGCGGTCGGCCGCGCCCGAGGTCGGCATCGAGCGGGCGATGCCAGCAAGACCACCGGAATAACCGGGAGCGAGATTGGCGTTGGCAGCGAGGATCGCCAGACTGTCGGAGGGAGTGACGAAGATGCCGCGGCCGATGATCAGATTGCGGTCGCCGTCGCCATCGGAAGCGGCGCCGAAATCAGGCGCGTCCTCACCCATCATCTCATCGAAGAGTTCCTTGCAATGAACCGGGTTCGGATCCGGATGATGACCGCCGAAATCCGGCAGCGGCATGAAATTGCGCACGGAGCCCGAGGGGGCGCCAAGGCGATTTTCGAAGATTTCCTTGGCGTAAGGACCGGTGACGGCGCTCATGCCATCGAAGGCAATACGGAAGCCGAGGCTGATCAGATTGCGGATGGCACCGAAATCGAACAGTTCTTCCATCAGCGCGGCATAGTCCTCGACCGGGTCGATGACCGAAAGGATCATGCCCCCGGGAAGCTCTTCCTTGCCGATACGGTCGAGATTGACGTCGGCGAAATCGGCGATCTTGTAGCTGTCGATGGTCTTGGAGCGGGCGTAGATCGCATCGGTGATCTTTTCCGGCGCCGGACCGCCATTGTTGATGTTGTATTTGATGCCGAAATCTTCGGTCGGGCCGCCGGGATTGTGGCTGGCAGACAGAATGATGCCGCCGAAAGCCTTGTATTTGCGGATGATGTGGGAGGCGGCCGGCGTCGACAGGATGCCGCCCTTGCCGACCATCACCTTGCCGAAGCCGTTGGCTGCGGCCATCTTGACCGCCTTCTGAATGACTTCGCGATTGTAATAGCGTCCGTCGCCGCCAATGACGAGGCACTTGCCCTGGTAGCCTTCCAGCGAATCGAAGATCGATTGGATGAAGTTCTCCGCATAATTCGGCTGCTGGAAGACCGGAACTTTCTTGCGCAGGCCGGATGTGCCTGGCTTCTGGTCGAGATAGGGCGTGGTGGGTACGGACTTGATCATTTTAGGTCACATGCCTTTCGAGACGAGGCTTGAATAGAGGGCAGCGTAGCGTTCGGCGCTCTTCTCCCAGGAGACATCCGATTTCATGCCCTGCTTTTGCAATTGGGTCCAGAGTTTTCGGTCCGTATAAAAATGCATTGCACGGCGGATTGCCTGCAGCAGGCCCGTTTCCGTCACAGGCGAGAATTGTATGCCGGTTGCCACTTTCGCCGCAAGTGCGGCGTGATTGGCATCGATTACCGTGTCATTCAGTCCGCCGGTGCGGGCGACGATCGGCACGCAGCCATAGCGCAGACCGTAAAGCTGGGTCAGGCCGCAGGGCTCGAAGCGCGAGGGGATGATGATTGCGTCGCAGCCGGCCTGCATCAGATGCGACATCGGCTCGTTGTAGCCGATCGAGACGCCGATGCGGCCGGGATGGCGGCTGGCGGAAGCAAGCAGCGCGCCTTCGAGCGCGGCTTCGCCGGAACCAAGGACGACGAGCTTGCCGCCCATGCCGACGATCTCGTCGGCAACGTTGGCGACGAGATCCATGCCCTTCTGCCAGGTGAGACGGCTGATGACGCAGAAGATCGGGGCATCGTCATTGTCGAGATGGAAAAACTCGGCGATCGAGCGGCGGTTCTCGTCGCGGTTCTTCAGCGTCGTCGGGCCGTAATGGGTGTGAACGACGGGATCGGTTGCCGGATTCCAGATATCGGTGTCGATGCCGTTGACGATGCCGTGCAGATTGTCGATGCGGGTCGCAATGACGCCTTCGAGCCCCATGCCGAATTCCGGTGTCAGGATTTCATCGGCATAGGTGGGACTGACGGTGGTGATCGCATGCGCGGTTTGCAGACCGCCCTTGAGAAAGCCGATCGTGCCGTAATATTCGACGCCGTCTATGGCGAAGGCATGACCGGGCAGGCGCA
This sequence comes from Rhizobium binae, assembly GCF_017357225.1. Taxonomy (NCBI): domain Bacteria; kingdom Pseudomonadati; phylum Pseudomonadota; class Alphaproteobacteria; order Hyphomicrobiales; family Rhizobiaceae; genus Rhizobium; species Rhizobium binae. The sequence goes on along the minus strand of NZ_CP071604.1, from coordinate 3,901,641 downwards.
GGCCGGGAAAGATTTCAGAACCGAACTGGCCTTGGAAGGCGATGTTGTGGATCGTCAATACGCTCGGCAGTTCCGGGCTCGGATAATAGCGCATGTAGACCGAGGTCAGTGCCGCCTGCCAGTCGTGTGTGTGCACAAGATCCGGCCGCCAGCCGGGCAGCAGGCCGGCGGCGATTTCGGAGGCGGCAAGCGACAGGGCGGCGAAACGGCGCCAATTGTCGGGGTAGTCCTTTCCGAGCGGATCGAGATAGGGGCCGCCCGGCCTGTCGTAATAGGCCGGGGCATGGAGGACGAGGAGGTCGAGGCCCTCGTGCTGGACTTCGAGCACGGTTGCCTTTTCTCCGAGCAGGTCCTCGAATTCGAGCCTGACGACCGGGTCGCGAATGACCTTCATGACGGCGGGATAGCCGGGCAGGAGGGTCTTGGTCTCGACCCCGAAGGCTTTGAGAGCGATTGGCAGGGCGCCGGACACATCGGCCAGGCCCCCTGTCTTGATCAGAGGGAAGACTTCGGACGAAACCGAAAGAACTTTCATAAGTCAGATATCCAGCTTGTCGATCATCGGTTGCGTGATCAGGCAGATGCCGCTTTCCGTCCGCCGGAAGCGCTTGGCGTCGAGGTCTGGATCCTCGCCGACAACAAGACCTTCCGGAATGACGACACCATGGTCGATCACCACATTCTTGAGCTGCGCGCGCCGCCCGATCTTCACATTCGGCAGGATGACCGCCCCTTCAAGCTTGGAGAAGGAGTTGGCCCTGACACCGGTGAAGAGCAGGCTCTTGTTGAGGCTGGCGCCGGAGATGATGCAATCGCCCGAGACGACGGAAGACGTGGCCGAGCCGCGGCGGTCCTCGTCGTCATGAACGAACTTCGCCGGCGGGGTGATCTCGGCGTAAGTCCAGATCGGCCAGGACTTGTCGTAGATGTCGAGTTCGGGAACAATCGCCGTCAGGTCGATATTGGCCTGCCAATAGGCGTCGATCGTGCCGACGTCGCGCCAATACGGCTCGTGCTCGAAATCCGATCGGACGCAGGACTTCGCAAAGCGGTGGGCGACCGCCTTACCGTTCTGGACGATATAGGGGATGATGTCCTTGCCGAAGTCACGGCTCGAATTCGGGTCGGCGGCGTCGCGGCGCAGCGCATCGAGCAGGAACTTGGTGTGGAAGACATAGATGCCCATCGAGGCGAGAGCGAAATCCGGCTTGTCGGGGATACCAGGCGGATGGGCCGGTTTTTCGACGAAGGCGAGAATCTCGTCCTTGTCGTTGACGTGCATGACGCCAAAGCCGGTCGCCTCCATCCGCGGCACCTCCAGGCAGCCGATGGTGACGTCAGCGCCGGAATCGACGTGCTGCTGCAGCATCCATTCATAGTCCATCTTGTAGACGTGGTCGCCTGCGAGAATGACCATGTATTCTACGCCGTAATCTTCAATGATATCGATGTTCTGATAAACGGCGTCGGCCGTGCCTTCATACCATTGTGTCTCGGAAACGCGTTGGCTGGCCGGCAGAATATCGAAGCTCTCGTTGCGTTCGGGACGGAAGAAATTCCAGCCGCGCTGCATGTGGCGGATCAGCGAATGCGCCTTGTATTGCGTCGCGACGCCTATGCGGCGAATGCCGGAATTCAGCGCGTTCGACAGAGCAAAATCGATGATGCGGGCTTTACCCCCGAAATAGACGGCGGGCTTGGCACGCCGGTCGGTGAGTTCCTTGAGACGGCTCCCCCTGCCGCCTGCCAGAACATAGGCCATTGCCCTTGCCGCTGCCGCCGTAGATGTCGGCATCGGTATTCAGAATTTCCCGCCAGCGGCCGGCCAACGGCAGGCGGATTGAATAGTTCTCGCGATAGACGGGTGTGAAGTTGGTGATGACGGCGACCGGCTTCTGGCCCGGCGCCTTGCGCAGCCATGCGAATACGGAATTCTCGCCGTCGTCGGCGACCAGCCATTCGAAGCCGTCGCCCTCGCAGTCACGTTCATGCAGTGCCGGCTTGCTGCGGTAGGTGAAGTTGAGATCACGCACCAGGCGGCGCATACCCTCGTGCATGCGGTATTGCAACAGGTTCCAGTCAAGCGACTTCGCCTCGCTCCACTCGCTCCACTGGGCGAACTCCTGCCCCATGAACAACAGCTTCTTGCCGGGATAGCCCCACATATAGGCGTAGTAGGCACGCAGATTGGCGAATTTCTGCCAATCGTCACCCGGCATCTTGGCGATCAACGAGCCCTTTCCGTGGACGACCTCGTCATGCGACAGCGGCAGGACGAAATTTTCCGAATAGGCATAGAGCAGGCCGAAGGTGAGCTCGTTGTGATGGTGCTTGCGGTGGACCGGGTCGCGCTTCATGTAGCTCAGCGTGTCGTGCATGAAGCCCATGTTCCATTTGAAGCCGAAGCCAAGGCCACCTTCGTGCACGGGTTGCGAGACTTTCGGCCAGGAGGTCGATTCCTCGGCGATGGTCATGACGTTGGGATGCTGGCCGTAGATGCGGATGTTAAGGTCCTGCAGGAAGCGGACGGCTTCAAGGTTCTCGTTGCCGCCATACTCGTTCGGGATCCATTCGCCGTGCTTGCGGGAATAATCGAGATAGAGCATCGAGGCGACGGCATCGACGCGCAGGCCGTCGAGGTGGAACTTCTCGGCCCAGTAGAGGGCATTGTTGACGAGATAGGAAACCACTTCGGTGCGGCCGAAATTGTAGATCGCCGTGTTCCAGTCGGGATGGAAGCCCTTGCGCGGGTCTTCGTGCTCGTAGAGCGCCGTGCCGTCAAACCAGCCGAGGCCGTGTTCGTCGGTCGGGAAATGCGCCGGCACCCAATCGAGGATGACGCCGATGCCGACCTTGTGACAGCCGTTGACGAAACGAGCAAAACCTTCCGGCTCGCCGAAGCGGGCGGTCGGCGCGTAGAGGCCGGTCGTCTGGTAGCCCCAGGAAGGATCGTAGGGGTGCTCGGTGATCGGCAGGAATTCGATATGGGTAAAGCCCATGTCGACGCAATAGGGAATGAGGCTGGAGGCGAGCTCGTCCCAGGACAGCATTGTGCCGTCCTGCCGGCGCTGCCAGGAGCCGGCATGCACCTCATAGATGGAGATCGGTTGGCGGCGCTTGTCAGTCTCTCGCCAATGCTTCAGATGGGTGTCATCCTCCCAGACCTGCTCCAGCTCGGCGGCAACGACCGAGGCGGTCTTCGGCCTCAATTCGCTGCGGCGGGCGAAGGGATCGGCCTTCAGCGGCAGCAGCACGCCGTCATGGCCGCGGATCTCGAATTTATAGGCAACCCCAAGCGGAACATCAGGCGCGAAGATCTCCCAGATGCCGCTATCGGCGCGCAGCCGCATGACGTGGCGGCGTCCGTCCCAATTGTTGAAATCGCCGACGACCGAGACGCGTTGCGCATTCGGGGCCCAGACGGCGAAGTGGATGCCCTGGGCGCCGTCATGCTTGATGAGGTGGGCGCCCATCTTGTCGAACAGGCGCAGATGCGAGCCCTCGCGCGCGAAATAATCGTCCATCGGTCCGAGCACCGGCCCGAAGCTGTAGGGGTCGGTGACGGCCCATTCGGCATCGCTGCGCCGGGCGCGATAGCGCACCGGCTGCAGCCTGGTCAACGAAACCGGGCCGGCGAAAAAGCCGTCGGCATGCAACTGCTTCAGTTCGCCGATGACGCCGCCGTCGAGCGTCATGGCGGTCACTTCTTCGGCGCCCGGGATGAAGCAGCGGGCGACGAAAGCGTCGCCGGCCTGGTGCACGCCCAGGACGGCAAAGGGATTGGAATGCGAGCCGGCAAGGATCGCCGTGATTTCTTCTGCCGAAATTTCCCAGGAAAGCTTTACTTCAGGGACTGCTTTCGGCGTTTTCATCCGGCTCTCCAGATTTCGTTTGCATATTGCCTGATCGTGCGGTCGGAAGAGAACCAGCCCATCCGCGCCGTGTTGTTGATCGTCTTGGTGTACCAGTCGGACTGGTTGATCCAGATCTGGTCGACGTCGCGCTGAGCCTGGGCATAGGCGTCGAAATCGGCAGCGACCATGAACCAGTCGTGCGAATAGATGCCGTCGATCAGCGCCGTGTAGCGGTTGCGGTCATCGGGCGAGAAGACGCCGGAGCCGATAGCCGAGAGCGCCTGCGAGAGTTCACGCGAGCCCTCGATGATGGCGCGGGGATTGTGGCCGTCGCTGCGGACCTTGGCAACCTCGTCGGCTCGGAGGCCGAAGATAACGATGTTGTCTTCGCCGACATTGTCGCGCATTTCGACGTTGGCGCCGTCGAGGGTGCCGATCGTCAGCGCCCCGTTGAGGCCGAACTTCATGTTGCCGGTGCCGGATGCCTCCATGCCGGCAGTCGAGATCTGCTCGGAGAGGTCGGCGGCCGGAACCATGACCTCGGCGAGCGAGACGTTGTAGTTCGGCACGAAGACGACCTTTAAGAGGCCGCGCACTGACGGGTCGTTGTTGATGGTGCGGGCGACGTCGTTGATCAGCTTGATGATGAGCTTGGCGTTGTAGTAACTCGGCGCCGCCTTGCCGGCGAAGAGTTTGACGCGCGGCACCCAGTCCAGCTCCGGATGCGAGCGGATCTGGTCGTAGAGGGCGACGGCTTCGATGATGTTCAGCAGCTGGCGCTTGTATTCGTGGATGCGCTTGATCTGGATATCGAACATCGCCGACGGATCGAGCTTCACGCCCATGCGGCTGGCGACGAGATTGGAGAGCGCCACCTTGTTGGCCCGCTTCACAGCGGCGAATTTCTGCTGGAAGCTCGGATCGGAAGCATGGGCCTCGAGCGGGCGGAGCTTTTCAGCATCATCGAGGAACTCGTCGCCGATCGCCTCGCGGATAAGGCCGGTGAGGCTGGGATTGCACTGCTGCAGCCAGCGGCGCGGCGTGATGCCGTTGGTCTTGTTGTTGATGCGGTCGGGATAGAGCTTGTGCAGGTCGGCAAAGACCGTGACCTTCATCAGATCGGTGTGCAGCGCCGAGACGCCGTTGATCGAATGCGAGCCGATGAAGGCGAGGTTGCCCATGCGCACGCGGCGGTCGCCGCTTTCCTCGATCAGCGAGATCGAGCGGATTTCGCTGTCGGAAAAGTTCTTGGTCTTGCGGGCTTCGAGCAGGATCTTGGCGTTGATCGCATAGACGATCTGCATGTGGCGCGGCAGCAGGCGCTCGAACAGCGGCACCGGCCAGCTTTCCAGCGCTTCGGGCAGAAGCGTATGATTTGTATAGGAAAACGTGTGGCGGGTGATCTCCCAGGCCTGCTCGAAATCCATGCCGTGTACGTCGCAGAGCAGTCGCACGAGTTCGGCGACCGAGACGGCCGGATGGGTGTCGTTCAGCTGGATTGCCACCTTGTCCGGCAGCGAGGTGAAATCATCATATTGCTGCAGGTGGCGGCGCAGGATGTCCTGCAGCGAGGCGGATGAGAAGAAGAATTCCTGACGCAGACGCAATTCCTGACCGGCGGGGGTGGCGTCGGCTGGATAGAGAACCCGGGTCAGACTTTCGGCCTTGTTGCTTTCGCGCAGCGCGCCGATGTGGTCGCCGGCGTTGAAGGCATCGAGCAGGATCGGATCGATCGGCTGCGCCGACCAGAGGCGCAGGGTGTTGACGCGTTTGCCGCGCCAGCCGACGGCCGGCGTGTCGAAGGCGGCGGCGATGACGCGCTCGGCCGGTTTCCAGACGTAGCGCGGCTGGTCGTCATGGGTGGTGATGAATTCGACGGAACCGCCGAAGCCAATTTCGTAGGAGCTCTCGCGGCGCTCGAACTCCCAGGGATTGCCGTGGGCGAGCCAGTTTTCAGGCAGTTCCACCTGCCAGCCGTCGGCCAGCTGCTGGCGAAACAGGCCATGGACATAGCGGATACCGTACCCATAGGCCGGGACGTTGACCGTCGCCATGCTCTCCATGAAGCAAGCGGCGAGACGCCCGAGGCCGCCATTGCCGAGGGCGGCATCCGGCTCCAGCCCGGCAATGACATTGACATCGACGCCGAGCGAGGCGAGCGCATCGCGCACCTCTTCCATCAGGCCGAGGTTCGAGACGGCATCGCGCATCAGGCGGCCGATCAGGAATTCGAGGGAAAGATAATAGACGCGCTTGGCGCCCGTCGCATAGACCTCGCGGGTGGAGGCCATCCACTTGTCGATAATGCGGTCGCGCACGACAAGAATTGTCGCCGTCAGCCAGTCATGCGGCTTTGCCACCTTGGCGTCTTTGCCGATGCGGTAAGTCAGACGTTCAATGATTTCTTCAGCGAGAATTTCCGGCCTTGAACTGCGGGGAGCGGGAGAAGGGATAACCGGCTTGGAAACGGTATTCATGGTCAGATCTCGCCAATTTTAATTTGGTTTCAGGGCGTTATGCCTGATTTAATCGATTGTCGCTTGCGCTGGCCACAGTTTATGCATCGTTAGGAAGCACTTGCAACAAAGGATTTGGGCAAACGAAAAAATTGCGAAACCTTCGTGGGCACCTCGCTCAAGAGGATTGATTTCAATGGATTTTATCGATCTGATGGCGGGTACGATTACGAAAAGCCGCGTCGGTCTGTTCCGGCGCGGCTTTTCGTTTGTTATCTGTCGAGCGTTCTATCAGTTCGTCAGGCGCGTCAGTTGGGAAGAGGCCTTCGCTCCGATTGCCTTGAAGGCGGCGAGGAGGTCTTCCATTTTCTCCGCCTGGAAATAATGCGAGTCGTCGGAAGCGCAATAATGCAGCAGCGCCTGTCCGCCTTCGGGCGCCATGAAGGCGATCGTATAGATCTCGATGCCCTTGGACTTGGCGGTGTCACATGTTGCCTTGGTCAGGGTATCATATGAACGGCCGCCGCTGCTATCGTCGTTATTGTCGCCGTCCGTCATGAAGACGATGTACTTTTGGGGTGTCTGCCCGGTCTTCAGCTTGTGAGCGGCGTCTTCGGCATCGTTCCCCGCAGCATTCTTTGCCGTCAGGGACGTATAGGCCGTGCTCATCGCGCCGCTTGAATTCGTGCCGCCATTCGCCTGAAGCGCATTGACGTAGCTCGAAACGCCAGACGTTCCCCAGGCAAGAGCGCTGGGCGTATATTGGACGATATCGTAAGATACTGCGCCGGTGCGGACGTATTGGGCGTTCGGATCGGCACTGCTTAACTGACCAAAGAGATTGCCGGCGGCCATCTTCAGCGCTTCTATTTTCGTGTAGTAATTCGTGCGGCTGCCGGTGCAGGTGTCCCAGACTTCCTTACCTTTCCTGTTATAGTGGGGATTGCAGGCGTAGGTATATGATTCCGTGGGGTATTCCTCATTGACGGTCGCCGTATCCTCTCCCATCGATCCTGACTTATCGAGCGCGAGGAACATTGAGATCGAGCCCTGAGTCTGCGAATGGCCGCCGACCGTCGTGCCGGATGTCGAAAGGTGCTGCGTCGTAAAGCCGACCGCTTGCATCAGCGGATTGACCGTCAGGTCATAGCTTGGCGAAACCGTCACCTGATAGGATGTCGAATTTCCCGATGTGTTCGTGTGCACGCTGACGCCCGTCGCGCTTTTGATATCGACGCCGCTTTGCAGATAATTCGCCATTTGCCCTGCGACGAAATTACGCGCGAAGGCCTCGGCCTGAGAGGTTTGGATGGTGCCATTCGCCAGCGCGGTGGCGGTGGCCAGCGCCGCCGAATCGGCCGCTTCCTGCAGTTGCTGCTTGGAGATCAGCATATCGCCGACCTGGATCGCCATCCCGGCAGCGCCGAGAAGAACCGGGGCCAGAATCGCCGTCATGATACCGAAATTACCGCCTCGGTCGCTGAGCATGCGACGCAGGCAGGGATGCAAAGAGAAGGTGCTCATCATGTTCACCCAACTGGAAACCCTGTCAGGTGATTAACGCATGCTGGTTCTTTACGTCGTCCTTACGGCGCCAATAGAAATTTACCGAATCGACGGTTTTTTCCAGTTTTGGGATTGGCTTATTTCAGCGGGATCACGTCAACCGCCTGGACGGCGCGCTGGCCACCATAGCTTTTCAACACGCCGATGACAGGGACGACGTCGGAATAGTCGCGGCCATAGGCGACGACGATGTGATCCATGCCGGCCGGGATGTCATTGGTCGGGTCGAGTTCGATCCAGCCGATGGTCTCGCCGCACCAGATCCTGACCCAGGCATGCATAGCATCCGCCCCTTCCAGCCGTTCCTTGCCGGGAGGCGGAATGGTGCGCAGGAAACCGGAGACGTAACCCGCCGGAATGCCGAGGCTTCTGAGCGCCAGGATCATGATGTGGGTAAAATCCTGGCAGACGCCGCGCCTCAGCTTGAAAGCCTCGAGCGGCGTGGTGTCGACCGTCGTCGCGTCGGGATCGTACGTGAAATCCTTGTTGATGCGGGTGCAGAGCGCATGGGCGATCTGCATCGCCGTCAGATCGGGCTTGGCGCAGCTTCGTGCATAGTCGGCAATCTCACGCGTTTGCGTCAGGCGCGGGCTGTCAGCGAGGAAGTGGTGCGGCGAATCTGGCGCCAGCGACCAGACGCCTGCTATCTCGTCGGGCAGGTCGGCAAGCAGCGGCGAGAAATCGGCGGCGATCGGCTGGCTTTCAACCTGCACGCGGGCCTGGATGCGAATATCAAGCGCCTCGTGCGGCGCGCGCAGCATGAAGGAGGTGGCGGGGTGTTGAAAGAAATCGACGAAATGCGACTGCTCGTCCGGCATCGGCGAAATCGTGATCGAGCCGGCGACCAGGCGTTGCCGGTTGGGCAGCGACAGCGGCATCAGGCGCAAGACGTGGCGCGCGCCGGAGGCCGGCACGTCGTAGCTGTAACCCATGCGGAGCCAGAGGTCGTAAAGCACCGCCGTCACCCGAGATAGGTCTGCGCGAGCAGGTCCGAAAGCTGCTCCAATTCGCGTTCGAGGCGCTGATAAACCTCGACCCCCATGCCCTCCGGCGTCATCACCGCCAGGCCGGAATGAAGCCGCATCGCCTCGCGGTAGAAGGGCGACATCTGGCCGTTGATCAGGGCATTCGGCAACTGCTCGACCTCGTGATGGATCTCGTTCACCTGGAAGAGGACCGAACGCGGGTTGAGGGGATCGAGCGCCAGCAGGTCGGTGACGGTCAGCCGCGCCGTGTTGACGTTGTAGCGGCGGCGGTGGGTCATGACGCTGTCGCCGATCTCCAGTAGCATGTCGAGCGCGCCGTCGGGCGCTTCCGGACCGGACATGTGGCCGAGCAGGCGGGTCATGTGCAGGCCGCGCTCGATATAGCGGCCGAGCGAGAGGAAACGCCAGCCCATGAAGCGGTACATGTTCTCGTGCACGAGGCCGGCAAAGCCGGCAAGCTTGCGCAGAAGGATCGTCATCGCATGGCTGGCGTCGTCGCCGGCAGCGACGGTGACATGGAAGCGGCGGGCGGTCTTGGCGAGATCGTTGAGCGCCAGCCAGCCGTCCGGCGAGAAACGATCGCGGATGTTGCTGGCGGAGTAAACGGCGCTGTCGATGTTGCGCAGCAGCGTTTCGGGAACAGCTTCAGCGGTATCGATATCGACGGCGGCGAGATAGGCCGAGACGTCGGCGAGCAGCGGCTGGCTCGGATCGGCGGCCTCCGCATAACGCGCATGCCAGGCGCGCAGGATGCGCAACGCCCCTTCCGCGCGTTCGATGTAGCGGCCGAGCCAGAACAGGTTGTCGGCCGCCCGGCTCGGCAGGCTGCCCGGCATGTTGCGGGTGAAGCTGCCTTCGGCCGGCAGCAGCGTGTGGCGCTCGACCGGTTTGTCGCTGACGATCCAGACATCGGCGGCCGCGCCGCCCGACTGCATGGCGATCGCCGCGACATCGGCGCCGGAGCCGATGCGGGCAAAACCGCCGGGCATGATCTGCCAGCCGCTGGCGGTGCGGGCGGCGAAGACGCGCAGCGACATCGGCCGCGGCACCAATTTGCCGTCCACCCAGGCGGGCGTCGTCGAGAGTGTGACGACCTCCTGGCCGACCAGTTTCGGGCCGTCGGAACTCAGCCAGTCGGTGATGGAATCCCTGGCGGTCGCCCGCAGCGACGAGCCCAGCACGGATTGGCCGTCGTCGTCGAAGAAGGGCGCCCGGGAATAGGCCGGGCCGATCACCATCTTCTCGATATTTTTGGCGACGTGCTCGCGCTCTTCCTCCTGGCCACACCACCAGGTTGCAATCGAGGGCAGCCGCAGATCCTGCCCCAAGACACGGCGGCAGATGGTCGGCATGAAGGCCAGAAGCGCCCGGGTTTCGAGAATGCCGGTGCCGAGCGCATTGACGATGGTGACGCTTTCGGTGCGCAGGGCTTCGACGAGGCCAGGCGTGCCGATATGCGAATTCTGGTTCAACTCCAGCGGGTCGGCGAAGGCGGAATCGAGACGGCGCCAGAGCACGCCGATCGGCTTCAGGCCGGCGACGGTGCGCACCATGACTCGGCCCTTGACGACGGTGAGGTCCTCGCCCTCGAGGAGCATGAAGCCGAGATAACGGGCGATGTAGGCGTGCTCGTAATAGGTCTCGTTGGCCGGGCCCGGCGTCAGCACGGCGATGCGGTCGTCGCCGGAATGCTTCATGTCCTGCAATGCGTCACGGAAGGCGCCGAAGAAGGAGGCGAGGCGGTGGACCGGGGTTTCGGCGTAGATATCCGAGAAGGCCCGGGTGGTGGCGACGCGGTTTTCCAGCGCGAAACCGGCACCCGACGGCGCCTGCGTCCGGTCGGCGAGAACCCACCAGTTGCCGTCAGGCCCGCGGCCGATCTCGAAGGCGCAGAAATGCAGATAGTGGCCGGATGCCGGTCTGATGCCGCAGAGAGGACGCTGGAATTCGGGATTGGCGGCGATCAGTGCCGGCGGCAAGACCCCTTCCTCCACCAGCCGGTTGTCGCCATAGATATCGGCGACGATCGCTTCCAGAAGATCGGCGCGCTGGACCAGGCCCGCCGACAGCGCCTGCCATTCGCGCTCGTCGATCAGCACCGGGATATGCGAAATCGGCCAGGCGCGTTCGCCGGTGCCCTTGCTGCCATAGGCGCGGTAGAAGACGCCGGCATCCCTGAGATAGCGATCGGCGCGGGCGAAACGCTCGGCGAGATCCTTTTCCGGCATCGCGCTCAGATGCGAGAGGAAGCGCTGCCAGACGGGGCGGACGACGCCATGATTGTCGACCATCTCGTCGGCGGTGCCGGGAAGCGGCGCATAGTCGAAGGCCGCATCCTTGCCGATGCGGTTCTCTGCCTCTCCCCTGCGCTCCACTGCGGGCCTTTTACCCATCAAAACCAATATCCCAACCCGGCCTCAGCCGTCGGCTTCGACCCGCCTCAAATTCCGGCGGGCCGCCTCAGATCCAGCGTCAGCGGGAATTCCGGCCAACCCGTCTCGGCGCGCGGAATATACCCGCCCGCCGTATGTCCCCACGGCTCGAACCGGGCGAGCCGCCTTGCTTCCGCCTCGTTGCCGTTGACCGGGAAGGTGTCATAGGTCCGGCCGCCCGGATGGGCAACATGATAGATGCAGCCGCCGATCGAACGCTTCGACCATGTATCATAAATGTCAAAAGTCAAAGGTGTGTTGACCGGCAGGACGGGATGCAGACCCGAGGCCGGCTGCCAGGCCTTGTAGCGAACGCCGGCGACCGATATGCCGGAGGTGCCGGTCGGCGTCAGCGGCAGGATGCGGCCGTTGCAGGTGACGGTGTAGCGCGCGGTATTGCTGGTTTCGAATCGCACCTGGAGGCGTTCGACGGACGAGTCGACATAGCGGACGGTGCCGCCCGGCGCGCCTTCCTCGCCCATGACATGCCACGGCTCCAGCGCCTGGCGCAGTTCCAGCTTCGAGCCCTCATATTCGACTTCGCCGCAGAAGGGGAAGCGGAATTCGAGCTGGGCCTTGAACCATTCCGGGCTGAAGTGGAAGCCGTTTTCGCGAAGGTCGGCGAGCACGTCGAGGAAATCGGTCCAGACGAAATGCGGCAGCATGAAACGGTCATGCAGGGTCGTGCCCCAGCGGACGAATTTGCCGTCGACGGGGTTGACCCAGAAGCGGGCGATCAGTGCGCGCACCAGCAGTTGCTGGGCAAGGGACATGCGCGCGTTCGGCGGCATCTCGAAGCCGCGGAACTCGATGAGGCCGAGCCGCCCGGTCGGCCCCTCGGGCGAAAACAGCTTGTCGATGCATATCTCGGCGCGGTGGGTGTTGCCGCTGACGTCGGTCAAAAGGTTGCGGAACAGGCGATCGACAAGCCAGGGCAGCGGCTGCTGACCGCGGCCGGGGGCGGCGATCTGCGCCATGGCGATCTCCAGCTCGTAGAGGCTGTCATGACGGGCCTCATCGATGCGCGGCGCCTGGCTGGTCGGGCCGATGAACATGCCGGAGAAGAGATAGGAGAGCGAAGGGTGGCGCTGCCAGTGGAGGACGACGCTCTTTAAGAGATCGGGACGGCGCAGGAAAGGGCTGTTGTTCGGATTGGCGCTGCCGACAACGACGTGGTTGCCGCCGCCGGTGCCGGTGTGGCGGCCGTCGATCATGAACTTGTCGGCGCCGAGCCGGGTGGCGCGCGCCTCCTCGTAGATCGCCGTGGTAATATCGACGCATTCCTGCCAGTTCGAAGCCGGATGGATGTTGACCTCGATGACGCCGGGATCCGGGGCAACGCGGATGACGTTGATGCGCTCGTCCTGCGGCGGCGGGTAACCTTCGATGTGGACGGGAAGCTCGAGTTCGGCGGCGGCGTTTTCGGCAGCGGCGATCAGTTCGAGGTAATCTTCGATCCGTTCGACCGGCGGCATGAAGACGCAGAGCCTGCCGTCGCGCGGCTCGACCGACATGGCGGTGCGCACAGCGCCGCCACTTTCGCCGAGCGTCTGTTCGATCCTTCCCCGATTGCTCTCGTCGGCATGGAAGGAGGCTTCCGGCATGGCGCGGCCGGCCGGCACGAAAACGTCGGGCAGCGGTTGGCGCGGGATCGTCGGATCGGCCGGGTGGATATAGGGGTAACGCGCCGGCGGAACGTAGGGCAGCGTGCCGAGCGGCAAGCGGTAACCGATAGGGCTGTCGCCCGGCACGAGGAAGATCTTGCCGCGGCGGGTGCGCCATTTCTCGCTGACCCAGACACGGCTTTGAGCTGCCCTGGCGTTCCATGCCTGGACCGGAAGGATGTAACCCGTGGGTACGGTGAGGCCACGGTCGAAGACACGGGCGATGCGGTTACGCTCCTCGGGATCCTTGAGCTTCGAATTCGCCGGATCGACGTTGTCGGGAAGATTGCCTTCCTTGATGATCCAGTCGGCCGGATCCTCATAGGCCGGCTGCACCATCTCACGTTTGATCGCCAGTTCCTTTGCGATCATCGTCAGGAGCTTCTCGGCATCCTCTGCCGCAACGCCGGTATCCTTGCCTTCGGCGGCGACCAGATCGAGGTTTCGCCAGACCGGCTTGCCGTCGCGGCGCCAATAGAGTGAGAAGGTCCAGCGCGGCAGGCTTTCACCCGGATACCACTTGCCCTGGCCGTAGTGGAGGAAACCCCCGGGGGCGAAGCGTTCGTGCAGCCTGCGGATCAGGTTGTCTGCTTTCTCGCGCTTGGTCGGGCCGACGGCTTCGGTATTCCATTCGGCCGACTGGAAATCGTCGATCGAGACGAAGGTCGGCTCACCGCCCATCGTCAGCTGAACGTCCTCGGCTTCAAGGACACGGTCGATCTTCTGGCCGAGCTCGTTGAGCTCGTTCCAGCTTTCATCGGAGAAGGGTTTGGTGATGCGCGGGTGTTCGGCGACGCGCGAGACCCTCATGTCGAAGGCGAATTCGGTCTCGGCTTCGCCGAAGTAACCGCCAGAGATCGGCGCGGCGTTGCGGTAGTGCGGTGTGGCGGCCAGCGGGATGTGGCTTTCGCCGGTCAGCAGGCCCGACGTGGGGTCGAGACCGACCCAGCCGGCGCCGGGCAGGTAGACTTCCGCCCAGGCGTGCAGGTCGGTGAAGTCGACCTCGGTGCCGGAGGGGCCGTCAAGCGCCTTCAGATCGGGCGTCAGCTGGATGAGGTAGCCGGAGACGAAACGGGCGGCGAGTCCCAGATGGCGGAGGATCTGGACGAGCAGCCAGCTGGTGTCACGGCAGGAGCCCCTGGCGCTTTCCAGCGTCTCCTCCGGCGTCTGCACGCCGGCTTCCATGCGGATGACATAGCCGATCTGGCGCTGCAGGCGGGCGTTCAACCCGACGACCATATCGATCGTCGCCTGGCCCAGCGACCAGTCGAGCGTCGGCAGCAGCGCCTTCAGGCGCGGGCCGGCCGGCTCGGGCGTCATGTACATCGACAGATCCTCGCGGATCGTTTCCGGATAATCGAAGGGCCATTTGGTCGCTTCTTCTTCGACGAAGAAGTCGAACGGGTTGTAGACCGTCATGTCGGCGACGAGGTCGACCTCGATCTTGAACTCCGTCACCGGGTCCGGGAAGACGTAGCGGGCGAGATAATTGCCGTAGGGATCCTGCTGCAGATTGACGAAATGGTTGGCGGGCGTGACCTTTAGCGAGTGACTGAGCACCCGCGTCTTCGAATGCGAGGCCGGTTTCAACCGGATGATCTGTGGGCCGAGGCGGACCGGCTTGTCATAGGTATAATGCGTCAGGTGATAGATGCTGGCTTTGATCGACATATTTCTCTTTTTATCCGGCTCGCATCGTTTGTGCGGCTTGCTGTTCCCGAAGCCAGTGTGTGCAATGCAGCGAAAGAAAGCAAGGTGGAAAGGCCGGGGCAGCGACGGCTTTTACGATGCCCTGGCAAAAGTAACGGCCACCTTCAGCCCTCGGCCGCCCGTTCCGGGCTCCAATGTCATGACGGCATTGAAAAGATTGGCGATTTCCTCGACGATGGGAAGGCCGAGGCCGGCGCCGGGCGCCGCTGATTCATTGCCGCGCGAAAAACGGCGGCGCACCGCCTCCAGTTTCTCGCGCGGGATGCCGCGGCCGTTGTCCTCGACTTCCAGGCGGATCGTCTCGGCGGCGGCAAGCACGCGGACGGTGACTTCGGCCCCCTTGCCAGCATAGGCGATGGCATTGCCGGCAAGATTGCGCAGCATTTCGCCGATCAGCAGCGGCTCGGCGCGGACCATCGCCGGGCTCTCGCCCTCGAAGCCGAGATCGATGCCGGCGACGGCGGCGGCCGGGATCTGTTCGCCGGTGATTTCCTGGGCGAGGGCGGCGAGATCGATGGCGGAGGCGGTCAGCGCCTCCTTGGCCGTGGCTGCGTCGATCTTCGCCATCAACAGAAGCTGGGCAAGGATGCGCTCGGCATGCGCGACGGCCTGGTCGCCCTTCAGCGCCGCCGCCTGGGCTTCGTCAAGCGAGCGGGCCCGAGCCGAAAGAGCAAGCTGAGTGCGGATGATCGCCAGCGGCGTGCGCAGCTGGTGGCTGGCATTGCCGGTGAAATGGCGCAACGCATCGAGGGCCGACTCCAGGCGGACCATGAAGGAATTGACGGTATCGACCAGCGGCTCGACCTCGCTCGGCACGGTCTGCTCGATCGGGTGTAGATCATCAGGACTGCGCTCGCCGATGGCGTCGCCGAGCTTGTAGAGCGGCCGGAGCGCTATCGTGACCGAGATCCAGACGATAACCGCCGCTCCGGCGATCATGACGGCGAGGCGCAATGCCGAGCGCACGAGGATCGCCTGGGTCAATTGCCGGCGGGCAACCGTGGTTTCGGCGACCGTCACGACGAAGGGCACCGAGCGGATGCCGGTCGAGGCGGAACGTTCGAGCGTGGCGATGCGGATCGGCTCGCCGCGAAAGTTGTCGTTGGCGAAGGCGGCCGCGCCGCTCGGCGTCTTCGGTAGGACCGGTAGGGCCTGGTAGCCGGTGATGAATTGGCCCGGCGGGCCGTCGACGCGGTAGAAGACGCGGTCCTGCGCGGCCGAGGTCAGCATTTCGAGCGCGACATAGGGGATATCGACCTGTAGCGTGCCGTCCTCGGCGACGACGACGCGTTCGGCGATGGCAAGCGCCGAGCCGGCGAGAACACGGTCGGCGACAATGTTGGAGGTCTGCACAGCCTCGCGATAGGTGTCGGCAAGCGCCACCATGCCGATGACGGCTGTGGAGACGAGCAGCCAGAAGAGCAGCCGGCGCCTGAGGGAATAGGCGGCTTTCATGAGGCCTCGGGCAGCTTGTCGAGATAATAGCCGATGCCGCGAGCGGTCTTGACCGTCAGGCCGTGCGGCGAAAGGCGCTTTCTCAGCCGGCTGACATATTGTTCGATGGCGTTTGCGGAAATGTCGTCGTCGAAGGCGGTCAGCGACTGGATGATCGCCTCCTTGGCGACGACCTTGCCGGCCCGCATGAAGAGGATTTCGAGCAGCCCAAGTTCGCGGGCGGGAATATCAAGAGGGGTGGAACCGGCGGAGAAGGTGCGGGAATTGAGGTCGAAAGAAATGCCGCCGAAGCCGACGGTCGCCGAACGCAGCCCGGCCTGGCGGCGCAACAGGACGCGCACGCGGGCCTCGAATTCGGCGATGTCGAAGGGCTTGATCAAATAATCGTCTGCACCGAGATCAAGGCCTTTCACCCGCTCCTCCGGCGCGCCGCGCGCCGTCAGGATGAGGACGGCGGCCTGGTTCTGCCGGGCGCGCATGGCGCGCAGTACGTCGAGCCCGTCCATCTCGGGCAGGTTGAGGTCGAGAATGACAAGATCAAAATTTTCCGCTGCGATGACGGCATCGGCGGAGGCCCCGTCATGGACGACGTCGACGGCATGGCCTGTGCCGCGCAAGATCGCCGAGAGCCCATCGGCCAGCGCGACATTGTCTTCGGTGAGCAGGATGCGCACGGATGTTCCCCTGTTTTTCGAGCGACGTTACAGGGGCGAAGGCGGGTTGTCACAGCGATTTTGGAGATTGGTGAACGGGTCGGATAAGATCGATCTCAGCTGCCCGTCCGCTCTATCTCCTGGCGCTGCGTCATCGCGGCGGCGAGCAGCTTCTGGAAGCGCGGGTCGCCGCGGATATTGTCGAGGTCGGAGTCATTGTTGAACCATTGGATATGGTAGACGGAGCTGTGCGGCAGCAGCTTCTCCAAGAGGTCGATCGCCTGATCGACGTCGCCGAGGACAGAATAGACGCAGGCGAGATTATACTGGGCGACAATGTCGTCGGGATCGATGGCGATCGCCCGCGCCGCCCAGTCGCGTGCGCGCTTGACATCGCCGAGATGGGCAAGCGCCAGCGCACCCCGATGGGCCGGGCCGGAATTTTCCGGATTGAGATTCAGTGCGCGTTCGGCGCGCAGCAAGCCCAGACGCGCCCAATTTTCCCTGTCCATCCGACGGCCGAGCGAATGGTAGGCGGCCATCAGATGGATCGGCGAGACGTAGTCGTCAGGGCGGATTTCGGCGGCGCGGGTGAAGTAATGAACGGATTCGGCGAAATTTCCGTGCATGAAGAAGAACCGCGCATAGTGGAAATTTGCCTCGAAGAGGTTCGGGTCGAGCGTCAGGGCACGTTCGAAGGCTGCTGCCGCCCGATCATCGTAACCGCTCTGATGCAGGGCCAAACCGTGCGAGGCATGGGCCTCCGGAAGATCGGGATCGAGCGCGAGTGCGCGGGCGCTCATGTCGAGGATGCGTCTGAGGGGCACATCGTCGGGCGCCCAGTCGCGGATCGCGGCGTCGCAATCGGCGATGCCGGCATAGGCGCGGGCATAGTCCGGATCGAGCTCGACTGCCTTGCAGAACATGCGCCTGGCGAGCTGCAGGTAGGATTTCGTCCAGGTGTGGGAAAGCTGGCGGCCTCGGAGATAATAGGTATAGGCCTCGACATTGGCGGTCGGCTCGCTGGCGATCGCCTTCTTCTCCTCCGGCAGCAGGCGCACCTTCAGCTGGGCGACGATCGCATGGGTGATCTCGTCCTGGATGGCGAAGATGTCGGTGAGGTCGCGGTCGTAGCGCTCGGCCCAGAGATGATCGCCATTGGCGGTGTCGATCAACTGGCCGGAGATGCGCACGCGCTTGCCGAAGATGCGCACGCTGCCTTCAAGCACGTAACGGACGCCAAGTTCCTGTGCGAGCCGCTTCAGCTTCACCGATATGCCCTTGTAGGTAAAGATCGTATTGCGCGGCACGACGTGCAGGCTGGAAATCTTGGAGAGATCGGTGATGATGTCTTCGGTTATGCCGTCGGAGAAATAATCCTGGTCGGCGTCGCCGCTCATATTGGTGAAAGGCAACACCGCGATGAAGCAGGTATTGCGGTTCTGCGCTACGAGCCTGGCGGAAGAGGGCGGCGTGAGGGTGACGGTATAGACCTGCACCGGCTGCCGGATGTTCTTCAGCATGTGTTCGCCGATAAATTCGAAGCCAAGGTTGAGGCGCGAGCCGACCTGATCGCGGACCGAAGCCGACACGGCGATGCCGCCGGGCGCGGCGATACGCTCGAGTCTGGCGGCAAGATTGACGCCGTCGCCGAAGATGTCGCCGTTTTCGACGACGACGTCGCCGAGATTGATGCCCATGCGGAATTCGACGCGCTCATCCTTCGGCACATTTTCATTGCGGGCCGACATGCTGCGCTGGATTTCGGCGGCGCAGGCAACCGCATTCACCACGCTCTGGAATTCGGCAAGGATGCCGTCGCCGGTGAGTTTGACGATCCGGCCCTTGTAATCCGAAATCCTGACATCGACCAGCTCGCAGCGGTGGCGGTTCAGCGCCTGCAGCGTGCCAGACTCATCGATGCCCATCAGTCGGCTGTAGCCGACGACATCCGCAGCGAGAATAGCGCTCAGTCGTCGTTCCATGACCCCTCCCATGGATCTTCCCGGAATAACCTAGCTATTTTCAGAGTTTTTGTCGCGAACCGTCGTCGCCCAAAAACAAAATTCGAGCGGCCCCGACGTTTTGACGCGGTAGCGCGACCATATATCGTCACGGGTCTTCATCAATACTCTAAAGGGGTGAAGGACAGCTTTGATTGCTAATCCATTGTGGTGAAAAAGGGGTTCTTGTTGAGAGAGGCGAAATAGACGGCTCGCTCTAAGCTTGCCCGGTCAACGCCGAAAACGATCAGCGATCGACTTGCGCTGGCCTGATAGAGGGGCTCGCTCCGGCGCGCCCTTGCCCCCTTCCGCATGCTCGGGCATTGTTGCGGCATGAGGAGAATTTCCATTTTGCTGTTGGCGTTCTGGCCTGGTTTTGCGCTGGCTGATCAGACCTTTTATCCGGCGAAATCGGGCAAGGCCGAGGCGCCGGTGCTGACTGTTTATTCTTCGCTCGACGAGCCGTTGGCGCAGCCGATGATCCGTGGTTTTCAGCAGGCCAATCCCGATGTTGCGGTCAGATATGAGGACATGCTGACCGGTGAAATCTACGACCGGATCGTCGAGGAAACGGATGCCGGCGGCAAGACTGCGGATTTTGCCTTCTCCTCGGCGATGGACCTGCAGGTGAAGCTCTCGAATGACGGCTATGCACAGGTCAGCAATCTGCCGATGAGCGCTGCGTGGCCGAAATGGGCGAACTGGCGCAACACCGCCTATGCGCTGACCTTCGAACCGGCGGTCTTCGTCTATCACAAGCCGAGCTTCGCACATGAGCCGGTGCCAAGTTCACGGGCGGAGTTCGTCGACTATCTGAAGCGCAAGGGCAATGCGGTCTATGGCCGGATCAGCACCTACGATATCGAGCGGTCCGGTGTCGGCTTTCTGTTCATGGCGCGGGATCAGGAGCAGTTCGGCGACATCTGGTCGGTGATCGGGGCGATGGGCGCGGCCGGCGTCAAGCTTTACTCGACGAGCTCGGCAATCCTCGAACGCGTCGCCGACGGGCGCTTCGTGCTCGGCTACAATATCCTCGGCTCCTACGCCGCCGACTGGGCTTCGCGGCATCCCGATGTCGGGATCGTACTGCCGAAGGACTATACGGTGGTGATGTCGCGGATCGGGCTGGTGCCGCAGGCGGCTGCCGAGCCCGAGCTTGGGCGCCGTTATCTTGCCTTTTTCATGTCGAAGGAAGGCCAGACGATCATGGCGCGCGAGCTGCAGATTCCGGCCGTCAGCCCCGAGGTGGCCGGGGAAAACACCGCCAATACCCTGCAGGAGCTGCTCGGCGCCCAGCTTCGGCCAGTGCCTGTCAGCCCCGGGCTGATGGTCTATCTCGACCAGGTGAAGCGGGCGCGGCTGATCGCGCACTGGAACGAGGTCCTGCGAGCGCAGTGAGGAGGATCAGCCCTCGTCCGGCTCGCTCCTGCTAACTTGATCTAGTTCGGGAGCTGCGAATTACGGCAAAAAAGTGTCCGTTCCTCCTGGATATCTGGCCGATGTCAGCTAGATGACAGCTTGTTGTGGTGGCTTTGGCTACTTCTTCTCCGTGGAGGCGGAGAACTGAAGTCTTGGGAGGCATTCCGCTCGTCATTCAGGACAACTGTGTCCGCCGGTCGGCTACCCTCCCGATTCCCTGGAGAATAACAGGCGGTGCGCTCAGCCGCCGACGGAGGACACATCGTGAAGCATACGTTCATTGCAACAATTCTCGCAGCGGCGATCGCGCTGCCGGCCTATGCAGCCGACTATACCATCATCGCGCCGGCCGCGCCCGGCGGCGGCTGGGACCAGACCGCCCGTTCGCTGCAGACCGCGCTGCAGCAGGAGAAGATTTCCGGCAACGTCCAAGTCCAGAACGTCCCCGGCGCCGGCGGCACCATCGGGCTGGCGCAGTTCAGCAGCCAGGCTGCCGGCAACCCGAACTCGCTGATCGTCGGCGGCTATGTCATGGTCGGCGCCATCCTCACCAACAAGTCACCGGTAACACTCAAGGACGTCACGCCGATCGCTCGCCTGACTGGCGAATATGAGGCCGTCGTCGTTCCCGCCTCGTCCGATATCAAAACGATGGCCGATCTGGTCGCGGCGCTGAAGAAGGATCCGGGCGCCGTTTCCTGGGGCGGCGGCTCGGCCGGCGGTACCGATCACATCACCGTCGGCCTAATCGCCAAGGCTGCAGGCGTCGATCCGACCAAGATCAACTATGTCGCCTTTTCGGGCGGTGGCGAGGCGCTCGCCGCAATCCTCGGCGGTCAGGTCACGGCCGGCGTCTCGGGCTATGGCGAGTTCGAATCGCAAGTGAAATCGGGCACGCTCCGCCTTCTCGCCGTATCCGGCGACAAGCGCATCGACGGCGTTGATGCCCCGACGCTGAAGGAAGCCGGTACTGATGTCAGCATCCAGAACTGGCGCATGGTCGCCGCTGCCCCCGGCCTTTCGGCCGAGCAAGTCGCGGCCATCACCGCCGATTTCGAGAAGCTGCACGGCTCCGCCACCTGGCAGGAAATCCTGAAGACCAAGGGCTGGGCCGACACCTATCTGTCCGGCGACGCCTTCAAGGCGCAGCTCGAAAAGGACGTTTCCGCCACGGAAGCCATTCTCAAAGAGATCGGACTTGTTCAATGAGCGAGGATAACACCTCCTCGGCAACCACGCGCCGCCCTGATTGGGCGGCGTTCACCATTGCCCTTTTCCTCTTTGTCGTCGCCGGCGTGATGGCCTGGGATGCATCGCATCTGAAAACCATCGCGCAGTATGATCGTATCGGCCCGGCAACGGTGCCCGAAGTGGTGGCCTTCGGCCTCTTCTGTCTTGGGATCTGGACACTCGCCGAAGCCTGGCGCGGCGAATTTCCGGAACGCGACCGGCAGGAAGTGGCGCCCGTCATCTGGATCGTCGCCGGTCTTGTCGGGCAGATGCTGCTTCTGCGCCCCGCCGGCTTCTCGATCGCCACCGGGCTGCTGTTTGCGCTGACGGCGCGCGGCTTCGGTAAACGCAAGCTGTGGATCTCGCTGCCGTTCGGCATCGTCTTCAGCTTCACCGTCTGGGTGATCTTCTCGCAGCTGCTGCAGCTGACGCTGCCGGCCGGCCCGCTCGAACGCCTGTTCTTCTGACAGCGCGGACGCGCTGTCGGCACTTTTGATTTTGCGCAGCGCCGGATCGGGTAACGCACGGCCGGGAACGCGCTTGGGATAGCAAGATGAGTACATTCGAATTCCTATGGCAGGGAATCCTGGTTGCGATGCAGCCGATGAACCTGGTTTATGCGCTGGTCGGCGTGACGCTCGGCACTGCCGTCGGCGTGCTGCCCGGCATCGGACCCGCACTCACCGTGGCGTTGCTGTTGCCCGCCACCTACAAGCTCGACCCCGGCGGTTCGCTGATCATGTTCGCCGGCATTTATTACGGCGGCATGTATGGGGGTTCGACGACCTCGATCCTGTTGAACACGCCGGGCGAAAGTGCCTCGATCGTCACAGCGCTCGAGGGCAACAAGATGGCGCGAGCCGGGCGCGGCGGACCGGCGCTGGCGACGGCGGCGATCGGTTCCTTCGTCGCCGGCCTGATCGCCACACTCGGGCTCGCCTTCATCGCCCCCTATATCGTCAAACTGGCGTTGGTCTTCGGACCGCGTGAATATTTCGCACTGATGGTGCTCGCCTTCGTCACCGTCTCCTCGGCCTTCGGCGATTCTGCGCTGCGGGGGCTGACCTCGCTGTTCATCGGCTTTGCCCTTGCCATGGTCGGCATCGACCAGCAGACGGGGCAGGCGCGGCTTTCCTTCGGCATACCCGACCTGCTCGACGGCATCGAGGTGACGACGCTCGCAGTGGCGATGTTCGCGATCGGCGAGACGCTTTATATCGCCGCACAGGGCAACCGGATCGAGGATAAGGTCGAAGCCGTCAAGGGCTCGCTGTGGATGAATGCGCAGGACTGGGCGCGCTCGTGGAAAGCCTGGCTGCGCGGCACGCTGATCGGCTTTCCGATCGGCGCCATGCCGGCCGGCGGCGCCGAGATCGGCACGTTCCTGTCCTATGCGACAGAAAAGCGGCTGGCCAAGAACCCCGAGGAGTTCGGCCATGGCGCGATCGAAGGCGTGGCCGGCCCGGAGGCGGCGAACAACGCGTCTGCGGCCGGGACGCTGGTGCCGCTGCTGACCCTCGGCCTGCCGACGACGGCAACGGCGGCGATCATGCTTGCCGGCTTCCAGCAATACGGGCTGCAGCCCGGGCCGCTGCTGTTTGCCACAAATCCGCAGCTCGTCTGGGGTCTGATCGCCAGCCTGCTCATCGCCAATGCGATGCTGTTGGTCCTGAACCTGCCGATGATTGGCCTCTGGGTGCGGCTGCTGACCATCCCGAAGCCGTGGCTTTATGCGGGCATTCTGCTGTTTGCAACGCTCGGGACGATTGGCGCCAACCCGTCGGTGTTCGAACTCGGCATGCTGCTGGCTTTCGGCCTGCTCGGTTACGTGATGCGGCTCTTCGGCTATCCGATTGCGCCGACGGTCGTCGGCCTGATCCTCGGGCCGCTTGCCGAACAGCAGCTGCGCCGGGCGCTGGCGATCAGCCAGGGCGACATCACGACGCTGGTCATGTCGCCGATCGCTGCCGGCCTGCTCGTCGTCGCCGCCGCCGCCTTCCTCATCCCGTTGATCCTGCGGCTGCGTGGCCGGGGACAGGTGCTCGCGCAGCTGGCAGCAAACGAAGACTAAAAAGACGATCTTACCCCTCCCTCGAGGCCGGCCATGGAGACATGCGCCGGCCTCTTCTTTTTGCATGGCTGAGGTGATTTTCCGTGCATTGTCCCGGGGAATAGGCGACCCCACTTACAGGTGGCCAATCGTAGAACGAGAGTAAAAAACAATGTCCGCTATCCGCAGTTCAATCCGCACCGGTTTCCTTGGTCGTGCATTTGCCGTGATCGGCGCCGCAAATGCGGTCAGCGCTGCTGTCGAAGCCGGCCGCCGGCCACGCGCCCGCGACCTCAGGGAGCTCGGCATCGATCCGGCTTCCTTCGATCAGGTCAGCCGCTGATATCTTCAAGGCATAGATGAATGAAACAGCCCGCAACCGGATGGTCGCGGGCTTTATTTTTGATGTCGTCAGGCGTGAAGTTCCTCCTGCCGGGGGGCGTGGTCTTCCCGCTCGCGCCTGTTGTGGCGGATGGAAGACCAGAGCGACAGGCCGATCAGGGCCGCGCCGCCGAGGCCGGTGATCACCTCGGGGATGTGCACCAGGGTCTGCGCATACATGATCACCGCGAGGATCAGGATGGCGTAGAAGGCGCCATGCTCGAGATAGCGGTATTCGGCAAGTGTTCCCTTCTCCACCAGCATGATCGTCATCGAGCGCACGTACATGGCGCCGATGCCGAGGCCGATCGCGATGACGAAGAGATTCTGCGTCAAGGCGAAGGCGCCGATGACGCCGTCGAAGGAGAAGCTGGCATCCAGCACCTCCAGATAGATGAAGGCGCCGAGGCCGCCTTTGGCGGCCGCGCTCATCGCCTGCTGCGAAGCGTCGAGCAGCTCGCCGACGACCTCGACCGCCAGGAAGGTGAGCAGGCCGTAGATGGCGCAATGGACGAAGATGCTGGCTTCCTCGCCGCCGATCAGCCAGGAGAAAACAAGCATCAGCGCCAGCACGAAGGCGATCTCGATGCCCCTGATGGTCGCCGAGCGCGCCATCACCTTTTCCAGGCCGCGAAGCCAATGGATTGTCTTCTCGTGGTCGAAGAAATAGCTGAGGCCGACCATCATCAGGAAGGTGCCGCCGAAGGCGGCGATCGGCAGATGCGCATCGTTCATGATGCGGGCATATTCTTCGGGTTCGCGGGCAGCCAGCATCAGCGCGTCCCAGGGGCCGATCCGCGCCGCGATCGCGACGATCGCCAGCGGAAAGACGATGCGCATGCCGAAGACGGCAATGATGATGCCCCAGGTGAGGAAGCGTTTCTGCCAGAGCGGCGTCATCTCCTTCAGCTTGTTGGCATTGACGATGGCATTGTCGAAGGAGAGCGAGATCTCGAGCACCGCAAGCACGGTGCAGATGAAGAAGACCGTCGCCATGCCACCGATGGTGCCGGTCGTCTGCCAGCCGAGCACGGCGCCGAGAATAAGGCCGAGCGCGGTGACGATGAAAGCCCAGCGGAAATAGCCGAGCGAGGATTTAGGAGTTGCAGTTTGATTCATGGCCGCACCTCACGGCCGCAAATCTTTTTCGAGAGGCTGGAGAGCGAAAAACGCGGCATGCCACAACGGGCATGCTGGCAAGGCATGGTGAGCATTTTCATCGATGAAAAATCCGCCGGCTAAGCTGCAGGCGGTACCGACATCACGAGAGCGCCGTAAAAACTCTCGCCAGAGGGGCCCGGCACCAAATGTCGCCCGCAGCCGATGTCTGGAAGGCCGCGGACAGGCTCTAGGTAATCAACTTCCCGGCACAGTCAAGGCCGTCGTCGCAAGGAGATCGGCCGATTTTTTGGGAACCATCCCGGCGCTCGTTCGTTAGACCTTGGTTGAGCTGAAAAGGAGGCCGATGATGCACACTTCGACCCATGTTCCCGACAGACGCACGGAGGCGTCCGACCGCATGAAGCGGGCGAAGCCGAACCGCATGCAGAAGGCGCAGGTGCTGCCGCCGCATCATGTCGACCTGACGCTGACCCCCGGCGTCATTCATGACATCCACGTGCCGGCGCATGTTTCAGGCGCTGATCTTTCCAGAGGTGGCCCTGATCTGAAGGGTCACGCGGACACAAAGAAATAACGGCTATTCCGGCGGCCCCTTTAACGCCCGCCAGCAGATGTCTAAAACACGATGAGGAACACATGAAGATCAACTTTGTGCCCCGCGACATCGCCATCCGGCATGAAAACGAATGGCAGGCTATACGCGAGGCGGTGGATGAGCGCATCGATATCGGCAAACGTCAAACGTCAACTGCTTCGTCCATTCAAGGCTCAGCATTGGTCGGGAAAAGCGATCCTTCGGCCGTACGCGCCGAATGAGCGGTAGACCCATCATGCCGAGACGGCGCCCGGCATCGTGCCGGGCGTTTTTCTTTCTGTCGGTGTTTCAATCCGATCGGCACGCTTCGCGCCGCTATTCCTTCGCTGGCTAATTTATGGCTTCAGAATTCGTTTGGCTTTTTCCTTCGTGGCGATTGCGGCTTCCGCGCAGACCCTGCCGCACGACGCCCGGCGTGTCGATTCCATCCTTGGAAAGATCGGCCACGCAAGCATCATCGATCGCCGTGCCAACCTTTCGGAAAGGATTGGGCGGCGATAATCCCGGCCTCACGGGAATCGGACAGATGGCCAAGACAGCGACACGCGGCCGCCGCAAGGCGCCGGCGAGAGGAAAGAGCAAAGCGCGCAGCAGCGGCGGCGGATTGCTGCCCTGGGCGGTGATCGGTATTGCCGCGATCGGCGGCATTGTAGCTCACGACCATTGGAAGAGCATTCAGACACTGCTTGCGAGCCGATCGGCGACGGCCACTCGGGAAACGGCGGAGCCGAGGCCTGTTGCCAGAAGGGATGTTCCGCCGAAGCAGGTGGCGCTTGCCGCGCCGACGCCGAAAGCTGGACCGGTTACCGCGCAGCCGCTACCGCCGGCCGCCGTCCCGACGCCGGCCGTCCAGCCGGTCAAGGCGGTTCCGGCCGCGATCTCTCCCGGGGCTGCGGAAACGGGAACGGCTGCCTTCGGCTATTGCGGCCAAGGCGCGCACATCAACTGTGTCGGCGACGGCGGCGTCTTCTGGTACAAGGGCGAGAAGATCGTCATCGCCGATATGGCAAGTCCGATCGTCGACCGGGCGCGCTGCGATGACGAGCGGAGGATCGCCTTTGCCGCCAAGTCGCGCCTGCTGACACTTCTGAACGCCGGGCCCTTCACCATGAATGCGGCGGGCAAGACCGATACTTCCGGCGCCCCTCGTGTCGTTTCGCGTGATGGGCGCTCGTTCGGAGCGCAGCTGATCAACGAGGGGCTAGCGCGCAAGCCAGGAGCGGGCGGCGCCTGGTGCGCCTGATATTCGCTACTTGCCCTTTTTCACCAGTTTGCCGCCAGTGCGGAAGCTGCCGGTGAAGGAGGAATCCTTGCTTTCGGCCGTGCATTCGATCGCGATCGGCTTGCCGGCGTAAGGATTGCCGAAGGTGCAGAAGCCGGCGACCTTGACCTGACCGGTCATCTTGTTGCCGACGCCCGTGGTGACGAGGCTGAGAGGCAGACGGGCATTGCCATTGGAGGCGGGCTTGATCCCGGCGCCGTCGCCCTGGAAGCCGAGCGCCTTGCCGTCCGACGTGAAGATGAACGTCACCGAGCCATTGGCCAGCGTAACGCTGGCCAGCTCGTCCTTGCAGCCCTTGGTGGCGTCCAACTTGGCGACGACGAGCTTGGCGCATTTGCCGGATAGGGTAATGACGCCGGCTGCGCCGGGAAAAGTTTCGGCGGGGGAGGCCGGCGCGGCGGTGGCCGGCAGAGCAAGGGCGGCGGAAAAAAATGCGGCAGCGGCAAGCGCGGATAAGTTCATTTCGATTTCAAACCCCATGTGCTGGCGAGGCGAATCACTGCCTCATCCTCGGTTCGCCATGGCATGGTTCTGTGTCCGAATTTGGTTCCGCTATCTCCGCGGCATAAGATTTTCACCGGCTGCGGGTGATCAGCGACCGACGGCAAATGGGTGAAAAGCCCGCTGGGCTTGCTGTCCGGGAGACTCGGCAATGGCGTCGCTGTCAGCGATCGACAGCAGGGTTGTCGGTGCGAAAAATCTCCTGCCTTCTGTAAGCGCCGGCGTACCGGCCGTGCGCAAGAAGGTCAGGTATTCGCATCGTTCTGCGACTTGATTGGGCGGCGTGCTCGGCCTGAATTCCTTCGTGACGTGGTGGGGAACACCCGTGCTCAAGAATTCACTCCAGGATGGCTTCCTTGCGGGCAACATTGCCACTCACATCGATGTCGCTGCCCAACATCGCGCTGCCGGTCAGGTCGATACCGTAGTCCAGCAGGTTCTGACGCGTCAGGTGAAGCATGACCCGGCCGGCCTGCTCGACCGGTCTGCCGCGCATATGGGAGACGATGTACTCGGCAGTGACGGGGTAGCGTCCCTGAGGAAGGCTGACACCTTTTGCCAGGGAAATCTTGTCGTTGGAAACCACAAGAGTTTTGCGTCGTTTGATGACCTGGGCCAAGTTTGAAACTCCTACTGGGGCAGGTGGATTACACCCGCAAGCCGCGATGTAAAAAGGCCTCTCGATTTCTCGAAAGGCCTTCTAGGTCAAGCAATCTGGATGGTGGGCGTGACAGGGATTGAACCTGTGACCCCTACGATGTCAACGTAGTGCTCTCCCGCTGAGCTACACGCCCATCCGATGGCGGCGCATAGATCACAAAACCTTTGGAGCCGTCAATAGGCTTTTTTCAGTTTTGTGACGCGCCGCCCGACAAGCCTTATGCGGCAAGCATTTTGTTGACCTCGTCGACGAGGTCGCGCAGGTGGAAGGGCTTGGAAAGGACCTTGGCATCCTTCGGCGCTTTCGAATCAGGGTTCAGCGCCACGGCGGCAAAACCGGTAATGAACATCACCTTCAGGTCGGGATCGAGTTCGGTGGCGCGGCGCGCCAGTTCGATGCCGTCCATCTCGGGCATGACGATATCGGTCAGCAGCAGGGAAAACGGTTCCTCGCGCAGCCGGTCATAGGCGCTGGCGCCGTTATCATAAGAAAGGACCTTGTAACCGGCCTTTTCCAGCGCTTTCACCAGGAAGCGGCGCATGTCGTTGTCGTCTTCGGCGAGAAGTATCTTTTGAGTCATCAATCCAGACCGCTGATCAATAGGTTTTGGGTGGGCTGCCCGCCGTTTACACTAGTCTTTGCCCGGTAAACAACCGGTGAATTGCCTGTGCGTGATTGCCATCCCTTTTACATAGTATGGACTTGAGGCCGGGCAACTGGCAACATGGCCGAAGCAGTCAGTTCATGACATGGTAAAGAGGGCCGAAAGTGCCGGAAATCCGCGAATACGAGCTTTTTGAGGTTCATGAGCCCGTGTCGCAGACCATTCCCTTCGTCTACAACTCCCCCCATAGCGGCCGCATTTATCCACCGGAATTCATCGCCCAGTCGAGGCTAGAAGGCATCGCCATCCGCCGTTCCGAGGACCATTATGTCGATGAGCTCTTCGGTTCGGCCGTCACCCTCGGCGCACCGCTTCTCGCCGCCAATTTTCCGCGCGCCTATCTCGACGTCAACCGCGAGCCCTACGAGCTTGATCCCAGGATGTTCGACGGGATGCTGCCGCCCTACGCCAATGTCAATTCGCTCAGGGTCGCCGGCGGGCTCGGCACCATTCCGCGCATCGTCGCCGAGAACATGGAGATCTATGCGAGGCGCTTACCGGTGCAGGAAGGCCTCGATCGGGTCGAGGCCGTCTATAAGCCTTACCATGCGGCGCTGCGACGGCTGATCGCCCGCACCCATGTGCAGTTCGGCTTCGGCGTGCTGATCGATTGCCACTCGATGCCCGGCAATGTGCGCGTCGCCGGCTGCACCGGACGGCCCGATTTTATCATCGGCGATCGCTACGGCACCAGCGCGTCGGCCGAACTTTCGCGCGCCGCCATCGCCATCCTCGAGGAAATGGGCTTCGCGGCGATCCGCAACAAGCCCTATGCCGGTGGTTTCATCACCGAACATTACGGCCGCCCCTCGCGCGGCCTGCATGCATTGCAGATCGAAGTGAACCGGGCGATCTATGTCGACGAGGTGACGCTGGAGAAGCGCGAAGATTTTGCCGCGGTTGCCGACGCCGTGACGGCCTTCATGCAACAGATGGCGGACTATGTCGAAAAGTTCGCCGGCGACCGGGCGCTGGCCGCCGAGTAAGCTTCTCTATCAATTTGGCGATATTTGTATGGCCGCCGTCTTCCGCAAAGGCCAAAAAAGAACCGCGCTTGTGAGCGCGGCTAAGTCTAGGGAGGAAACACCCAAGGAGGGTATTTACAGTCAGAAGACTGTACCGACGACGCTACTATTGCATTGCACAAATGTCAAGCAATATATTGCGCTGCGATATCTTTGGGCAGTTCGTCCGAAATTGCCCGCTGCCTTTGCATTCCAGTCAAGTTTCGCTATGAAAGCCCCGTTCCCGCCAGCCAAATGGTGCCACCATGCTTCCTGACCGTTCGTTCTTCAATCGTCTGGCGGAGGCCGCCCGCGCCGAGACGCTGCCGCGCTTCCGCTCCGGCCTCGATGTCACCAACAAGCTCTCCTCGGGGTTCGATCCGGTGACGGAGGGCGACCGGGCCGCCGAGTTCGCCATCCGGGCGCTGATCGAGGAAAATTTTCCCGATCACGGCATTCTCGGCGAGGAGCACGGCAATGTCGGGCTTGACCGGGACCATGTCTGGGTGATCGATCCGATCGACGGAACCCGCGCCTTCATCGCCGGCGTGCCGGTCTGGGGAACGCTGATCGGCCTGCAGAAGAAGGGCCGGGCGATCATGGGCATGATCGAACAGCCTTTTACCGGCGAGCGTTATTTCGCCGACGAAAACGGTTCGATCTATAGCGGGCCGGAAGGCGAACGGCGGCTTGTGACGCGCCAGTGCGATACGCTTTCGAACGCTATCCTGTTCACCACCTCGCCGCATCTCTTCGCCGGCGCGGAGATGGAAAAATACCGGGAGATCGAGAGTCAGGTGCGGCTCTTCCGTTACGGCTGCGACTGCTATGCCTACGCGCTGCTCGCTGCCGGCCATATCGATCTCGTCATCGAGAACGGCCTCAAGCCCTATGATGTCGGCGGCATCATTCCCGTCATCGAGGGGGCGGGCGGCATTATCACCACCTGGGACGGCGGTCGGCCGGAAAATGGCGGCTCGATCATCGCCGCCGGCAGCCGGGCGGTCTATGAGCAGGCGATGGCCGTGCTGCAACGCTGATCCCCTGAGTTGACCGGGGTAATCTTCCGGTCAGATTCGCTGATCCCGCGGTCAGCTTGGCTGATCCGCCTCACGTGCCAAGGGCAGCGACATCCTGGTTTTCCTCGGCATCGCTGCCAGGAATGAAGGCATGGAAGGCCGCCAACGCGGCGGCGCGGTAGATATCCCGTTCCTGAAAGATTTCGTGGCGGGCGCCGTTGATCGGCACCAGCTGACCGGCGCGGAAATAGCGCGAGAGCCGCTCCTGCGCGGTATAGGGCACGACGCCGTCACGCGTCGGGGCGATGACGATGGTCGGGATGGTGATCGAAAAGAGATGGTTGGGGGAGGTGACCCGATCCATGGTGCGGAACGCCTCGGTGAGCCAACGGGCCGTCGGCGGACCGAGCGTCAGCTCCGGATGCGCCTTCATCATCGCGACATTGCGCTCGAAGCGGAGTTCGTCCGAGGTCAGCGGATTGTCGCTGAAATCAGGCTCCTTCAATTTCGAGGTCAATGGCAGGAAACCAAGGCCGAGAGCAGTCAGGGTCCCGGCAAGGGCGCGGATGACACGCGGCGAGGCTGCCTGGCCGGTCAGGCCGATGAAGGGAGCAGACAGTACCATGCGGTCGATGCGGGTGGTCAGATAGGGGGCGGCCGACAGCGCGATCAGCCCACCGGTGGAATGGGCAAGCAGGTAAAAAGGCAGGCGCGTATCCGGCAGCACCACCTTTTCGAGGAAGATGTCGAGATCGCGCTCGTAATCGGCAAAGCGGCGGATGTGACCGTGATTGCGGCGCTTCATCAGTCGCGACGAACCGCCCTGGCCGCGCAGATCGAAGGTGGCGACCCAGAGGCCTTTCGCGGTCAGGTCGCGGATCGTCTCGAAGTATTTCTCGATATATTCGTTGCGGCCATGGAGAATGACCACCGTGCCCTTGGCGACCGGAGCGCCGGAGCGGAAGACGGCGTAACGCAGCCGGTGGCCGTCATGGGTTTCAAAATACCCTTCCGTGCGGTTTTCCGGGGCGGGGTTGTCGGGCGTCGAATAGAGAACCTGATCCATGACTTTGCCACTGCGCCGCTGCTGACTGCTTCGCTATCAGGGATAGCGCATGGCTCCCGGCTTGGAAAGCGGCGGCCTCCGCGAAGCGGCGGGGAAAAGGGCCGGCAGGAGCATGAGGGTGCCCGCAGCCGGCCTAAGTTGAGGCTGAAGAAGAAGGGACGATGCACTTCAGCCGTCGGGACCAGATTTACCCGACGCTGCGATCTCTAGGCGCATGTGTCTGAATGCGTTCCGAACCAGCCGTTCATGCGGGGTTCACGGGGCCGTTCAAGGCGATTTCGAAAAGGTCTTGAACTCCGCAAATCCCATCACCATCTCCTTGCTGCGGGTGCCAAGAAGGGCCCGCGCAATCGTCCCGAGGTCGCCGAACATGGGGTTTCAGGGACAATTTATCGCAACACGTCGCTTCCACAGGAGGACATCATGCGTCACGTAGACTTCTCTCCCCTTTATCGCTCGACGGTCGGTTTCGACCGGCTGTTCACCATGCTCGACAGCCTTGCCCAGCCGGAGCAGGCGCAGACCTATCCGCCCTATAATATCGAGCGCACCGGTGAAAACACCTATCGCATC
Source organism: Rhizobium binae (assembly GCF_017357225.1). NCBI lineage: Bacteria > Pseudomonadati > Pseudomonadota > Alphaproteobacteria > Hyphomicrobiales > Rhizobiaceae > Rhizobium > Rhizobium binae. Next base: position 3,869,295 of record NZ_CP071604.1, on the reverse strand, counting down.
ACCATGGCGGTTGCTGGTTTCGACGAGACCGAACTTTCGATCGAAGCCCATGCCCATGTGCTGTCCGTGAAGGGTGAAAAGAACGAGGACACCGCCGAAGGCGGCGAATTCCTCTATCGCGGCATTGCCAAGCGCGCTTTCGAGCGCCGCTTCCAGCTCGCCGACCATGTCGAGGTGGCCGCCGCTTCGCTGAAGAACGGCCTGCTGCACATCGACCTTCTGCGCAATATTCCTGAGGCCATGAAGCCCCGCAAGATCGCGATTGCCGCAGAGCCGGTCGAGGCGCCAAAGGCCATCGAGGCGCAGGTCGTCAACAGCTGATCATCATCACTCTTGGACCGATGGACGGCGCTCCGCTTGGGGCGCCGTTTTTTATTCTCGCCCGCTTTGTTGCTGTTCAGGCCGGGCTGGCGGCGTCCTTGATCTGCTGTTCGGTTGCGCGGCGGGCCGCTGCTGCGGCGTATTTCTGGGCGATGACGGCGCAGACCATCAGCTGGATCTGGTGGAAGAGCATCAGCGGAAGCACGATCGCGCCGATCGATTGGCCGGCAAAAATGACGTTTGCCATCGGTACGCCACTTGCGAGACTTTTCTTGGAACCACAGAAGGTAATGGTGATCTCGTCGGCCTTGCCGAAGCCGAGCCAGCGGCTACCGAACATTGTGAGCACCAGTACTATCCCCAGAAGGACGGTGTCGGCGACGATGACGACGGCGATATCGGCGATCGAGAAAGTATGCCAGAGACCCTCGACGACTGCCGTCGAGAAGGCGAGGTAGACAACCATCAGGATCGAGCCGCGGTCGACGGGCATCAGAATCCTCTTTCTTGCGCGAATCCAGTCGCCGATCCAGGGCTGCAGGATTTGGCCGACGATGAAGGGGGCAAGCAGTTGCAGCAGGATCTGCTGAAGCGCGTCGAGGGAGAAGCCGCCATGGCCGCCGACGGAAAAGAGCAGGCCGACGAGCAGTGGCGTCAGAAACATGCCGAAAATATTCGAGGCGGAGGCCGAGCAGATGGCGGCCGGCACGTTGCCGCCCGCCATCGAGGTGAAGGCGATAGATGACTGCACCGTCGACGGCAGCACGCAGAGGAAGAGGATGCCGAGATAAAGCGGCTGCGGCAGGATCGTATCCGGGATGAAACCGAGCGCCAATCCAAGCAGCGGGAAGATGCCGAAGGTCGTCAGCAGGATGACGAGATGCAGGCGCCAGTGCAGCATGCCCGCTATAACGACGTCACGCGAGAGGCGAGCGCCATGGAGGAAGAACAGGGCCGCGATGGCGAGATCGGTGGCGATGCCGAAATAATCCGCGAAGGTGCCACTCGCCGGAAACAGCGAGGCGAGGATGACGGTGCAAACAAGCAAGATCGTGAATGTATCGGGCAGAAAGCGGCGCATGACGGTCTCGCGGCAAAACAAGATTGGTAATTGTTCTCTCTTCCATTATGATCCAGGATGCAAGAAATAACAGTTATCAAGAGACCGGATTTCATTGCTGGACCTTTCGCAGTTGCGCAGTTTCGTCGCCGTCGAACAGATGGGCAGTTTCACGCTAGCCGCAGAAAGGCTGGGTCTCGGGCAATCGACGGTCAGTCAGCATATTCAGCGGCTGGAGGCGACGCTCGGTCGCAAGCTTCTGGCGCGCGATACGCACAAGGTCATGCTGACCGGCGATGGCGAAGCGCTGCTGACGCATGCGCGCGCCATGCTCTCGATCGAGGGGCAGGTGCAGTCGCTGTTCAAGAGCAACAGTCTGCGCGGCAGCCTGCGGCTCGGCGTCTCGGAGGATTTCGTCACCAGCCAGCTGCCGGCGGCGCTGGAGGATTTCGTTCGGTCGCATCCGTCCGTCGACCTGGAATTGACCGTGGCGCTCTCTGGCGTCCTCTACGAGATGCAGGACAATGGCGATATCGATCTGGTGCTTGCCAAGCGCCGGCTCGGCGATGCCCGCGGAAAGCTCGTCTATCGCGAGCCGCTCGTCTGGTTGGCGCGCGATCCCGAGCGAGTGCTTGCCTCCGGGCCGCTACCGCTGATCGCCTTTCCGCCGCCGAGCGTGACAAGGGCAATCGCTCTCGAAGCGCTTGGGCGCAACGGCGTGCCGTGGCGGATCGTCTGTACCTGCGGCAGTCTCAGCGGGCTTACGGCGGCAGCGCGGGCCGGAATGGGCGTGCTGGTGCAGCCGCGCAGCATGGCTCCGTCGGGGCTGAAAGAGATCGCTGCGGGAAACCTGCCTATGCTGGAGGACGTGGAGTTCGTCTTGGTGCCGGCGCAAGGGCGCGGATGAAGCCCTTGTCGCAGCACTTTCCGACGATATTCTGCAAAAGGTGAGGGGGCTGAGGTCGGCGTGAGCCGTCATCGGCACCGGGAACCTGCCCGGCAGGTGGGCTCGGTCGATCAGGCGGCGAGGCACTTCAGGAAACCATCCACATCCGCTTCCGTCGTCGCAAAGCTCGTGACGAGGCGGATCAGGGTTTCGCTTTTGGAAACGAGTTCGGGCCTGGCCGCAGGCACAGGCCATTCGTAGAATTTTGCCCCCCTTTCCTCCGCGGTTTTGGCCGCACTCCTGCTGACGACGGCAAAGACTTCGTTTGACGCGGTCGGCCAGGCGAGCCGTGCGGCGCCGCTGGAGCCAATGCCGGCGCGCAGCCGGTCGGCCATGGCGTTGGAATGGCGGGCGAGGTCGAGCCAGAGGCCATTTTCGAAATAGGCATCGAACTGGGCCGCGATGAAACGCGACTTGGAAAAGAGCTGGGCGGCACGCTTGCGGATGAAGGGCATTTCGCGCGCCCGCTCTGGATCGAAAAAGACGATCGCCTCAGCGCACCAGCAGCCGTTCTTGGTGCCGCCGAAGGAGAGCATGTCGACGCCGCGTTTCCAGGTCATTTCGGCCGGGGTTGCGCCGAGCGCAATCAGGGCATTGGCGAAGCGGGCGCCGTCCATGTGGAGCGGCAGGTTGCGCCTTCTTGATATGGCGGCGATCTCGCCGATCTCCGGCAGGGAATAGACGGTGCCGATCTCGGTTGCCTGGGTGATGGTGACGGCGCTGGCACGGCCGTGACGGAGGGCGTCCTCGGGAAAGTTTGCGATCTTCGCCGAAAGCTTGGCGGGATCGATCTTGCCGGCCTCGCCGTCGATGGCGACAAGCCGGGCGGAGCCGGAGAAAAATTCCGGCGCGCCGCATTCATCCTCGATCACATGCGCCTCCGAATGGCAGAAGGTAATGCCACCGGGGCGCTGGACGCTTGCCAGCGACAGGGAATTGGCGGCCGTGCCGGTGGCGACGAAGAAGACGGAAACCTCACGTTCGAAGATCTCGCAGAAGCGGGCCTCGATCTTTTTGTCGAGGTCGCCGGCGCCATAGGCCGGGGCAAAACCGGCCGATTCCGCCAGCAGGCGTTCGGCAATGGATGTGTGGGCGCCGGCCCAATTGTCGGATGCAAAGAACATAGCGGAGACCGTGGGGAGTGAAACAGGTCGGGAGGTTCGCAGCGGACATTACGTCAATCCTTTACTGGATCAAGGCCATTGCCCATAATCCATCACGAAAATTGAACGGCGCAATCAATAAATAAAATTACCCAGTTTCACGTAATATTCTTTCGTGATTGCGACCGATTCGGTAATCTTCCTTCGCAAAATGACGATTTTTGGCGCAGCGCTCTTGCGAAGCCAAATCCTTTCTGGCATAGAACAGATGAATTAGGACAGTGTTGCTGTCCTATTTTGGCCTTTGCGGCCGAAGAGGCGCCAAAAGCCCTGGAACAGGCGGGCTTTCACGCTATAGTTCTTCCGAGCACCAAGCCCCAGGACGGGCGACGCGCGGAGGCGAATGGCAGGCGCGGAACGCGACGGTTTGCTTTCTCTAGAAGCAGATGTCTCGGCGATCTTCACAATGCAACAGCGCTGTCATGCGCCGAACCTATCTTCGGGTTGCGGCGCGGGACGAAGAGCCGCCCGCGGCGCGCGGGTTTCGACAGGAGGAAAGATGATGACGAAGACGCCATCCATGGAATTTGACCAGTTTGCTGCTGCCGAGATGCGCGCGACGGCCAATATGTCCAAATCAGCCTCCGGCCTGCCGAAGAAGCAGGGCCTCTACGATCCGCGCAACGAGCATGATGCCTGCGGCGTCGGATTTGTCGCGCATATGAAGGGTGAGAAGTCGCACCAGATCGTCAAGGACGGCTTGTTCATTCTTGAGAACCTGACGCACCGCGGCGCCGTCGGCGCAGATCCGCTGATGGGTGACGGCGCCGGCATCCTGGTGCAGATCCCCGACCGTTTCTTCCGCGAGGAGATGGCCGCGCAGGGGATCACCCTGCCGCCGGCCGGCGAATATGGCGTCGGTCATATCTTCATGCCGCGCGATGAAAAGCAGATCGAGCACTTCAAGAAGGTGATCAAGGACGTCATTGAAGAAGAGGGCCAGGTCCTGATCGGCTTTCGCGACGTGCCGGTTGATAATTCCTCGCTGTCCAAGGCGCCGGCAATTGCCGCCACTGAGCCGCATCACGTGCAGGTCTTCATCGGTGCCGGCGAGGATGCCGAGAACAATGACGAGTTCGAGCGCCGGCTGTTTACGCTGCGCAAGGTGATCTCCAACCGCATCTATGACGAGTTCGACGGCGAGGAGAGCAATTTCTATCCGGTGTCGCTGTCGTCGGCGACGGTGGTCTACAAGGGGATGTTCCTGGCCTATCAGGTCGGCGCCTATTATAAGGACCTGTCGGACCCCCGTTTCGAAAGCGCGGTGGCGCTGGTGCATCAGCGATTCTCGACCAACACCTTCCCGTCGTGGAAGCTTGCCCATCCCTATCGCATGGTCGCCCACAACGGCGAGATCAACACGTTGCGCGGCAACGTCAACTGGATGGCGGCGCGCCAGGCTTCGGTTTCCTCGCCGCTGTTCGGCGAAGACATTTCTAAGCTCTGGCCGATCTCCTACGAGGGGCAGTCGGACACGGCCTGCTTCGACAATGCGCTCGAATTCCTGGTGCGCGGCGGCTATTCGCTGGCGCATGCGGTGATGATGCTGATCCCGGAAGCCTGGGCCGGCAACCAGTCGATGGCAGCCGAACGCAAGGCCTTCTACGAATATCATGCCGCGCTGATGGAGCCTTGGGACGGGCCGGCTGCCGTTGCCTTCACCGACGGCAAGCAGATCGGTGCAACGCTCGACCGCAACGGCCTGCGGCCGGCGCGTTACCTCGTGACCGATGACGACCGCGTCATCATGGCTTCCGAGGCCGGGGTGCTGCCGGTTCCGCAGGAAAAGATCATCCAGAAGTGGCGCTTGCAGCCGGGCAAGATGCTGCTGATCGATATGGAAGAAGGCCGGATCATCTCCGATGACGAGGTGAAGTCGCAACTGGCCACCGCACATCCCTATCGCAGCTGGCTTGACCGGACCCAGTTGATCCTCGAAGAGCTGAAACCGGTGGAGCCGCGGGCGCTACGCCGCGACGTGTCGCTGCTCGACCGCCAGCAGGCCTTCGGATATACGCTCGAGGACACCCGCATCCTAATGTCGCCGATGGCGACGACGGGGCAGGAAGCGATCGGCTCGATGGGCACGGATACGCCGATCTCGGCGATGTCGGAAAAGCCGAAGCTGCTTTACACTTATTTCAAGCAGAATTTCGCGCAGGTGACGAACCCGCCGATCGACCCGATCCGAGAAGAACTCGTCATGAGCCTCGTCTCCTTTATCGGCCCGCGTCCGAACATTCTCGACCACGAAGGCATGGCCAACGCCAAGCGCCTCGAGGTGCGTCAGCCGATCCTGACCAATGGCGATCTCGAGAAGATTCGCTCGATCGGCCATACGGAGGACCGCTTCGATACCAAGACGCTCGACTTCACCTATGATATCGAGCGTGGCGCCGCCGGCATGCCCGAGATGCTCGACCGGCTTTGCGAACGCGCGGAAGCGGCCGTCAAGGGCGGTTACAACATCATCGTGCTCTCCGACCGGCAGATCGGCCCGGACCGGATCGCCATTCCGGCGCTGCTGGCGACGGCTGCCGTGCACCATCACCTTATCCGCAAGGGGCTTCGCACCTCGGTCGGTCTCGTCGTCGAGACCGGTGAGCCGCGCGAAGTGCATCATTTCTGCCTGCTCGCCGGCTACGGCGCCGAGGCGATCAATCCCTATCTCGCCTTCGACACGCTGCTCGATATGCATGCCAAGGGCGAATTCCCCAAGGAAGTGGACGCTTCGGAAGTCGTCTACCGCTATATCAAGGCGGTCGGCAAAGGCATCCTCAAGGTCATGTCGAAGATGGGCATCTCGACCTATCAGTCCTATTGCGGCGCGCAGATCTTCGATGCGATCGGCCTGTCGTCGGAGCTGGTCGACAAGTACTTCTTCGGCACCGCGACGATGATCGAAGGCATCGGTCTCGAAGCGATCGCCGAAGAGACCGTCGCCCGCCATAACGCCGCCTTCGGCAAAGATCCGCTGCTTGCGACGACGCTCGATATCGGCGGCGAATACGCCTACCGCATGCGCGGCGAAAGCCATGCCTGGACGCCGGATGCGGTCGCAGCTCTTCAGCATGCCGTGCGCGGCAATGCCGAGGATCGCTACCGCGAATTCGCCGAGATGGTGAACAATTCGGCGCTGCGCATGAACACGATCCGAGGCCTGTTCAATATCAAGAGCGCCGAGGCGCTCGGCCGCAAGCCGGTCTCGATCGACGAGGTCGAGCCGGCGGCCGATATCGTCAAGCGCTTCTCGACGGGAGCGATGTCCTTCGGCTCGATATCCCGCGAGGCGCATACGACGCTGGCGATCGCCATGAACCGGATCGGCGGCAAGTCGAACACCGGCGAGGGCGGTGAGGAATCCGATCGCTACATGCCGCTCTCCGACGGGTCGAGCAATCCGGAACGTTCGGCGATCAAGCAGATCGCGTCGGGCCGCTTCGGCGTCACGACCGAATATCTGGTCAATGCCGATGTGCTGCAGATCAAGGTGGCGCAGGGCGCCAAGCCCGGCGAAGGCGGCCAGCTGCCCGGTCACAAGGTCGATGCGACGGTCGCCAAGACCCGCCACTCGACGCCGGGTGTCGGCCTCATCTCGCCGCCGCCGCACCACGACATCTATTCGATCGAGGATCTGGCGCAGCTGATCTACGATCTGAAGAACGTCAACCCGACCTCCGATGTCTCGGTCAAGCTCGTCTCCGAAGTCGGCGTCGGCACGGTTGCCGCCGGCGTCGCCAAGGCGCGCGCCGACCATATCACGGTCGCCGGCTTCGACGGCGGCACCGGTGCGTCGCCGCTGACCTCGCTCAAGCATGCCGGCAGCCCGTGGGAAATCGGCCTTGCCGAAACCCAGCAGACGCTGGTGCTGAACGGCCTGCGTTCGCGTGTCGCCCTGCAGGTGGACGGCGGTCTGAAGACCGGCCGCGACGTCATCATCGGGGCATTGCTCGGCGCCGACGAGTTCGGCTTCGCCACCGCGCCGCTGATCGCGGCCGGCTGCATAATGATGCGCAAGTGCCATCTCAACACCTGTCCGGTCGGCGTGGCAACGCAGGATCCGGTGCTGCGCAAGCGCTTCAAGGGCACGCCGGAGCACGTCATCAACTACTTCTTCTTCGTCGCCAACGAAGTGCGCGAAATCCTCGCCTCGCTCGGCTTTACCCGGCTCGACGAGATCATCGGCGCTTCGGAGCTCCTGGAGAAGGACGAGATGCTGGCGCACTGGAAGGCGAAGGGTCTCGACTTCAGCCGCATCTTCCACAAGGTCGATGCCGCCAAGGAAGAGACCTTCTGGACGAGCCGGCAGCAGCACCCGATCGACGACATTCTCGACCGCGTGCTGATCGAGCAGGCGCAGCCGGCGCTGACCGACAAGACGCCCGTTGCCTTCGAGGTCGACATCAAGAACGTCGACCGTTCGGCCGGAGCGATGCTGTCCGGCGAGGTCGCCAAGCGCTTCCGCCATCGCGGGCTGAAGGAAGACACGATCAACGTGACGCTTCGCGGCACGGCGGGCCAGAGCTTCGGCGCCTTCCTGGCGCGCGGCGTTACCTTCAACCTGATCGGCGACGGCAACGACTATGTTGGCAAGGGACTTTCGGGCGGCAAGATCATCATCCGGCCGCCGGAAAACTCCAGGATCGTCGCCGAGAACTCGATCATCGTCGGCAACACCGTGCTTTACGGCGCGACCGAGGGCGAATGCTACTTCCGCGGGGTAGCGGGCGAACGTTTCGCCGTGCGCAATTCCGGTGCGATCGCGATTGTCGAAGGTGTCGGCGACCATGGCTGCGAATATATGACCGGCGGTGTCGTCGTCGTGCTCGGCGTTACGGGGCGCAATTTCGCGGCCGGCATGTCCGGCGGTGTCGCCTATGTGCTCGATGAAGCCGGCGATTTTGCCAGCCGCTGCAACATGGCGATGGTCGAACTCGAGCCGGTCCCCGAGGAAGACGACATGCTGGAGAAGCTGCATCATCACGGCGGCGATCTCATGCACAAGGGACGCGTCGACGTGTCGGGCGACATGACGCGCCATGACGAGGAGCGCCTTTACCAGCTGATCTCCAACCATCTGCACTATACGGGCTCGTCCCGTGCCAAGCAGATCCTCGATCACTGGGCCGACTACCGTCCGAAGTTCCGCAAGGTCATGCCGGTCGAATACCGCCGTGCGCTTGAGGAAATGGAGCGCAGCCGGATGGGCATCGCCGCCGAGTGATTTGCACCGGGATATTCGCCACGGGCTGATTGCAGGTGGCGAATATCGGAAACGTCTCGATGATCCGTGACGATCATGCCGACGGCCGATGGCCGTCGAGATCGCCCGGAAGTTTCAGGGGATATGTTCCAATGACGGTCAAGAGAAGCAACCCGCCCGGAATGCCGGGACTGACGACAGACAATTGGCCGCGGATGAGGCGGTCATGAGGGTAAGGGACGAAGAGATGGGTAAGGTAACAGGGTTTCTGGAAATCGACCGGCAGGTGGCGAAGTACCAGCCGGCGTCGGATCGTATCCGCCATTTCCGCGAATTCACGATCCCGATGTCGGATCCGGAAGTGCAGAAACAGGCCGCGCGCTGCATGGACTGTGGCATTCCCTATTGCCATGGTCCCACCGGCTGCCCGGTGCACAACCAGATTCCTGACTGGAACGACCTCGTCTACAACAACAACTGGGAAGCGGCGATCCAGAACCTGCATTCGACCAATAACTTCCCGGAGTTCACCGGCCGCGTCTGCCCGGCGCCTTGCGAGGAAGCCTGCACGCTGAACCTCGAAGATGCGCCTGTTGCCATCAAGACGGTCGAACAGGCGATTGCCGATAAGGCCTATGAGCTCGGCTTCATCCGGCCGCAGCCGGCGACCGTCCATACCGGCAAGAAGGTCGCCGTCATCGGTTCCGGTCCTGCCGGCATGGCGGCTGCCCAGCAGCTCGGCCGCGCCGGCCACGAGGTGCATGTCTATGAGCGTGAGACCAAGCCGGGCGGCCTGCTGCGCTACGGCATTCCCGATTTCAAGATGGAGAAGAACTTCATCGACCGCCGCGTCGAGCAGATGAAGGGCGAGGGCGTCGCCTTCCATTGCGGCGTCAATGTCGGCGTCGACGTCAAGGTCGAGCAGCTGCTCGCCGATCACGACGCCGTTCTTTACTGCGGCGGCTCGGAGACGCCGCGCGAGGCGGGCATTCCGGGCATTGACCTTGCCGGCGTGCATGATGCCATGCCCTATCTGGTGCAGCAGAACCGCCGCGTCGGGCGCGAGAACATCGACAGCGTCGGCTGGCCGTCGGATCCGATCCTTGCCGGCGCCAAGCATGTCGTCGTCGTCGGTGGCGGCGATACGGCATCGGACTGTGTTGGCACGGCGTTCCGCCAGGGCGCCGTGAAGGTCACCCAGCTCGACATCCGGCCGCAGCCGCCGGAGAAGGAAGACAAGCTCGCTGTCTGGCCTTTCTGGGCGACAAAGATGCGCACCTCCTCTTCGCAGGCCGAGGGCGCCGTGCGCGAATTCCAGGTGGCGACGCTCGAATTCATCGGCGAAGACGGCGTGCTGACCGGCGTCAAATGCTGTGAGGTCGATGAGCGCCGGCGGCCGGTTGCGGGTACGGAATTCGTCATCCGCGCCGATCTCGCCTTCATCGCCATCGGTTTCCGCGGCCCGTTCACGACAAGCGTGCTGAAGGAGCTCGAGGGCAAGCTGACGCTCAACACCGATAAGCGCGGCTCGACCAACGTCGTCGCCAACGACCGGGATTACAAGACCTCGATCGACAGGCTCTGGACGGCTGGCGACGTGCGCCGCGGCCAATCGCTGGTGGTCTGGGCGATCCGCGAAGGCCGCCAGGCTGCTCGCGCCATCGACGAGGCTTTGATGGGCTCGAGCGTGCTGCCGAACTGACGGTCGGCTCGCGCAGGCTCAGGAAGAGACGAACTCCGCCTGTGAACTGCTCCCCGAAGGTTGTTGTCCAACCTTCGGGGAGCTGTTTACAGGCAGAGTTTTTTTATGGAGCGCGCGTCCAGAAGGGCGCTTACTGCCGGTGCGACCGCTTGACGCGCCGGTCTTCCCCGCAAGCCTCGAGCAATGCCGGCGCCTGAAGGTTGCGGCGGACGCGGGCTCAGGAGGAGCCGGCGGCGACCGGAGCGGAGGTACCCCGCCGTTTCGGCCAGGACATTTCACCATCGGCCGCGGCGCCAGGGACATTGACTGCCGCGAACGATCGACAAGGATTTTTAAAATGGTTTCCGCGCTTGACAGCACACGGATGGTTTCGGCCCAATATGCCCTGAAGAACCTCCGCAATTCCCAAGACGAGTCGCAGGATCCGCAAAGTTCGTCAGTGGCCAGTATCCTGAGCAGCTACGGGCTCGATTCGAGCTCCGCATCGCTTCTTTCCAATCAGGCGCTGTCGGGCCTGCTCGACACGCTTTCATCGCAAAGCGACACGACTGAAGAGACCGATGCGACGGGCGACAGGGCGGATATCACCAGCGCCTCCTTCATGTCGATGCTGAAGCAGCAGCTGCAGGAAGCCGCCGCCGCGGAAGGCGAGAGCGGCAAGGCTCATGATTTGCTGGCTGCGCTGGAAGCAGGCACGCTCACCATCTCCGATCCGACGCAAGGTGTGTCGGTCGTCGCCTGGGACGTCGACGATCCCGATGAGGCAGACACGGAAAGCAAGGCCGGCAAGGCGATCGACGTGAGCGGCTGGAGCGAATTCCTGAACGCACATCTGGAGCGTGGTTCCGACGGCACCTTCGTCAAGGAAAACGGCAGCTATGTCGACCAGACGACGGACAGCAATGCCTTCTTCGGCCTGGTGGGTTCGAACTATTATTATCTGAGCTGGCCGCAGGCGGCGGCAAAGTGAAGGCTATGAAGGCCGGCTGGAACAGGAGCATGATGTGGTCCGAAGCCGCCCGACACGTTTCGGCATCATGCGCGTGCGGCCTTTCTCATTTCACCGAGACTTCGGCCGGCGTCTTGGCCGCCGGCATGCGATAATCGTCGACGCGCCCGACAGGGGCCGGCGTCATCTCACCCTGTTCGACGAGGAGATCGCGCGGCGATTTCGTCAGCGTCACCGGCGGCGGCCTTGCGCCGAGAAGCTCGGTGCCGCCGTCGAGATTGGGATCGGAGAGACTGATCGGCACGGTGTGTTCGACCGGATTGGTGGGAAGGCCGAGACCGGGCAGGGCACTTTCGTCCAGCCGCACCAGATCCGGGCTTGCCTGGGTGCCGAGAATGCGGCGCGCCGGCTTTTCCACATAGAAGGCAAGTTTGCGACGGCCAGCCTGCGTGAGGTTGATGCCGTCGGAGGTGCGCAGGCGCACCTGCTGGCCGTTCACATCCGAACCGGTGACGATGAAGTTGCTGTTTTCGTCGACGAAGCCATCCCAGATATCGACGAATTCGCCGCCGATGCTTTCGACCTGGTTGCGATAGAGCTGGTTCATCTGAGCGGCGTCGGCCGTCATCTGGTCGGATTCGAAGGCGGGCAGCCCGACCCAGAGCAGCGGGATCTTCCGGTCGGTGACCTCCTTGCCGAAGGAAAGAACACGGCGGCGATATTCGGCAAGCCAGCCGTCGGTGCGGAATCTTTCCTTGGCGGTGTCAGTCACCATCTGCTGGCGGTCGTTGGCGCCGATCATGACGACGACGATGACCGGCTTCAGCTCGTCGATCATCTTCGGCAGCTGTTCCGGCCAGTCGTAATAATCGTCGCGGACAAGGCCTGAGGAGACGTTGCCGCGGGCCTCGACGACGACGCCGGGTGAAGTCTCGAAGGCGGCAGTCAGGCCGTCGCCGAGGCCGCTGGCGAGGAAATCGCCGACAATCAGAATCTTCTTGGCGTCGCCGAGCTTCTGCACGACCGGCTCTTCCTGGACCGGCGGCCGCACCGGCGGCGCGGTGCGGGTATTGATCACCGCCTTCTGCGGCGGCGGGCGCTTGCGCTGCTGCTGGCGTCTCGGCTGCGGGGCATCAGGGACCTGCGGACTCTCATCGAGATAGCGCCGACCAAGAAGGATATCGAGGATCGACCGGCGCTGATAGCGCTGCTCTTGGGCTTCGGCGACATTCACCGGCGCAAGCGCGCCGATGCATAGCGAAGCTGCCGTCAAGGCGAGCACCAGCCAACGGATTGGGGGTCGATCAATTTTCTTCATCATGGGCAGTTCCGCATCTGCCGGCATCTTGCATGCAGGGTGGCTCAGCGTCCACTCCCGCTATTCATGTAGGTCACGGTTCAACGGCTTCCAATCGGCGCTTGCTTTTCGGCATGAGCTATCGGCGAAGGGCGTTCAGAAGCGGCAGCGACGGCTCGCCGTCCGGCTGCATGCCGATGCGCTCCTGCACCGCCGATATCGCCGCTTTCGAACCCGAGCCGAAATTGCCGTCGACCTCGCCATTGTAATAGCCGAGGGTCTTGAGGCGGGTCTGCAGCTCGAATTTCTCGGTGATATCAAGGGCGCCATCCGGGCGCGGCCAGCGCTGCTGCATGCCGCCGTAACCGGCGATCTGATCGGCCAGCAGGCCGACGGCAAGCGCGTAGCTGTCCGAGGCGTTGTAGTTCTTGATGGTGAAGAAGTTGGCGGTCATCAGGAAGCCCGGGCCGCTCGGCCCGGCCGGCATCTTCAGCACCGCCTTGGCGCCGCCCTCGCGGAAGCCCTTGCCGCTCGGGCGCTTCAGGCCGAGCTCCGCCCATTGGGCGAGCGTATGGGTCTTGCCCACCTGTTTGGCGGCGGCGGCGGGAACGACGACCTCGTAGCCCCAGGTCTTGCCGGTATCCCAGCCGTTCTTCATCAAGAGATTGGCCGAGGTTGCCAGCGCATCCGGCACCGAATTCCAGATGTCGCGATGGCCGTTGCCGTCGGCGTCGACGGCGTAAAGCAGATAGCTCGTCGGGATGAACTGCGTGTGGCCCATGGCGCCTGCCCAGGAGCCGGTCATGTCGCGTGCGGGCACGTCGCCGTTCTGCAGGATCTTCAGCGCGGCAACCAGCTGCTTCTTGGCGAATTTGGCGCGGCTCGGATCGGCATAGGCCAGTGTCGCCAGCGCGCGCGGCACGTAGTGCAGCCTGTCATCCTTGTCGAGAATCGCTCCGTAATTGGATTCCATCGACCATATGGCGAGCAGAATGGTCTTGTCGACGCCGAAGCGCTGCTCGATCGCGTTAAGCGTCCGGGCATGCTTGACGGCCATCTCGCGGCCGATCTTGACCGTATAAGGATTGACGCGCGAATCGATGTAGTCCCAGACTTTCGAGGCAAATTCCGGCTGATTGGCGGCTTTTTCGAGCACCGTCGGGTCGGGCTCGCTTACCCCCGAAAAAGCCTTTTGGTAGGTTGCCTTACTGATGCCACTCTGTGCGGCTGTTTGGTAAAAATCCGCGATCCATTTCTGGAACCGGGAATCGGCTTTCGCGTTGTCGGGGACCAGGCCCACCTGGGCGGCGACAACGAGGGCGAGAGCAAGACCACGAAGGGAGTTTTTGTGATTCTGGATCATCGACAGTCGTATCCGTCATCTTCAGTTTTCGGTACAGCAGAGGCGTCATGTCCGCCCAGACCCGAGACTACAGGAACGGAGTCAACAAATTCTTTACCATGGCGGTGCGCTCCGGTCACCATTGCAAAACAGTAGCAATTCTATACTAGGTAGAGCGAAAGGGCTCTATTCCAAAGCGATATGGCGAAGCAGGAGGCCGGTGTGGCTCAGCACAACAAAGTTCGTAAAGCAGTATTTCCGGTGGCCGGGTTGGGGACGCGATTCCTGCCGGCGACAAAGGCTGTTCCGAAGGAAATGTTGACCGTCGTCGACAAGCCGATCATTCAATATGTCGTCGATGAGGCGATCGAGGCCGGGATCGAACATCTCGTTTTCGTCACCGGGCGCAACAAGCACGTCATCGAAGATTATTTCGACATTCATTTCGAGCTGGAGCAGACGCTGCGCGAGCGCGCGAAGAAGGCGGAAATCACCCTTCTCGCCCAGCAATTGCCGAAGGCCGGCACGGTGAGCTTCACCCGCCAGCAGGAGCCGCTCGGCCTCGGTCATGCGGTCTGGTGCGCCCGCGAAATCGTCGGTGACGAACCTTTCGCTCTGCTATTGCCCGACATGATCATGAAGGGCGACAAGGGCTGCATGAAGGGGATGATCGACCTTTACGGCCAGAGCGGCGGCAATATCATCGCCGTTGAGGAATGCGCGCCCGACCAGGCGCATAAATACGGCATCGTCGGCGTTGGCGAGGCGATCGGCGAGGGCTTCCGAATCACCGGCATGGTGGAAAAGCCCGTCAAGGGAACGGCGCCTTCCAACTTCTTCATCAACGGCCGTTACATCCTGCAGCCGGAGATATTCCGGATCCTCGAAACCCAGGAGCGCGGCGCCGGCAACGAGATCCAGCTCACCGACGGCATGCTGAAGCTCTTGAAGGAACAGGATTTCGCCGGTTACCATTTCCGCGGCACGACCTATGACTGCGGCGCCAAGGACGGCTTCATCCTGGCGAACGTCGCCTACGCCCTCGAACGTGCTGACATCCGTCCATCCGTCGAAGGCGGCTTCAAGGAATTACTTGCCGGCCTGAGGTAAGGTTCCGTCCAATCTATCAGTGAGCAGCGCCGCGCCTCCCATCGGATGCGCGGCGTTTATCTTTTCAGCTTCAGGCCGACGCCGGCGCGGAATTGCTGCGAGTCGTCGCCGTCCTTGCGCGTCGTCAGCTCGTAGCCGAGCGTGCTGGTCAGATCGAGATAACGGTTGATGTTCCAGGTCAGCCCGGTCGCCGCGGTATAGACGAGCTCGTCGTTGATGGTGCTGTCAGTGGGATAATCGCGCCATATGACGCCACCGATCATCGTGCCCACCAGATTGTCGCGCAGCTGGTGGGTGACCGTCGTGGTCAAGGCGTGCGAGACGTAGCCGCTCTCGCCCGCCGTCGTCGAGGGCTGGATGCTCGTCTCCAGGTCGAAATTGACGTCGGTGCCGCGGATCGGCGACCAGAGCAGGCTCGCATCGAGTGTCGCGGTATCGATCGAAGACAGACGGCCGTCTTCAAAGTCGGCCATCGCGTAGCCGGCACCGACCTCACCCTTGAGTTTTTCGCCGAGATCGACTTCGACGCCGGCCTTGGCGCCATAGCTGTGGCCCGAACGTTCGTAACCGGCGGAGTCGCGCGTTTCGTCATAGATCGTGCGGCCGATCGTGGCCTCGATGAAGGGGATGAGCGCGGGTGACAGCTCGTAGCCGACGCGGCCGCGCAACGTGCCTGTCGTCTGATTGCGATCGCTGAGCGTGACGGTTGCGCCGCTTGCCAGCGTCGCGTCGGAATAGATCGAACGGGTGAGCGCCAGCGCCGTCGTGCCGCGCAGGATGCCGAAATCGCGTTGGACGGAGGCGCCGGCCGAAAACTCCTGCACATCGGATTGCTGCGTCGCATTGGCGATCGCGTCGGGGTCGTCCGTATCTTCGCGGTAGAAATTATACCCGGCGGTGAGGTGGGCGACCGTATCCTGGGGGAGATCCAGCCTGAGGTCGCCGTTGATCTTGAAGGACGGCTGCTCCTCGCCTTCGCCGCTGATATTCTTCTGCCAGGCGCCTTCCGAGGTGACGCTCAACTGGTGGCGACCCCAGTCGGAGGTCAGCGTCGCCGCCGCATCGGTCTCGAGGAAGGCGCGCCGCTGCCTGGTGTCGCCATCCTTGGTGGTCTCGGTGTTGATGCTCTGGGTGACGCTCGGACGGAGCACGAAGGTGCCAAGCGGAATGCCCGGCGTTTCCGCGGTCGAGGCGCTTTCGGCGGCCCGGCGCCCCGGCAGAGTCTCATCGACCCGCGCTTCACGGGTGTTTAGCCGGCGCATGTCCTCGTCGAGGATGGAGCCGGTAATCTCGTCTCCGGGTTGCGCGTCGGCTATGGCGGGCCGCTGCTGGGTTTCATCCACAGTCGCGGCCGTGCCGTTTGCCGCAGGTGTGGTGGAGACATCGGTTTCGTCATCGAAACCGGCGGCTGCATTGTTTGTGGTGCGGTTGTTCGTCGTGCTCGCCTGTTGCTGGGAGGCGGACTGCGCGAAGGCGGGGGGCTGGCCGAGAAGCAGGCAGCCGAATGCAGCAAAAGAGACGGCACGGCTTATGGCGCGGAGCGGCGTCACACTGCTCGTCTGATTTGGGTGGCCCATGCAATTCGCGCCTGACATGCTTCGCTTCTTACCCAAAGGTAAAGCCTTGTGGTTAATCATTCGTTGCCGTCGGCGGGCGCCATTCACAATTCGGAAAGATGCCGGGGTGGACTTGGAAAGTGAAAAGGTCTAACGCAAGTCCATGAACAGAAGAGCGATAAAACTGGTCGAAAACAGCGTGCTCGAATCGGCAAAACGCACGATTGCAATCGAAAGACGCGGTCTTGAAGCGCTCGAACAGGCGTTGGACAATGGATTGGCCGGCCCGTTCACCCGCGCGATCGAAGTCATCGGCGATATCTCCGGCCGGGTGATCGTCACCGGCGTCGGCAAGAGCGGCCATATCGGCGCCAAGCTGGCGGCGACTTTCGCGTCGACCGGGACGCCCGCCTTCTTCGTGCATGCGGCCGAAGCCAATCACGGTGATCTCGGTATGATCGCGCGCGACGATGTCGTGCTGGCGATTTCCAAGGGCGGCGAGAGCGCCGAGCTCAAGAGCATCATTTCCTACACGCGGCGCTTTTCCATACCGCTGATCGCGCTCACCTGTGGCAAAAGCTCGTCGCTTGCCACCGCAGCCGATATCGTGCTTCTGGTGCCGAACGAGCAGGAAGCCTGCCCCAACGGGCTGGCGCCGACGACCTCGACCCTGATGCAGCTTGCGCTTGGCGATGCCTTGGCGGTGGCGCTCCTGGAGGCGCGCGGCTTTACCGCCACCGATTTCCATGTCTTCCATCCCGGCGGCAAGCTCGGCGCCAGCCTGACGCATGTCGTCGACATCATGCATACCGGTGAGCGGTTGCCGCTCGTCGCCAAGGGCACGCCAATGCCGGAGGCGATCACCGTGCTGTCGCGCAAGCATTTCGGTTGCGTCGGCGTGCTCGACGAGGACGGACGGCTCTGCGGCATCGTCACCGAGGGCGATATGGCGCGCAACCTGACCCGCAATCTCGCCGAACTTGCCGTCGACGACATCATGACGAGGACGCCGAAGACGGTGAAGCCGACGATGCTGGCGACTGCTGCCCTCGCGCTGCTCAATCAGCACAGCATCGGCGCGCTGATCGTCATCGACGACGACAGACGGCCGCTCGGACTGGTGCATTTCCACGACCTGCTGCGGATCGGCGTCGCCTGATCAGCACTGTTTGACTAGACGGGTTCGACCTTGAGGTCGCGGCCGTTGCTCGCAACCACCTTGACCTGCGTGCCCACGGGCAGATCAGGCCCCATAACCTGCCACAGCGTATCATCGAGACGGATGCGGCCGCGGCCTTCGCGGATCGGCTCGTGCAGCGTCGCGGTACGGCCGACGAGGCTTGCGCCGCGTTGATTGAGGAAGGGCTCGTCAGTGGCGGCATTGCGCAGCATCAGCCGACGGCCGGCTAAGGTCGTGGCGACAGCAAGCAGGGCAAATAGGATCGCCTGCAACTCCCAGAGCCAGAAGGCGCTGTCCCAGAAGAGCAGTGACAGTGCGCCGACTATCAAGGCGGCGAGGCCGATCCACACGAGGAAGAAGCCCGGCACGATCATTTCCGCGGCGAGCAGAACCAGGCCAACAACCCACCAGCTCCACGGACCGAGTTCGGCGATGATCTTCGCCAGCATGGCTCAGCGCTCCGGATCGGGGTTGAAGGGGTTGGGGTTCGGCGGATTGATCGGCGGCGTCGAGCGGACCGGCGCGGGGCGCGGACGCGGCGGCGGAGGCGGCGGGTTGCCGGTGTCGCCAAATACCTCGCGGGCAATGGCGCCGATGCCGCCGAGGGAGCTGAGGATAGACGAGGCTTCCATCGGCATCAGCACGATCTTGGAGTTGGGCGCCGAGCCGACCGAGGCGAGCGCCTCGGTGTATTTCTGCGCGACGAAATAGTTGATCGCCTGCACGTCGCCGGCGGCAATCGCCTCGGAGACCATCCTCGTCGCCTTGGCTTCGGCCTCGGCAAGGCGCTCGCGGGCTTCGGCGTTGCGGAAGGCGGCTTCGCGCTGGCCCTCGGCCTGCAGGATGGCGGATTGCTTGGCGCCCTCGGCTCTCAGGATCTGGGCATTGCGCGCGCCTTCGGCTTCCAACACCTGCGCGCGCTTTTCACGCTCGGCCTTCATCTGGCGGGCCATGGCATCGACGAGGTCACGCGGCGGCTGAATGTCCTTGATTTCAACGCGGGTGACCTTGATGCCCCAGGGTTGCACGGCCTCGTCGACGACGCGCAGCAGCCGGTCGTTGATCGCATCGCGGTTGGAAAGCAGTTCGTCGAGGTCCATCGAGCCCATGACCGAGCGGATATTGGTCATTGTGAGGTTGAGGATGGCGTTTTCGAGGTTGGAGACCTGATAGGCGGACTGGGCTGCGTTCAGCACCTGATAAAAGGCGACGGCATCGGCCGAAACCGAGGCGTTATCCTTGGTGATCACTTCCTGAGTCGGCACGTTCAGCACCTGCTCCATCACGTTCAACCGGGCGCCGACGCGCTCGATGAATGGGGTGATGAGGTTGAGGCCCGGCTCCAGCGTGCGGGTATAACGGCCGAAGCGCTCGATGGTGTAGCGGTAGCCCTGCGGCACCGTCTTGATCCCGGCAAAGAGGACCAGGATGACGAAGATGACCAGCACGATCACGACGACATCGAAACCGCCCAACAGCATGAAAAAACCCTCCCATCGGCGCATGCGCCCACACACTGATGTGGGGAATTAGCATGTTCTTTGCGAGGAAGAAATGCCACGCGGATGCCACACCTCCACCCCTAGGTGAAAAGCAGGTTCCCTCTCGTCGAGATCGGTGGGCTGCCGCCGGTTATGCCTACGGTGCTGCTTTTCCTCACGCCCAGCCCTGCAATTCGCGGCGGACGACCTTTTCCAGCACTTTCATGCCGTCTTCACTGTCGTTGAGGCAGGGGATATGCGCAAACTTCTCGCCGCCGTTTTCATGGAAGGAGTGCGCGGCCTGTTCGGCGATCTCCTCCAGCGTTTCCAGACAGTCGGAGACGAAGCCGGGGTTGATGACGGCGACGCGCTTGACGCCGTCGCAGGCGAGTTTCTCCACCGTCTTGTCCGTATAAGGTTGCAGCCATTCCTCCGGCCCGAAGCGGGACTGAAAGGTGACCATGAAGTTTTCCTGCTTGAGGCCCAGGCGCTCGCGCAGCAGCCGGCCGGTCTTCTGGCACTGACAGTAATAGGGGTCGCCCTGCTTGAAATAGGACATCGGAATGCCGTGGAAGGAGGCGATCAGCATGTCCGGCTTCCAGTCGAGCGACGAAAGATGGGTTTCGACGGATCGGGCGAGTGCGTCGATGTAGGTTTCGTCGTCATGATAGTCGGGCACGGTGCGCAGCGCCGGCTGCCAGCGCATCGAAAGCAGCTTATGGAACGCCTTGTCGTTGACGGTCGCGGTCGTCGCCGCGGCATATTGCGGATAAAGCGGGAAGAGCACAATACGATCGCAGCCTTCTTGCTTCAGCACCTCGATACGCGAGCCGATCGACGGCGTGCCGTAACGCATCGCCCAGTCGACCTTGACGTTATCAAGATCCTTCAGCCGCTCGGCCATCAGTTCCGACTGATTGCGGGTATAAGTACGCAGAAAACTTTCGTTCTTCTCCTTGTTCCAGATCAGTTCGTAGGCCTTGCCGACCTTCTGTGGGCGCGTGTTGAGTACGATGCCGAACAGGATCGGATACCACTTCCAGCGCGACCATTCGATGACGCGGCGATCGGTCAGGAACTCCCTGAGATAGCGGCGCATCGAGGTGTAGTCGGTTCCGTCGGGCGTGCCGAGATTTACCAGCAGGACGCCGATGTTGCCTGACTTGACGGCCGGATGATGCACCGGACGGAGTGAAATATCTGCTGTCATTCTGGTTCCAACACTCGTTGTCTCGTCGGCTCATACGCAACGCCGAGATCATGGTTCACCCTATAGAAAGAAAAACCGGCCCGTGAAACCCTGGGCCGGCCGATGACATGGAGACAAATCGTCTTACTTGGCGGGAACCTGGATTTCCTTGCCGACCATCAGGTGATGCGGGTTCGGCTTGCCGTTGGCTTCGGATAGCTTCCGCCACAGCGTACCGTCGCCATAGAAGGTCACGGCGAGATCCCAGAAGGTGTCGCCCTTGGCGATCACATGGGTCGAGGGCGTCGTTGCCACAGGCGCGGACGCTGCCGGCGCCGGCATCGGTTCCGCAGCGGGCGCGGGTGCGGCCGGTGCAGGCTCGGTGGCTGGGGCGGGCTCGGCTGTTGGTGCCGGCGTTGCCGGAGCCGCAGGGGCGGGGGCAGGTTGGGCGGTTGGTGCCGGTGCTGCAGCCGGTGCTTGCGCCACAGTCGCGCCGATTTCGCTAACGCGACCGTCAGTATAGGGCTTATAGGGCGAATGGGCAGCCAGATATTCGGCGGTCACGTCGGCGAGATCCGGGCCGAAATCATAGGCGTTCTTGCCTTCCTTGAAGATCGAATAGCCGTCGCCGCCGGCCCGCATGAAGTTGTTGGTAGCGAGCTTGTAGGTCTTGGTTTGATCGATCGAAGTGAAATTGTCACCCTCCTTCACCTGGACATCGCTAATGCGGCTGCCGACAGGCTTGGACTGGTCAAACGAGAATTTCAGGCCGGCGACCTGCGGAAAGCGGCCGGCGCCCTGATCAATCTGGCTGACGCCATTTTCGAGCGCCTTGACGATGTCAGCACCGGTGGCCTCGAACGTGGCGAGGGTGTTTTGGAAAGGCAGCACGGTGATGACCTCGCCCTGGGTAACGTCGCCGCCGTCGATCGACGCACGCAGGCCGCCGCCGTTCTGAACGGCGATGGAGACGCCCTGGTTCTTCGTACGGTCGAGCATGGCGTCGGCCACCAGATTGCCCATCGAGCATTCCTTGACGCGGCAGACCTTGCGGTCGCCCTCGATCGGGCCTTCGGCGGAGCCGATCACCTTTTTGCGCAAATCCTCGATCGGTTTGGCGAGTTCGGTGACGCGGGTGACTACAGCCGGATCGGGCGTGAAGGACGTGTCGATCAGGATCGGGTCGCCCTTGGCATCCTTGACGACGCCGTTATCGTCGAAATTGACGACGATATCGCCGAGATATTTGCTGTAGGAGGCGGCCTGGACGACCGGCACCTTGTAGCCGCCGGGGTTGTCGACCATCGTCGGATATGGGCCTTCAGCCTTCGGATCGGTGTTGGACAGCAGGCTGTGGGAATGGCCGCCGACGACGACATCGACATCCGGAATCTTGGCGATGAAAGTGAGGTCGCGGGGATAACCGACATGGGTGAGGGCAATGATCTTGTTGACGCCCTGGCCCTTCAGATCCTGAACCGCGGCCGTGATCGACTGGACGTCATCGCCGATCGTGACGTTCGGGCCGGGCGAGGACAATTCGGGCGTGTCATTGGTGACGGCGCCGACGATGCCGATCTTCTGGCCGCCAACATCAAGCACCAGCGACGGCTTGATGCGGTCGCCGAGCTTGGAGGCAGCCGTCGCCTTGACGTTCGCCGTCACCACGGGGAATTGCACCTTGTCGAGGAAGGTGGCAAGTCCGTCCTCGCTGTCGTCGAATTCATGATTGCCAACGGTCATGGCGTCGAACTTCATCATGTTCAGGAATTCGGCTTCGGCCGCGCCCTTATAGGTGGTGTAAAAGAGCGAGCCCTGGAAATTGTCGCCGGCATTCAGCAGAAGGACATTCTTGCCCGATAGCGCCTGGCGGCGCTGGTCGATCGCGGTCTTCAGGCGGGCAGCACCCCCGAAGCATTCCTTCTTGCCTTCCTCCTCGGCCGAGCAGGTGGAATCGAACTTGTTGATCGATTCGATGCGGGAATGGAAATCGTTGATATGAAGAATATTGAGTTCGTAATCCGCAAAGGCGGCGCCCGCGCTCAGCGCCAGCATGGACGCGGTCAAAAGACCGAAGCTGAAAGACTTCGTCATCCCTGTTCTCCTGATTGAGGCGAAAGATCCCCCTCGCCGATCCCTTCCACAGTCCGCCGGGGCAGTGTCCCGGCGTGCAGATGTTCCATGACACGGCATAGAACCGCAAGGGAAAGCTGGGCTAGGCGGCAGGCTTTCCAAGGGGAGAGGACAAAAAAGACGCCTGCTATGCGGGGCAATCGCCTCCGGCGGCGTTTCTGTAGAGTTCGTTCACGGCCTCGGCGATATTCGGAGCTGCAGTGAGCGCAACGATCAGGCAGAGGAGCGAAACAAGCGGTGGAAGCGCCGTCCAGCTCTAGATCAGCAAGGTCGGCAGGGCGAAGATCAACACCTGCAGCGGCCCGTCGCAATCGGGAGCCGCGATGACCCTGGGCACGATAGACGTTGGCCGGCAAGACAACGGCAAATGTCGCGAGCGGCATCGCCACCAGTAAGACCATATAGCCGGCGAAGGCTCGCATCGCGACGATCCCTGCAAGCCCTTCATGTCGCCGACTAGACGCGGCGGGAGAGCGTAAATTGCGATCCGGTTGCGGTGGTACAGTTCAGCTGGCTGGAACCAATCAACGCGCAATTGACGAGAGATGTTGTTCGTTTGACATTTGAATAGAGATTTATCTGAATAATCCCATCAGGGCTGGTCGTGTATGTCCCCGATGCCATCTGAGTATTTGTTCCGTCGCTTGTGCGAGTAACAAACTGGCCGCTCGAGAATGTCGACGTCAAACCATTGGCATCCGTCCACTCGCCTTCGACGCCGGCGGGCGCAGGTGCGGTTGCAACCGGCAGGGGGCGCGGTCCTGATGAAACGCAGGCGGCAAGCGCGGCTGCAGCACCGACAAGAACGAGACCAGTTTTCATCTTCATAAGGCTTCTCCCGGCGATTCGGCGCGGGCAGACCCCGCCGCAGTTCGCGCAAAACATGGCGTGCGACCGCCATGATGGCAAGCCTTGGAGCGCCGATGGCGGCATTTATACAGCAGGCGTTACAAAAATGCCCGCCTTGCGGCGGGCATCCAGACAGCTGACAAACCCGTCGATATTTTTCGGCGGGTTTTATTTTGGAGTTGGCTGCTTCGAATTGGGTGCGGCTGCGGAGCGGAGGTGGCGGCCTGTGGCCCTCATGCCATGGCTGGTTTGGGTGCTTTGGTGAGCGCCATTGCGATCTTCTTGATGTTTTGGGCTGCGGCGGCCAGCAGGCACTGACAAGCGACGCGGGTCAGACTTCGAAAGCGCGCATAGCGGTGCCCGTGAAGCTGCTTGGCATCGGCGAAGGAGCGCTCGACTGTCTCCTTGCGGCGCTTGTAGATCGCCTTGCCCCAGGGCGTCAGGCGATGAGCGTCGGTGCGCTCCCGGGCGTCTTGCCAGACATGACGGGTGATGGTGCGGACGGCCTTGCTGTTGCTGGTGCACGACGCCAGCAACGGGCAGGAACAGCAGATGGCCGGATCGGATGTGTAGTGTTTGTAGCCGTTGCGGTCGGTGGTGGCATAGGTCAAGAGCTGACCTTCGGGGCAGCGGTAGCCGTCTGTCTCGGGCTCATAGTCGAATTTCGACTTGCGCATCATGCCGGCCTTGGGCGGCGTCGGATTGCGGTAGCCGGTGACGCCGAGAATAGTGCGATCTTCAAGACCCTTGGCGATGCCGGATGTGGCATAGCCGGCATCGAGCCCGACCGCCTTCACATCGAAGTCGAAGCGATGCCGCTGCCGGTCCAGCCGATCGAGATAGACGATACTGTCATGCACATTGGCCGGCGTCACATGCGTGTCGGTGATGATGGCGAGCTTGCCGTCCACCGTGCGGTGATCGAGATAGAAGAAGCCCTTCGGCTTGCCGTCGCGCACCATGTAGCCGGCCTGGGGGTCGGTACGGCTGACCTTGGTCTGCTTCACCTGCGGCTCGCGCTCCTTCTCCGTCAACGGCTTCTGCCCATGCAGCGCCCGCTCAGCCTCGATCGCCCGGTCGAGATCGGCCCAATAGTCGGCACGCGACTTCTCGATCATGGCAAGATCGTACTTGCCCTTGTTGGCATTGGCCTTCAGATGCGTCGAGTCGGTATAAAGCACCGTGCCGTCTACCAGCTTGTGGGCGATCGCCTGTTCGACGATATGGTCGAAGATATCCTGGGCCACCGATGTGTCGCTGAAGCGCCGACGCCGGTTCTGGCTCAGCGTCGAGGCGTCGAACACGCCATCTGCCAGCTTCAACCGCAGGAACCAGCGATAGGCGACGTTGACCTCGATCTCGCGCACCAGCTGACGCTCGGAGCGGATGCCGAACAAATAACCGATGAACAAGGCCTTGAACATCAAGGTCGGATCAAGCGCTGGCCGGCCGTTGTCCGGGCAGTAAAGCAAAGCCACACGATCATGAATGAAGGAAAAGTCGATCACCTGATCAATCTTGCGAAGCAGGTGATCCTTCGGCACTAGGCTATCGAGCGTCACCATCTCGATCGCCGTCTGTTCGGCAGAGGGTTTCTTCAACATGTCCCAATGAATCACAAAACCCCCGGCATCGCCAGGGGTTTGTCAGCAGTCTGAATGCCCGCCTTGCGGCGGGCATCTTCAAAGTCGCACTGAGGGTTCAGCGAACAAGAATGTTCCTGAACTGCCAGGGATCCTTCGTGTCGATGTCCTCGGGGAAGAGACCGGGACGACCGTCGAGCGGGGTCCAGTCGGTGTAATGGCCTTCGACCGGACCGAGATAGGGCCTCTGCACTTCGAGGCAGCGCTTGTAGTCGATCTCGTCGGCTTCGACGATGCCGGCCGTCGGGTTTTCCAGCGCCCAGACCATGCCGGCGAGAACAGCGGAGGTTACCTGCAGTCCGGTGGCATTCTGGTAAGGGGCGATGCGGCGGGTTTCCTCCAGCGACAGGCGTGAGCCGTACCAGTAGGCATTCTTCTCATGGCCGTAGAGCAGGACGCCGAGTTCGTCGATGCCATCCTCCAGTTCGTCCTCGTCGAGAACGTGGTGGACCGGCTGAGGCGTGCCGCCATTGCCGAACATCTCATGCAGGGAGAGCACGGCGTCGTTGGCCGGATGATAGGCATAGTGGCAGGTCGGGCGGAAGGTCACTTCGCCGTCCTTGTCGCGAACGGTAAAGTAGTCGGCGATCGAGATCGACTCATTATGGGTGACAAGGAAGCCGTATTGCGGGCCGGGCGTCGGGCACCAGGTGCGCACGCGGGTGTTGGCGCCGGGCTGCTCCAGGTAAATCGCCGCCTTGTTGCCCTTCTTGTGCTTCTTGGCGTTCTTCGGCATCCACTGTTCATGCGTTCCCCAGCCGAGTTCGGCCGGCTGCATGCCTTCGGAGATGAAGCCTTCGACGGACCAGGTGTTCCAGAAGACGTTGAGCGGCTTCGGATGCTTGGTACGCTGGGTATCGCGCTCGGCGATATGGACACCCTTGACGCCGAGCTTCTTCATCAGCTTGGCCCAGCCTTCACGATCGTGCTGATCCGGTTCGTCGAACTTCAGGCCGGTGTCATTGGCGAGGTTGACGAGCGCCTGCTTGACGAACCAGGAGACCATGCCGGGATTGGCGCCGCAGGTGGAAACGGCCGTGGCGCCGCCCGGGTTCTTCGCCTTTTCCTTGCGCACGGTTTCGCGCAGCGCATAGTTGGTGCGGTCGGCATTGCTCATGCCCTTGTCGAAATAGAAGCCGAGCCAAGGCTCGACGACGGTATCGATATAGAGAACGTCGAGCTTGCGGCAGAGCTTGATGATGTCGAGCGAGGAGGTGTCGACCGAGAGGTTGACGCAGAAGCCCTGACCTTCACCTTTCGTCAGGAGCGGCTTCAGCAGGTCCTTGTAATTGTCCTTGGTGACATATTCCTTGATGTGAAGCACGCCGTACTTCTTCAGTATCTCCATGTCCGAGGGCTCGTCGCGCGGGTCGATGACGACCATCCGGCTCTTGTCGAATTTGAAGTGGCGCTCGACCAGCGGCAGGGTGCCGCGGCCGATGGAGCCAAAGCCGATCATCACGATCGGACCGGTAATTTCGGCATATACCGGGTGGTTCTTTTCCGTCATTCTTTTCTCCTGTGGAAGGGGACGAAGGCGATCAGCCTGAAGAATTCTTTTGAAATTGCCGCAGAAATTGCGAGGTGACCGGCTCTAACCACAAAACGGCGTCACAATAAAGAGCGTTGACCGGGAAAGGTCAAATATCGGGCGGGTGAGGTCAGCAAGCGGCGGCGGACCATCCGGCCCGCCTCTGAAATCAGCGTTTCAGGATTTCCAGGTCTTCGACCGTCGTTGTTACGGCGAGCTCGGTAATGTCGTATGCGGCGACGCCATGGATGATAAAGGGATCGGCGGCGACATAGGCCTCGATCGCGGTGCGATCGCCGATTGCGAGGATTGCGCCGCCGGTGCGCGGCACTTTGCGGCCGGAGGCGAGGAACCAGCCCCTGGCATAACCGTCCTTCACCCAGGCCATATGCGCTTCCATGTACCTGTCGGCTTCGCCATTGGATTTGAGATAGGTAAGGGAGAGGATGAACATGATCAGGTCCTGACGAGATTGGCGCGGATCAGGCCGCGCAGCGAGTTGCCGATATAGAGCGTGCCGGCGTCGAGATCGGCAAGTGTGAGGCGGCCGACACGCGCCTTGCGCGCGCAAATCAACTCGGTGCGCAAGACGCCGGCAAGCAGGCCGCAGGAGATCGGTGGAGTGCGTAGCGTACCGGTCCCGTCATCAAGAAAGACGGAGGTGATGGTGCCCTCGCAGACCTCGCCGCGCTCGTTCAACAGGATGACCTCATCGGCTTCGGCCGATGTATATTCGGCGCGTCCCGCCTCGTAGACGGCGCGGCGCGTCGTCTTGTGGCGCAGCAGCCTGTCGGTGGAATCAAGACGCGTCTCAGCGATGCGCACCGTCCAGACCGTCTCCGGCGCCAGCGGCACGAAGGCCGCGCTCGTCACCTCGATGCGACCCTGCCGATCCAAGGTCAGTCGGAGGCGCAGCGGACCGGCAGAGCCCGCCACGACGTCCTCGAGTTTTGCAGCCGCCTCGATCGGCTGCGGGAAGCCAAGGCGACGGGCGGAACGGGAAAGCCGGGCGAGATGCAGCCGCAGGCGGATGAAGCCGTCGCCGGGCTGCCAGCGCAGCGTCTCGATCAGCGAAAAATCGGTCATCGCGCGATCCACTGGTCGCCGACGGCGAAGCGGGCCTTGAGCAGACATTCCTCATATTCGGCCTCGGCGGTCGAATCGAAGACGATGCCGCCGCCGACATTGAAGACGGCCCTGCCGGCGCCGAAAAGCGTGATGGTGCGGATCGCGACGGAAAAACGCATGGCGCCACTCGGCGAGATCATGCCGATCGCGCCGCAATAGGCATCGCGGGGGGCATCCTCCAGCGCGTGGAGAATTTCCATCGCTCGCATCTTCGGCGCGCCAGTGATCGAGCCGCAGGGAAAGAGGGCGGAGAAGATGTCGCGGATCGAAAGGCCGGGGCGCAGCCTCGCCTGCACATGACTGACCATCTGGTGGACGGTCGGATAGGTTTCGACGTCGAAGAGCTTCGGGACATCGAGCGTGCCGACCTCGGTGATGCGGGAGATATCGTTGCGCAGGAGATCGACGATCATGCGGTTTTCGGCCTGCGTCTTGATATCATTGCGCATGGCCTCGATGATTTCGGCATCGTCGGCGGCAGTGGCGCCGCGTTTGGCCGTCCCTTTCATCGGATGGGTCTCGATCCAGCCTTGCTCATCGGTGCGGAAGAACAATTCGGGCGAGCGCGACAGGATGACGGGGCCGCCGAGATCGACCAGCGCGCCGTATTTGACCGGTTGGCGTTCGATCAGCGACCAGAAGGCAGCGCGAGGATCGCCGTTCCAGCGGGCCTCGACCGGTATGGTGAGGTTCGCCTGGTAGGCGTCGCCAAGCCTGAGGTGCTCGTGAAGCCGGTCGAAACGCGCTTTATATACAGGGAAATCCCAGGCAGCTTTCGGAGCCGTGAGGAATTCCTCGTTTTCGAGACGCTGTTTCGGCCGGGCAAGCGGGTGTGTGTCCGGCTGGGGAGCATCGAAAACGCCGAAAAGGAGAAGCGGCGTTTCGCGGTTTTCGTCGGCGAAGGCAGCGAGTTTTTCTTCGAAGAGATATCCGGCCTCGTAGGCCACGTAACCCGCAAGCCATTTGCCGGCGGCCTTGGCTTCTTCCATCCTGACAAGGCCGGCAAAGAACTCGGCGCGCGTTCGCGCGACGATCATCTCAGCCGGTTCCGCGAACAGCATCACCTGGCCGGTCGTGTCGTCGCGGAAGAGAATATAAGGTTGATCGGCCACGCAACGCTTTCGGTTGTTCTGCTCCTCACTGCCTGGATGCGATCAAGAGCGTTAGATAATTTCTCTCTTCTCCCTTCGGGGAGAAGATGCCCGAAGATGAGGGGGTGGAGCGAAGCGACGTCCTGAGCCTATGCGAAGGAGAGGGGCTGCCGTGCAGTTCCCTCATCCGCCTGCCGGCACCTTCTCCCCGAGGGGAGCAGGGACTCGCCTCTCTCATCCCCTATCCAAAGCCTCCAATTCGTCGATCAGCCCCTCGATCATCGACAGGCCATGGCTCCAGAACGACGGATCGGTGGCGTCGAGGCCGAAAGGCTTCAAAAGTTCCGAATGATGCTTGGTGCCGCCGGCCTTCAGCAGTTCGAAATACTTCTCCTGGAAGCCCTTCTCGGCCTTCTGGTAGACGGCATAGAGCGAATTCACCAGGCAATCGCCGAAAGCATAGGCGTAGACATAGAAGGGCGAGTGGATGAAGTGGGGGATATAGGCCCAATAGGTCTCGTAGCCCTCGGAAATGCTGATCGCCGGCCCGAGGCTTTCGGACTGGACGGAGAGCCAGAGTTCGCCGATGTCGTCGGCGGTGAGCTCACCTGATTTCCGGGCGGTGTGCAGCTTGCGCTCGAATTCGTAGAAGGCGATCTGGCGCACGACCGTGTTGATCATGTCCTCGACCTTCTGGGCGAGCATCGCCTTGCGCTCGCGCCTGTCGGTGGTCTTTTCGAGAAGCGCGCGGAAGGTCAGCATCTCGCCGAAGACGGAGGCGGTTTCGGCAAGCGTCAAAGGCGTCTGGCACATCAGCGCCCCTTGCGCGCCGGCCAGAACCTGGTGCACGCCGTGCCCGAGTTCGTGGGCCAGCGTCATCACGTCGCGCGGCTTGCCCATATAATTGACGAGCACATAGGGATGGGCCGAGGGAACCGTTGGATGGGCAAAGGCGCCGGGCGCCTTGCCGGGACGGACCGGGGCATCGATCCATTGTTCGTCGAAGAAGCGCCTAGCGATATCGGCCATCGCGGGGGCGAAATTTCCATAGGCCGACAGCACCGTGTCCTTTGCCTCCGACCAGGAGATCACAGCGCTGGAGGTTTCCGGAAGCGGCGCGTTGCGGTCCCAGAAGTTCATCTGCTCCATGCCGAGCCATTTCGCCTTCATCTTATAATAGCGGTGCGAAAGACGGGGATAGGCTTCCCGGACGGCAGCGGCGAGCGCATCGACGACCTCGCGCTCGACACGGTTTGCGAGGTGCCTGGAGTCGGCAATGTCTTCGAAGCCGCGCCAGCGGTCGGAGATATCCTTGTCCTTGGCAAGCGTGTTGGTGATCAGTGTGAAGATGCGGATATTGGCCTTGAAGGTTTCGGCGAGCGCCATGGCGGCCTTGCGGCGCACTTCCGAATCCTTTTCCTGCAACATGTTCAAGGCAACTTCGAGCGGCACTTTCTCGCCATCGATCTCGTAGCGGAGTTCCGCCATGGTTTCGTCAAACAGGCGATTGAAGGCGGCCGCCGATGTCATCGACTTTTCGAGGAAGAGCTGCTCCAGCCTGTCGTCGAGCTGATAGGGCTTGTCTTTCCTGAGGTCGATCAGCCAGGGGCGATAATGACCGGCATCGGGGTCGTTGGCGATGCAGGCGTCGATGACCGCGTCGTCGATGCGGTTCAGTTCCAGCGCGAAGAACAGGAGATGGCCTGAGAATTCGGTGATCTTGGCCTGGACGTCGCCGTAGAGCTTGCCGTTGGTCGGGTTGGTGGTGTCGGAGAAATAGGTGAGGCCGGCGAAGGAGCCGAGGCGGCCCATAATGTCGTCAAGCGCCTCATATTCCTTCAGCGCCGCGCCGATGCCCTGCCTGCCGGTTTTCGTCGCGGCGTCGGCGAGTTTGCCCTTCCACCTTTGCTCGAAGGCGATCGCGGCCTTGCCGGCCTTCTCCATGTCGGCGACGAAGGCGGTTGACGTGGCGGAGGGATAAAGATCCTGCAGCTTCCAGACCGGCAGATCGCCGAGCGCCGGATCGGCAGGCCCCGCTGGCGCTGCAGGCGACAAACGAAGGCTGGCGTGCGGGAGCTTGATTTTCATAAACGCAATTCCTCTCCACTTTATAACAGGTCTGTTTGAATAAGCGTGAGAAGGCGCCGCATCAAGGGCCTTTCGGCCCATCAAAGGCCTCGCTTCGGCACGAAAAGCGGCTGTCGCAATCAATAAAATGCAATTGTTTCTCAAAACTGGATGTTCAAGCCTTTCTGCCAGAGTGCCCACCATGGTTTCGCATGAAGTGAGGCGACAATGACCGGTTACACTGAGCTCAAGGGAGCAGGGCAAATCCTCGTGGTCGAGGACGACCCGGTGCAGCGCCGTCTGCTCAAAAACGCAATCGAGCGTCACGGCCATGTCGTGCACCAGGCGGAAAACGGCCGGATCGGCCTTGAAATGGTCAAACGCGACAGCGGCCTTTTCAACGTCATCGTGCTCGACCTGATGATGCCCGAGATGACCGGCCTAGAATTCCTCGATGCACTTCACGAATTCGGCACGCAGATCCCCGTCATTGTGCAGACGGGTCAGGGCGGCATCGAAACCGTCGTGCAGGCGATGCGCGCCGGCGCCTTCGATTTCGTCGTCAAGCCGGTTTCGCCCGAACGCATCGCCACGTCGATCTCCAATGCGATGAAGCTCGACCAGCGCGAGGTGAAGGCACGGGCCGGACGCCGGTCGCGCTCAGGCTCCGTTGGTTTCGACGACATCGTATCGGCAAGCCCGGCGATGATCCGCGTCATCGATCTTGCCCAGCGGGCGGCGCAATCCAACATCCCCGTCGTGCTTGAAGGTGAATCCGGCGTCGGCAAGGAGCTGGTGGCGCGCGCCATCCAGTCCGGCGGTGAACGCTCGAACAAGCCGTTCGTCACCGTCAATTGCGGAGCGATCCCGCACAACCTCGTCGAAAGCATTCTCTTCGGCCACGAGAAGGGCGCCTTCACCGGGGCGACCGAACGTCACATCGGCAAATTCATGGAGGCCGACGGCGGCACCATCTTCCTCGACGAGATCGGCGACCTGCCGCTCGAAGTGCAGGTGAAGCTGCTGCGCGCGGTGCAGCAGGGCGAGATCGAGACCGTCGGCGCGCGCACCGCACATAAGGTGAATGTCCGGCTGATCTCGGCGACCAACAAGGATCTGATCGAAGAAGTCAAGAACGGCCACTTCCGCGAAGATCTCTACTATCGCCTCAACGTCTTCCCGATCACCATCCCAGCGCTGCGCAAGCGCAAGGAAGACATTCCGCACCTGGTGCGCGTCTTCGCCGAGCGCTTCTCCAGCGAGCAGAAGAACGGCCGCCGCATGACGGTCAACTCAGGCGCGCTGGCGCTGCTGACCGCCTATGACTGGCCGGGCAATATCCGCCAGCTCGAAAACGCGATCTTCCGCGCTGTCGTTCTGGCCGAAGGGCCGGAGTTGACCGAGGCGGACTTCCCGCAGATCGCGGCCCAGCTTCCGGAATATGAAGTGGTGGATCACCTTGCGCTCGTGGCCGACAATTCCGGCCTCGACCCGGACGAGGCATATGGCGAGGAATACCGGGCGCCGACGCCAGCGGAGGTGCACCACCACCGCCTGTCCGAGACCTCCGAAAATGCAATCGCCAGCGTCAATCCCTCGGGCGACGTGCGCAAGCTTGCCGATGTCGAGGAGGAACTCATCCGATTCGCACTCAAATTCTATCGCGGACAGATGAGTCAAGTGGCGCGCAAGCTTGGCATCGGACGATCCACACTTTATCGCAAACTCAAAGATTACGGCATAGACCCCGATAATCCCCAGAAAGATGCGGCTTAAGCCCTATTTATTAAGACTCAGGCAACCACGAACTGTTACTGATTATAAACCACTTGTTAGTGGCTCGTTCACTATGTAAAGAAAAGGTTGATCATGTGTGGCATTTTTGCCATCGTGTGACCGCATTTGACAGTCATCTGAGACAGTACGGGACATTGTCTGTCTGACGGGGATCGAGTTGCCGAATCTGAATGGGAATTCCAAGCCTTCGCGCTTGAGCTGGCGTTCTTTGTGCGCCGACATTTGCGGAAAGGCAGTGAGGACGGCGGCGGCCGCCCTTCTTGCGCTTGCAGTTTCCTCGCCGGTATTCGTCAGTACGCGTTCCGAGGCCGCGGGCGAAACCCGTAGCCTCAAGCTCTATTTCATCCATACCGGCGAAAAGGCCGTCATCACCTACAAGCGCAATGGCAAGTTCGACCCCAAGGGTCTGGAGCAGCTGAACCGCTTCCTCCGCGACTGGCGCAAGAATCAGCCGACGAAGATGGATCCGCGCCTGTTCGACCTGATCTGGGAAGTCTATCGCCAGAGCGGTTCACGGGATTACATCAATGTTGTCTGCGGCTTCCGCTCGCCGGCGACCAACGAGATGCTGCGCGGGCGCTCGCGCAATTCCGGCGTCGCCGAAAAGAGCCAGCATATGCTCGGCAAGGCGATGGATTTCTTTATTCCTGATGTCAAGCTCGCAACCCTGCGCGGCATCGGCATGAAGATGCAGGTCGGCGGCGTCGGCTTCTATCCGAAATCCGGTTCACCCTTCGTGCATATGGATGTCGGCGGTGTTCGCGCCTGGCCGCGCATGAGCCGCGACGAGCTCGTTCGACTTTTCCCGAACGGCAATACCCTTCACATTCCGGCTGATGGCAAGCCGCTGCCCGGCTATCAGCAGGCGATGGCCGACTACAAGCGCCGTGTCAACAGCACGCAGATCGAGATCGCCAGTGCGTCCGAATCGTCGCCGAAGCACAAGACGCTGTTCGAAGCACTTTTTGGCGGCGGGGCTGATGAGCAAGAGGATGAGTCGGACGATTCCGCTCCTGTCGCTGCTGCCAAGGCGACGCCGCCGAAGGCTGCCGAGCCGACCCCGGCCGAGCCGCCGCAGCAGACCGAAGTTGCCAATCTGAACGCACCTGTGCCGCAGGTTCGTCCGGCATTCAGCAACCAGCCGGCCGGTAGCGAAGTTGCGAGCGCACTGATGGCGCCGCCTTCGGGTAATGCCGCGCAGCAGGCCCTGGCCGCGCTCCCAGTCGATCAGGCCCAGCCGCAGCAGTTCGCCGATCTTAGCGCCTACAGCATCCCGATTCCTTCGCTTCTCGGCCAGCGCCGTGCGCCCGGCGATGCCGAAGTCGCGTCGACCGATCCCGCCATGCTGAGCGGTATGCCGGTTCCGACGCCGGTCGAACGTCCTGCCCTTGCCGAAAAGCTTCTCGCTGCGGCCGATGCCGATCCGGAAGCAGAGGCCGACGAGGCCGATCAGGACGGCGGACTGTCTCCTGCCGTTGCCGACGCGCTCGACCAGCAGAACAAGATTGGCGAAAACCAGGTCGCCGCGCATGCGCCGGAAATGACGGTGGAGGAGGCAATCAACGCCGCGATGCCGCAACAGCCGCCTGCCCAAAAGCCGTCGCTTCAGCTCGCAGCCCTGGCGCCCGTAACGAAGTCGGCAAACTTCGGCGACGCCTTCGACACACCGGCCGCCGAAAACGCCGTCGCACCGGCTGTTCCCACCAAGGGGGGGCGCCCGACGCAGAAGGAGGCCGCCGCCGCCGACGCCAGCCGCGCGACGGTGCGCACCGAGCCGAAGCTGACGCAGAAGATGATTTCGCAGTGGGCGCTGACCAATGCCCGCCTCGAGATGGCCTCCAAGCAGGTCAAGGCGCCGCGCTTCGTCAGCCAGACGATGCGCGCCCAGCCGACCGCCGTCTATGCCGAAGGTTTCAACGTCAAGACTGCGTCGGTCGATCCTGCCCGCTTCAGCGGCACGGCCGTCAACTTCATGGAAGTGCGCAAGTTCAATACGAACTGAGCATGCCGATCCTGGGAATTTCAAAAACCGCTGGAGCGATCCGGCGGTTTTTCTTTTGGCCGCTTCGATCTGACACTGTCGGTGTTCGGGGGGTCGCGTTCTCTCCAAAAGAAAGCCGCCGGATCGCTCCAGCGGCTTATCGACGTCAGCGATGCCAGTCGGATCAGCCTTCCGGCGGGGACTCGATCATACCGAGCGCGTGCAAATAGGTGTCGAGGATCGCTTCCTCTTCCATGCGCTCCTGCTCGTCCTTTTTGCGCAGCGCCACGACTTTCTTCAGGATCTTGGTGTCGAAGCCCATACCCTTGGCTTCGCCGTAGACGTCCTTGATGTCGTCGGCGATGGTCTTCTTTTCTTCTTCCAGCCGTTCAATGCGCTCGATGAAGGCGCGAAGCTGGTCGCGGGCGACGCCATGTGCATCAGACATCGTGTTCTCCTGATTGGGACGATAATTTTGGATGCCCGTGACTGCCGCGAAGCGGCGCGAGGGTCAAGCCTATTCGCCGCGTGATGGGCTATTTGTGGGGGTTGTTCAGTTCAAAAGCGGCCTTTTGCACAGGCGAGGCCTCGTTCTGATGGAGATTTTTCCAGTCCTCGTAAGGCATGCCGTAGACCATTTCGCGCGATTCGTCCTTGGTCACGGCGACTCCCTCGGCTTCGGCCGCTTCGCGGTACCAGTTCGACAGGCAGTTGCGGCAGAAACCGGCCAGGTTCATCAAATCGATGTTCTGCACGTCGCTGCGCTCCCGAAGATGCGCGACGAGGCGGCGGAAGGCGGCGGCTTCAAATTCGGTCTGTTGTTCTTTGCTGAGCGCGGTCATCTCGCTTTCCTTCCTTCAATAGGGACCGGTGCGCGACAGATGGACGTCGTATTCGTGCAGGGCAGGATCGGCGTTCATCGCCGCAAAGATCGGCGCCAGGCGTTCGGCCCATGCAGCAATCCCGGTCTCGTCTGCGATCAGATCCTGCCGCACTTCGAGCAGTGCGTGCGGGATGCCGGTCATCATGCAGTGCCGGTACATGGTATCGCCCTTCAGGGCGCCGTCATAGGGTTCGTTGTCGCCAACGAAGAGATCTGGATCGGCGCGTAGCATGTCGAGCAGCGGGCCGACGGCGCGCCGGTCGCTGTCCCAGAGGACTGCGGCATGCCATGGGCGGGGAATTCCTTTCCACGCCGGCGTGAAGGAATGCAGCGACAGGACCAGCGGCGCCCGGCCGGTGGCGTTCGCAACCTTATCGATAGTTGCCGCCACCGCATGGTGATAGGGGCGATGGAAGGTCTCGATACGATACTCCCATTCCTGCGGTGTGATCGGATGATTGCCAGAGATTACGGCGCCGTCGGAAATCTTCATGACCAGCGTCGGGTCATCCTCGCCGCGGTTCGGGTCGATCAGCAGGCGCGAGAAGCCACCAAGCACCGCAGGTACGCCAAGTCTCGCCGAAAGCTGCCGCGTCAGGCTCTCGATGCCGATGTCATAGGCGATGTGGCGGGCAAAGGCCGCATCGGGCAGGCCGAGCCGGCCATATCGCGCGGGAAGGCGGTTCATCGCGTGATCGGCGAGGATCACCATGCCTTTGTCATGTTTGCCGGATAGGATTTCGAAGGATCGGAAGTCGTCCATGAAGGAATTGCCATTCGTTATTGCGCGGTCGGGCTCAGTGATCGCATGGGGCTCCCGACGGTTCAAGCACTACAGGCGGCAGGAACGGAAATGACCCTTGACGTGCAGTTTATGAAAGGAAATATAATCGATTAGCATCGCGTTGACTTTCGCTTGGCGGCGGCGCAAGAAGACACGGATATGAATAACCGTGGAGCTATTTGGGAGCCGTGTTGATTCAAGCCGCGCCAAGTTTCCTCACGCGGTCCGGACCGCTGGTCCGACTCGCTCTGTTCGCTCTTGCAGCTTTTATGCCGTTCTTCATCGCAGATGCCGCACGCGCCGATTTTCGCGTCTGCAACGGAACGCAGAATCTGGTCGGCGTCGCGATCGGGTATCGGGCCAAAGATGGCTGGGTGACGGAAGGCTGGTGGCAGGTGCCGGCAACAACCTGCGCCGTGTTGATCGAGGGAGAATTGCAATCGCGTTATTATTACCTCTACGCAGAGGACGCCGCCCGGGGAGGACGATGGACGGGGGACGTGCAGATGTGCGTGGCGGAAAACGAGTTCAAGATCTCGGGTGTGCAGGATTGTTATGCCCGCGGCTACCAGAAGATGGGTTTCAAGGAATATGACACGGGCCGCCAGGGCAGCTGGATGGTCCAACTCTCCGACACCCCAGGGACGCAAGAAAGCCAGAATTGATGAAGCGTAATCGCAAAATTAAAATCCTCGCCACCCTCGGGCCCGCCTCCGCCGAGGAATCGGTGATCGAGAAGCTGCACCAGGCTGGTGCCGACGTCTTCCGCATCAATATGAGCCATGCGAGCCACGACCTGATGCGTACGCTCATCCAGCGCATCCGCTCGGTCGAGGCGCGCTCCGGCCGGCCGATCGGCATTCTCGCCGACCTGCAGGGGCCGAAACTGCGCGTCGGCAAGTTCGTCGACAGCAAGGTCGACCTGAAGCCAGGCCAGACCTTCACGCTCGACAACAACGAAGCGCTCGGCGATCAGACCCGTGTCTATCTGCCGCATCCGGAGATCCTGGAATCGGTGCAGCCTGGCCATCGCCTGCTGATCGACGACGGCAAGCTCGCGCTGCGCGCCGACAAATGCGACGGCAAGAGCATCGTCACAACGGTTATTTCAGGTACCCGCATTTCCGACCGCAAGGGCGTCAGCCTTCCCGACACGCTGCTCGGAGTCGGCGCACTGACGGATAAGGACCGCGCCGACCTCGACGCCGTGCTTGCCACCGACGATGTCGACTGGGTAGCGCTTTCCTTCGTCCAGCGTCCCGACGACCTTGCCGAGGTGCGCAAGATCGCCCGCGGCCGCGTCGGTCTGATGTCGAAGATCGAAAAACCGCAGGCTCTCGAGCGTATCGAGGAGATCATAGAGCTGTCCGATGCTCTGATGGTCGCCCGCGGCGATCTCGGCGTCGAAATGCCGCTCGAATCGGTTCCCGGCATCCAAAAGCAACTGATCCGCGCCTGCCGCCGTTCGGGCAAGCCGGTGGTCGTCGCCACGCAGATGCTGGAATCGATGATTTCGGCCCCGGTGCCTACGCGCGCCGAAGTGTCGGATGTCGCGACCGCCGTCTTCGAAGGTGCCGATGCCGTCATGCTCTCGGCCGAATCGGCCTCCGGCGACTATCCGGTCGAAGCCGTCTCGACCATGGCGTCGATTGCCACTGCCATCGAGCGCGAGCCGCATTATCCCGGCATTATCTATGCCCAGCGCGCCCAGCCGGAAGCGACCGGCGCCGATGCGATCTCACTTGCCGCCCGCCAGATCGCCGAGACGTTGAAACTGTCGGCGATCGTTTGTTACACCTCCTCGGGCACGACAGGCCTTCGCGCCTCGCGCGAGCGCCCACAGGTGCCGATCCTGGCACTGTCGCCGATCATCAAGACGGCACGCCGGCTCGCCATCGTCTGGGGCCTGCATTGCGTCGTCACCCATGACGCCACCGATCTCGACGACATGGTCAACCGCGCCTGCCGCATCGTCGCGGACGAAGGCTTCGGCAAGCCGGGCGACCGCATCATCATCTCGGCCGGCGTGCCGCTCGGCACGCCCGGCGCCACCAACATGATCCGCATTGCCTATATCGGTTCTGACGGCCAGAGCGGCATCTGATCCGATCGCATCCCGACAAGAACCCGCTGCCTCACAGGGGCGGCGGGTTTTGCATTGATGGCTCAGGCATTGCCAAGGGTTGCGGCCTGTGCAAGTTTCACCCTTCGGGCTTGGAGGGACCATCATGGACATCGTCACGCTTTTGGCTTTTGCCGCCGTTTCTTTTGTCGGCATAGCGACGCCGGGACCGACCGTGCTGCTGGCTCTGACAAACGGTTCGCGGCATGGTCTGCGCAGGGCGGTTGCGGGTATGGTCGGCGCGGTGCTTTCCGATTTCGTGTTGATTGGCGCCGTGGCAATCGGGCTCGGTGCGTTGTTGGCGGCATCGGAATTCTGGTTCTCGATGCTCAAATGGGCGGGGGCTGCCTATCTTGCCTTTCTCGGAATCATGCTGCTGCGCTCGAAGGGCACGATCGAAGCGACGCTCCAGCCAGGGGCGCCGACTGGCGCGATATCGACCTTTTCGATCGGCCTGAAGAGTTTCATGGTCGCCGCGACGAACCCGAAGGGCTATCTGTTTTTCTCGGCCTTCCTGCCGCAATTCATCGACCCGACTCTGCCTCAGGCTGGGCAATACGCGCTGCTCGCGCTCACCTTTGCTGCGCTCGATTTTCTCATCATGTTCGGCTACGCCCTTTTCGGTTCGCAGGCGGTGCGTCTCTTGAAAACATCGGGCGCCCTGTGGCTGGAGCGAGCCTGCGGCGGCGCACTGCTGGCGCTCGCCGGCTCGCTCGCCCTCTATCGGCGGGCGACCGTTTGAGTCGGCGTCAGGGCAGGGACAGGTGACCGATGCGATAGGTCTGGGTGCGCGCGTCAATTGCGGGCATTTCCGGCCATAGTCTGAAACGCACCCGCGTCCATGTCGTCGGTTCGAAGCCGCAGACGGAGGCAAGCGCGCCGCCTGCCGCTACGTCGGCCCCAGCCGCAGCACTTTCCGCCTGTCGGATGTCGGCGAGCGGCGCGTAAGGCTCCGTCGGCAGGATATCGCGCGTCGCAAATCTGGCCGCGGCGATTTCAGGTGAAGCCTCCGCCTGCCAGACGATCCAGGTTCTGACCTGTGGCCAGCCGAAGGCGCCGGTGAGGGCTGCGAAGCCCGGACTGCAGAGGAAGTCGCTTGCCCCTTCCGGCTTCTGCCAGAGATAGAAGGGCGCATAGAGATTGTCGCGGCTGGCGAATTCACCCCTGCGGGCGCTGACATAGGCCTTGAAACCGAGATTGGGAAAGCCGTCGAGCAGCGGTCCCTTGTCACGAATGCGGCGGTCGATGATCGACATGTCGTAGTCGGCGGGCAGGGTGACGCTATATTGCATGGCGATCAAGAGCGTTCCTCCACCGGTTGCAGCCATTCGACGATGTGGCCGTTTTCCGTCGCCTGGATGCTGAGATAGCTGAAGGGACTGTCGTCGGCGGCGCCATGCCAATGGCGCTGGCCGGGCGCAAACCAGACGGCATCGCCGGCACGCAGCGTCTCGACGGCGCCACCTTCGCTCTGCGCCAGCCCATGGCCGGAAAGCACATAGAGCAACTGGCCCCTGGGATGCGTGTGCCAGTGCGTGATGGTGCCTGGATCGAGCGTCGCGCGCATGGCGGTGTTTGCGCCGTCAGTGCTGCTTTCGAGCAGCATCTCGACCCAGAAAGGCGCCGTTGCGACGCCCTCCGGCGAGCGCACCACCTTGCCGGGACGGCTGACGGTCATCGCCCTCGGGTTCGAAGCGCTCATTGTCGGCCTCCGAGCGCCCGCACCCGCCAGTCGGGATCCGTCATCTGGGCGACGCCGTTGCCGAAGGACCAGTCTTCCGGGGCGCTGGTGCTGATGACAATCATCACGTCCTCGGGTCGCAGGCCCGGCGACTGCGCCAGGAGATCGACAAGCCGGCGATAGAGCGTCGCCTTCATCTCGGCCGAGCGGGGGCGGCCGATCGTGATCGAGATATAGACGAAATCGTCGGAGCGCGGGCCGGCGAGATAGTTGCGGTCGAAGATCAGCTCGTGTTCATCATGCTGATGGATGGTCTGGAAGCGATCGTTCTCGGGCACGTCGAAGGTTTCGACGAGGGCGTGTTGGATGCTGTCGGCGAGTGCCGCGAGATAGTCCCGCGACTTGCCTTTGCGAAGGGAAATGCGAACGAAGGGCATAGAAAACTCCATGAGAAAGGCCGCCCGTCGGCCTTGACACGGAAACCATCGCACGCCACGATAATGCTGAAAATCAGAATTTTTTGAACGTATGATCCCGAAAATTGGAACTGTGTGGTGCGGCGGACGATCTTCGATCTTGATGTGCTTCGAACCTTTTCGACCGGCATGGAGCTCGGCAATTTCGCCAAAGCGGCAGAACGGCTCGGGCGTTCGACCTCGGCCGTCAGCGCCCAGCTGAAGAAGCTGGAGGAGCAGGCGGGCACGCCGATCTTCCGCAAGGCGGGGCGTGGACTGGCGCTAACCGACGCCGGCGAGACGTTGCTCGGCTATGCCCGGCGGCTCCTGGAGCTCAACGACGAGGCGGCCGCAGCCGTGCACAGCATCGAGCTGGAGGGCTGGGTGCGGCTTGGGTTGCAGGAGGATTTCGGTGAGACCTTGCTGCCCGAGGTGCTCGGCCGTTTCGCCCGCGCCCATCCGAAGGTCCGCATCGAGGCGCGGGTGGGACGCAATGCCGAACTGCTCGAGCGCGTCACCTCAGGCAAGCTCGACCTGGCGCTCGCCTGGAGCGATGGCGCGCTGACGGCGCATTGCGAGCGGATCGGCGAAGTGCCGATGTGCTGGATCGGGCCTGCCGAGGGGCCGATCGGCTGGTATGCGGCAAGCGGCGAGCCGATGCCGCTTGCCTCGCTGGAGGCGCCGTGCCTGTTGCGCAGTGCAGCGACAAAGGCGCTTGATGCGGCCGGCATTTCCTGGCGGCTCGCCTTTGTCAGTGCCAGTCTCGGCGGCCTCTGGGCGGCGACGGCGGCCGGTCTCGGCCTGACCATCCGCACCCCGATCGGCCTGCCCGCGAAGCTCCGGCCGCTGACGCCGAAGGCGGTCGGCCTGCCCGACCTGCCGAAGCTTGGCCTGGTTCTGCATCGGGCCGAAGCCGAGTTGCAACCGGCTGCCGCGCGGCTTGGCGAGCTCGTGCTGCAGTCCGTGCACGGCGCGCTGCAGGAAAGGCTCTAAAAATCTCAGCCGAAGCGTTCAAGCGCCGTAGCGAAGAGATCGGCATCGACATTGCCGCCGGAGGTGACGGCGATGACCGCGTCGCTTTCCAGCACCTCGCCATGGAAGAGGGCGGCGGCGAGGGCCACGGCGCCGCCGGGTTCGACGACAATCTTCAGTCGGGTGAATGCGAGCGCCATGGCGCGCAGCGACTCTTCGTCGGTGACGACGATGCCGGCGCCGGCAAGGCGCTTGAGGATCGGGAAGGTGATGTTACCCGGCTGCGGCGTCAGGATCGCATCGCAGATCGAGCCGGATATCGACGCGTTGCGCTCGATCCTGCCAGAGGCGAGCGAGCGGGCGGTGTCGTCGAAATCCCTGGGCTCGCAGGGGCGGACGCGAAGGCCGGGAGCACTGGCTTCGAGGGCAAGGGCGATGCCGGAGGTCAGTCCGCCGCCGCCACAGGGCACGAGAACGTCGGCTGATGTCACGCCTTCTTCTTCAACCTGCTCGGAAATCTCCAGGCCGGTCGTGCCCTGGCCGGCGATCACCAACGGTTCGTCGAAAGGCTTGATCAGCGTCAGGCCACGCTCGGCCGAAAGCCGGGCGCCGATTGCGTCGCGATCCCCGTTGGCGCGGTCGTAGAGCACCACTTCGGCGCCGAAGGCGCGGGTGTTGGCGATCTTCAGCTTCGGAGCATCGCTCGGCATGATGATGACGGCCGGCACGCCGTGCAACTTGGCGGCCAGCGCCACACCCTGGGCATGATTGCCCGAGGAGAAGGCGATGACGCCGCGGGCGCGCACGGCCGGATCGAGGCCGGAGACGGCAGACCAGCCGCCGCGAAATTTGAAGGAACCGGAATGCTGCAGACATTCGGCCTTCACGAACAGGCGCCGACCGGCGATCTCGTTCAAGAACGGGGAGGAAAGAAGGGGCGTGCGGCGCGCATGGCCGCGCAGACGGGCGCGGGCTGCGACAATCATTTCAATGCTTGCCATTCGGGAATCGTCCTGCTTGGAGAGTTCTGACATGCATAGGACGCGGCACGCCGTTTGTGAACGTCGACTTTGTCACCGTGACATGAATGGATATCCGCCGCGTAATCCATTTTGGCGCCATCAATAGCCGCCGGCCGAACCTTCTGCCGCCCGAGCATCCATGGCGCCGTTATAGCGGGCGCCGCCGCCCTTTGCGATGGCGGCGAGGCTCTTGCCGCCGACCAGGATGCCGGCAGCCTGGCCCCAGAGCGGCGCGTCATTGCCGCCGTCGAAGCTATAGCCCATGGCGGCAAGCGTTCTTTCCGTAT
This sequence comes from Rhizobium binae, assembly GCF_017357225.1. NCBI lineage: Bacteria > Pseudomonadati > Pseudomonadota > Alphaproteobacteria > Hyphomicrobiales > Rhizobiaceae > Rhizobium > Rhizobium binae. The sequence goes on along the minus strand of NZ_CP071604.1, from coordinate 3,826,370 downwards.
CCGGCGAAAGCGCATAGGGCTCGAGAAAGACCTTATCCGGCTGCCATTGGTGATGGAAACGCGGTGCATTGACCGCCTGGCTGATATCCATGCCGAAATCGACGACGTTGAGGAACGCCTCCAGCGTGATGGTGATGATGCGCGAACCGCCGGGGCTGCCGATTACCATGAAGGGCTTGCCGTCGCGGGTGATGATCGTCGGGCTCATCGAGGAGAGCGGCGTCTTTTTCGGGGCGATGGCGTTCGCCTCGCCCTGCACCAGACCGTAGAGGTTCGGCACCCCGGGCTTGGACGTGAAATCGTCCATCTCGTTGTTCAGCAGGATGCCGGTGCCGGGAGCTACGACGGCGGCGCCGAAGGAGCCGTTCAGCGTGTAGGTGACGGCGACCGCATTACCCTCGTCGTCAATGATCGAATAGTGCGTCGTCTCGTTGCTTTCCTTGCCGCCGAGCGGCTTCAAATTCGCCGACGTGCCGGCCTTGTAGGGATCGATCTTCGCTGCGGTCTCCTTGGCGTAATTCTTGTCGAGCAGTTTTTCGACCGGGTTCTCGACGAAATCGGGATCGCCGAGCGCCGCGTTACGGTCGACATAGGCGTAGCGCATCGCCTCGACCATCACATGCACGGTTTCGGCCGAGGCGTAGCCGAGGTAGGAGAGCGGATAACCTTCGAGGACGTTGAGGATTTCGCAGATGATGACGCCGCCGGAAGAGGGCGGCGGCGAGGAGATGATGTCATAGCCGCGGTAATTGCACTCGATCGGCTTCAGCTCCCGCACGGCATATTGTTCGAAATCCTGCATGGCGAGAATGCCGCCCTTGGCTTGGCTCGCCTTGACGATCGCCTCGGCGGGCGCGGCCTTGTAGAAGGCGTCTGAGCCTTTTTCGGAGATGGCGGCCAGGACCGCGGCGAGGTCCGGCTGCTCAAGTTTTTCGCCCGATGCATAAGGCCTGCCATCCGGTTTCAGAAAGATTTTCGCCGCTGTCTCATCTTTGGCGAGGCGTTTGGCGCTGCCGGCAAGAATGGCCGCATCACCCTGTTCCAGGGTGAAGCCCTCCTTGGCGAAGCGGAGCGCCGGCGCGATCAGATCCTGGCGTGAGCGGGTGCCGTATTTCTCGCGGGCCGTTTCAAAGCCCATGACCGAGCCGGGAACGCCGACGGCGAGATAACCGTCGAGGCTGGCACGCGGCACGATATCGCCCTTGGCATCGAGATACATGGTCTTCGTCGCGGCGAGCGGCGCGCGTTCGCGGAAATCGAGGAAGGTTTTCGTGCCGTCTTTCAGGCGGATGGTCATGAAGCCGCCGCCGCCGAGATTGCCGGCCGAGGGATAGACCACCGCGAGCGTGTAACCGACGGCGACGGCCGCATCGACGGCATTGCCGCCGCTCTTCAACACCTCGACGCCGACATCGGTCGCCAAATGCTGAGCGGTGACGACCATGCCGTGTTCTGCTTCAACCGGTGCGGGCGAGGCCGCGAAAGCCGAGGTCAGGCAGAGCGACAATGCCGATATGACGGAGATCGTCCCGATATACAGGCGGCCCATGATTTCCCCTCCTATGGACAATGATGGAAAACATATGGGGCTGCGACGGCCCGAGGCAATGCAAGGGTTTGGCTTTAGGCAAGAAGCTCGGCGAGTTTCCGGTTGGTGTCCTCATCATCCAGCGGCGTATAGACGACGAGCTTCATCTCCGGCCGGCTCGTCAAAGTCAGCCCCGTATGCTCGAAGCACATTCGGCCCTTAACCGGATGGTCGATGCGTTTGATACCCGACAGCGGGCTGACGACCTCGTGGCGCTGCCACCAGTCACGAAATTCAGGGCTTGCCTGTTTCAGCAGGGCGATCAGTCGCTCGAAATCCGGATCACCGGCATAACGCGCGCTGTCGGCGCGAAACATCGCCAGCGAGACGCGGGCAACCGCCTCCCAATCGACGAGCAGCCGGCGATGCGCCGGGTCGGCGAAGAGGCGATGCATGGTGTTGCGCTCGTCACGTTCGAGCGTGACGTAACCGCCGAAGAGCACTTCAGCGGCGCGGTTCCAAGCCAGCACATCCCACCGACGGCCAAGCACATAGGCCGGTTGGTGGGTGAGGTTGGCGAGCATGCGCTGCAGCGGTTCGTCGACACATTCGGGCGCGCTGGATACTGTCTGCGCCATCTGGCGGTCGTTGAGGGTGAAGAGATGCTGGCGCTCGGCCTCGTCGAGACGCAGCGCATCGGCAAGGGCATTGAGCACCTGTGCCGAGGGCCGGACGTCGCGGCCCTGTTCCAACCATGTGTACCAGGTGGTGCCGACGCCGGCCAGCATCGCGAGTTCCTCGCGCCTCAGCCCTGGTGTGCGCCGGCGAAAACCCTCCGGCAAGCCGACTTCGGACGGCGCCAGCCGCTCGCGACGCGAACGCAGGAAGGCTGCGAATTCACGGCGGCGGGCTTCGAATGTGTCGGCTCTCTGGTCCATGCCGGGGATCATATCAGTATCGATACCAGGATAAAAATGGAACTGTTTGACGTTTCCGGGCGGCGCATGATGCAGGCGTCGCGGGTGATTGAAGCGCCTGTGGCTCGAATAATCAAGGAGCAGCATCATGTCTTTACAGCATGTCGTCGTCATCGGCGGGTCTTCCGGCATCGGCTTTGCTACGGCGAAATTACTTTTGAAACAGGGATATACGGTCACAATCGCGGGCCGTGACGGCGAGAAGCTTGCCGCGGCAAAAGCATCGATCGACGGTGATCTGCGCAGCCTCGTGCTCGATGCAGCGAAGCTATCGGCACTCGGGGAGGTTTTTGCCGAGATCGGCGCGTTCGGTCATCTGGTGCTGGCCATGAGCAGCGGCCATGGCGCCGGGCCTTTTGCTACACTCGACATGGCCGATCTACTTGCCGGGTTCCAGACCAAGCTCATTCCGCATGCCGCAGCAGCTCAGGCAGCATTGCCGCTGCTGCAGCCAGGCGGCAGCATCACTTTCGTTTCGGCGGTCAGTGCGCAGGCCGCGATGCCCGGTACGGCTGGGCTTGCTGCCGTCAATGCCGGCATCGAGGCGATGGTGCCGGTGCTGGCCGCCGAATTGAAACCGTTGCGCGTTAACGGCGTTTCGCCGGGGGTCGTCGATACGCCGTGGTGGAGTATCCTGCCGTCGGAGCAGCGGGGCAGCGTCTTTGCGGACTTCGCCAGCCGCACGCCGGTCGGTCGCGTCGGCAGGCCGGAGGATATCGCGGAGGCAATCGCCTTCCTGATCGGAAACGGCTTCATGAGTGGCCACGTGATCACCTGCGACGGCGGTGTGCGTCTCGGCGCCTGATGCAGGTTTCGGTGATACTGCCGATGGTCTCTTCGGCGAGCTCGAGCCGCAAAGGTCATGCGCCGTGAAGGGCGTCTGGTCTCAACGAGGGCGCGGCTGCATGCGTCCTATTGCTTGATGCGGCGGCGAGCCTCTCTTCTGCCCGACGGGCGATCGCCTGAAGGTCGCGCGGCATGCCGGCGATCTTCTCGATGGCGGCGATGGCGACATCGGTTGCAAGATAATCCGGCTTGTGGCCGACGCCGCGGACGGTGATGAGTTCGGAGGCTGCTATATCGCGGGCAAGGCCGCGTGAATGCAGGTGTTCCCAGACGATCTCGTCGCTGTCGCCTGTTATGATGACGGTCGGCGCGGTGATCTGCGAATAGAGCGGCGAGTGCTCCTTCAGATAGGCGAGCAGCCTTTTGAAATCGGCGGCGTTGTTGCGGAAGGTGCGGGGCCGCAGCACCAGTGATGGGCCGGTCTTTTCGATGTAATCGAGCGGGCGCGGATTGGGGCGGAAGACATTCAGCGTGCCGCGCTCGAGCCGGCTGAGCCCCAGCGGCACGACGATGGCGTGGTTGAACAGCCAGCCGACGAGCGGCGCCGTCGCGACATGATAATACCAGTCGATGCCGCCCGGCCAAGGATGGGTGGCGGGTGCCAGAAAGAGCAGGCCGGCTGTCTTTTCAGGATGGCGCAGGCCGAAAGTTGCGGTGATCGCGCCGCCGAAAGAATGACCGACGATGATCGCCCTGTCGATGCCGCGTGCCTCCATCAGCCGGGCGATCGCATCCGCCTGGCCGGACGGCACCGCATTTTCAGGGCCACCGCGTTCGGAATAGCCGTGACCGGGACGATCGACGAAGAGCATTTCGGCCCGGCCCTCGAGTGCAGTGCGGAAGGCGACGACCTGGTCGAGCAGATTGCCGCTGGCGCCATGAATGAAGACGAGAGGGGGCAGATCGGCATGTTCCGGACGCTTGAGATGGACGGCATTCATGCGGTAGCCGCCGACATCCGTCAGTTCACCGATATTGGGATAGGTCTGTTCTAATCGCCGCGCCTTGTAAGACGAGTAGCCGATGGCAGCGGCGAGGGGAGCGAGAAGAGCGGAAACTTCTGCGAGCATGATCGTTACGGGCGGTGGTTGCGGCGGTTCTCGAGAAGGGTGGGCGAAGCGCCACGTGGCCCCCTCGACAATACTAAAATTGTGCGGTCCGGCCGGGCTTCAAGATCGGGTGAGCGAGATCAAGTGCGGTTGCCGGCAAGTTTTTCCGACAGCGTATTGACCTGTTCCTGCGCGGTGCGCTCGGCGGGATAGATGTCGAGGAACCGCTCCCAGGCTTTCAACGTCAGCTCATCGTTGCCTGCATTGCTGAGGATCGCGGCCATGCCGGAAAGGGCGCCGAAATGGCGCGGCTCGAGATTGAGCACGTGCTCGATGTCGGACATCGACTTGCGGTAATTGCCCATGACGAAATTCAGTGTGGCGCGCCGATTCCAGCTTTCGGCGTAATCAGGCTTCAGCGCTATCGCCTCGTCGAGGAAATCGAGAGCGGCGGGATTGCGCTTTTCCTCAATCGCCTCGTCGGCCCACTGCATCAGCAGATTGACGGTCGCGCTGCCGGAATCATTCCATTCCAGGCGAATTTCGTTGGCGATGCTGCTGGCCTTGTCGGGGTCGCGCTCGCGCTTCAGCTGGCTGAAGAGCTGGTCGAGGCGCTGCTTCGGCGAATTATTGACGTTGCTCTGCTCAACGATGACATCCTTTTCCGCCGCGATGGCCGGAAGCGGAGAGGCGGAGAGGACGAGAAAGAGCGGCAAGGCCGCTGGCATCAAAGCAAAAAGGCGCATGGCGGACATATTAGCCCGCCAGCGCCGAAGATCAAACAAATTAGACGTGATCACCACAGCGACCCTCCGGATATCCGCCGGCGCAATCTGCGCGGCGCAGTAATCCGGATGCGGGCAATCAGCCCTGACGAGCCTTGTAGCGCGGGTTCAGCTTGTTGATGATGTAGATGCGGCCCTTGCGGCGAACCAGACGGTTGTCACGGTGGCGAGCCTTGAGCGACTTGAGCGAATTCTTGATCTTCATTTTTCTGATCCGCGATCTCTATGGGGAATTCACATTCGCCCGTATCTTTAACAATCAAAAGCGCGCCGTCGGGGCGCGCTCTTTAGGTGGGGGAGCAGATACCCCGTCGCCTTTTCCGTGTCAACCACGTGACGGTGTTTTTCCCAAGGTGAGAGGGTGTTTTCTCACCGGGAAAGCGGCGATTTCGGCGCCAATGTGGTGACATGGCCCATCTTGCGGCCCGGGCGCCATTCGGTCTTGCCGTAGAGATGGACCAGCGTATCGGGACGTCGCAGCCACTCGGGAACTGCAAGGATATCGTCGCCGATCAGGTTCTGCATGACGCAGTCGGAATGACGCTCGCCATTGCCGAGCGGCAGGCCGGCGACGGCGCGGATATGCTGCTCGAACTGGCTGACGGCGCAGGCCGCCTCCGTCCAGTGTCCGGAATTGTGGACCCGCGGAGCCATCTCGTTGGCGATCAGGCTGCCGTCGGCAAGCACGAAGAATTCTATGCCGATGACGCCGACATAGTCCAATGCCGCAAGAATTTTTTCCGCCGCCCGACGTGCGGCTTTGCCCGTCGTCTCGGGGATCGCGGCGGGAACGGTCGAGGTATGGAGGATGCCGTTGCGGTGTACATTTTCGGCGGGATCGAAGCAGACCACTGTGCCGTCCGCGGTTCGCGCGGCGATGATCGAAACCTCGCGTTCGAAGGCGACGAAGCTTTCGAGGATCAGCGGCACGGCGCCGAGCGCGGCATAGGCGTCGTCCGGGCTGTCGGCCACCGAACGGAAAACCTTCTGCCCCTTACCGTCATAACCGAGACGGCGGGTCTTCAATACGCCCTGGCCGACGAAATCCTTAAGCGCCGCCTCGAGATCGGCCTGGCTGTCGATTGCGTGAAAGCGGGCGGTGGTGATGCCGCAATCGTTGAGGAAGCGCTTTTCGACCAGGCGGTCCTGGGCGGCTTCCAGCGCCTTCGGTGGCGGATAGACGGGAATGCTTGCCGAAAGCGTTTCTGCGGCTGCGACGGGCACGTTCTCGAATTCGTAGGTGACGACATCGCAGGCGGCGGCAAGTTCGGCCAGCGCCGCCGGATCGTCATAGGCGGCGGTGATCTGCCGATTGGCGAGCTGCGCGGCCGGGCAGTCCGCCTGCGGCTCGAGAATGATCGTGCGGAAATTCAGCCTGGCGGCGGCAATCGCCAGCATGCGGCCGAGCTGGCCGCCGCCGACAATGCCGATCGTTCTTACGGTCATTGGTCGTCCATCGGGTATTCGGCGATGCTGGCACTCTGACGTTCGCGCCATTCGTCGAGCCGCTCGGCGATTTCTTCGTCGGAAAGCGCAAGCACTGCGGCGGCGAGAAGGGCGGCGTTGACGGCGCCCGCCTTGCCGATGGCGAGGGTTCCCACAGGAATGCCGGCCGGCATCTGGACGATGGACAGAAGACTGTCCTGGCCGGACATGGTTTTCGACTGGACCGGCACGCCGAAGACCGGCAACGGCGTCATCGATGCGGTCATGCCCGGCAGATGGGCGGCGCCGCCGGCGCCGGCGATGATGACCTTGAAACCCTCGGCGCGCGCGCCCTTGGCGAAATTCGCCATGCGGTCGGGCGTGCGGTGCGCCGAGATGATGCGCGCATCATACGGGATTTCGAGGGCTTCCAGCGTATCGGCCGCGTTCTTCATGGTTTCCCAATCGGATTGGCTGCCCATGATAATGGCGACGGGTGGTCTGTCTGTCATCGTTGCCGCTGTTCCTTTCAAGCGATACGATCAGGCGATGATATCAGGGACGATCTGATCTTCCAGCTTGGAGAGCTTGTCCTTGATAACGAGCTTCTTCTTTTTCATGCGCTGAATTCGCAAAGCGTCGCATCCGGTCTCGATCATGGCGTTGATCGCGGCGTCGAAATCCTCGTGCTCCTGACGCAGACGCGCCACCATGAGCCTGATTTCCGCCTGTTCCTGATCGGCCATATGTATTCCCCGTTATCGTCTTCGGATCTTGTCCGATCTGCCGATGATTTCCGCAAGCTCCTATCACCAAATACGGGTAACGGCTAGTTAGTCTTGATCATGAATTTGCCATCTCATCTTCATCTTTTCGCCTTCGACAAGCCTTCAAAAATATGTCACAGTCCGGCGCGTTGACACCTTGATCCCCGACGATGATGGCCGGGGAGGGTAAGAGGAAGGAAGGGTCAAATGACAGTTGAAGCTCATCTTGAATCACTCCAGAAAAAGCATGTCGCTCTCGAGGAGGAGCTGCATGCACTTAGAACAGCTCCCTCTATCTCCGATACGGAAATTGCCGAATGCAAGCGCCGCAAGCTGCGCATCAAGGACGAGATTCAGCGTCTCAAGTCATCCGTCCATTAGATCTTCCCAAGGGTCGCCGGACGATCATCTTGCGTAAGAGGTAAACCATCCATTCCGCCTAAAATTTGCAAGACCCGGTGATTTAACACCAGAATTGCGCCAGCCCGATGCTCGCGGCTGGCGCTTTTGCATCTGGCGCGGTAGATCGCGCTCGCATGATTGGGCCCGGCGGTCTGAGAGCATGTCTCGCAAAAGTGTGCAGCGGTATTGCGATAAAGACATGCGTGGAAACAAAGACCTAAAGCGTGCGAAGCGCATCTGAAAGATCGCGACACGTTTAGGGGAGGGCGATCAGGCCCAGAACTGATCCAGCCACAGATTGAGCTTGTCGAAGCCGCGGTTATTGACCGCGTAGATGCGTTTCGTTCCTTCCGACGTCACCGAGACGAGGTTGCTGTCGAGCAGCGCCTTCAGGTGTTGCGAAACAGCGGGGCGGCTGATCGGCAGGCCCTCGGCAAGCTCATTGACTGTCCGGGGCGCACGCCGCAATTCCTCCAGCAGAAACCGCCGGTTCGGATCGGCAATTGCAGAGAAGGGGTCCGTGTTCGACATGGCGGGAACGCTACGTCAAACCGGCCGCGGCGGCAAGAAAATTGTGCGTTGCAGCGTAGGAGAGCGCTGCGCGTCTTTTCAGGCGCGCTCGGGACGCTACTCCACTTCGAATTGCTGCATAATTAGTGAAGTCGATTTCAATTAAGGACACGGCAGGACCGCCCTTACCCTCCAAGGCCCTCGCGCACGATCAGCAAGGCGGCGATGAAGGCCATCGCATACATGAAGGGATAGAAAATCTCCGGCTTCATGCGGCGCACGCACCAGGCGCCGGCAAGCGTGGCAAGCGGGGCGAAAGGCAGCAACGTCGCCGAGGTCGCGAGATTCTGCGTGTCGAGCTGGCCGAGCGCGAAATAGGGGATGAGCTTGATGGCATTGAGGATCGCGAAGAAGCGCACGCTCGTGCCGGTATATTCGCGCGGCTGCAGCTCGAGCGGCAGCGCATAGACCTGGAAAGGGGCGCCGCCGGCATGGGCGACGAAGCTGCCGTAACCCGAGAACGCGCCCCAGAAACCAGCAGCGATCGGCCGCTGGCCGCGCGGCGGGATCACCCTGTCGGCGCCCGGGCCGAAATTGTTCCAGAAATAGCGCAGGCAGAAGAGGATGGTCACCGCGCCGATGACGATGCGCAGGATGTTGCCCGGAACGAGCGCCGAGGTCGCCCAGCCGAGGCCGATGCCGAAGATCGCGCCGGGCAACATGATCTTCAGCGTCGTCCAGTCGCCGTGCTTGCGCCAGACGACCAGCGAGATCATATCCATGAAGACGAGGATCGGCAGAAGGATCGCAGCCGCCTCGACCGGCGAAACGACCAAGGCGAGAAAGGGCAAGCCGATCAGCGACAAAGCGTCGCCCATGCCGCCTTTTGCGAGGCCGACCAAGAGAACGGCGGGCACGGCGGCGTAGTAGAATGACAAATCCTGCGGCATGCTTTCGGCGTCCTCCTCTTGCAAGCCTCCTCTAACGGAACTACTCACACAAAACGAGTGCGGATCCGTCCTTTCGAAGAGGGAATTCGCAGGAAACGGAAAGACCTCATGACCGAACCCGAAAACCGCTGCCGCCTGGTGCTCATCGCCCCTGATATCGCCAACGCCGATGAACAGGCAAGGATCGTCGCCGATGCGCTGAAGGGCGGCGATGTCGCCTCGGTGATCGTGCCGCAATACGGGCTCGACGACGGCACCTTCCAGAAACATGCCGAAAAGCTGGTGCCTGTCATTCAGGATGCCGGCGCCGCGGCGCTGATTGCGGGCGATAGCCGCGTGGCGGGACGGGCGAAGGCCGATGGCCTGCATCTTTCCGGCAATGCCGAGGTGCTCTCGGAGGCGATCGACAAGCACGCCCCGAAAATGATCGTCGGCGGAGGCAATGCGGCCGACCGGCACACGGCACTGGAGATCGGCGAAGTGAGGCCGGACTATATCTTCTTCGGCAAGCTCGATGGCGACATCAAGCCGGAGGCGCATCCGAAGAATCTTGCGCTTGGCGAATGGTGGGCTTCGATGATCGAAATTCCCTGCATCGTCATGGGCGGCAGCGACCCGACCTCGGCGCTCGCCGTTGCCGAGACAGGAGCGGAGTTCGTGGCGCTGCGGTTGGCGGTCTTCGACGATCCCGCCCGGGCGCCATCAATCATTGCCGAGATCAACGCGTTGCTTGACGAAAAAGCGCCACGGTTTGAGGATTGAAATCGCGCTCATGCCGATCCCGCCCGCCCGCCTTTTGAAATATTTTCTTGCAGGCATGGCCGTCCTCGCTGCGGCCAGGCCCGATATTGCGCTGGCGCAGGCGCCCGACAGCGTCATCAGCCAGCCGGGCACGGCGCCGGCTTCGACCTTCCGCACCGATCGGCTGACCGGCGAGGACGACGTAAAGCCCTCCGATGGCGTCGGCGTGTTCGACCGGATGGGTGCGAAGCTGCCCGACCTGCCGCCGGAGAAGGACTACAAGGGGCCGATCGACGAGGCTTACGGCGCCTATCAGCGCGGCTACTACCTGACCGCAATGGATAAGGCGCTGCCGCGCGCCCAGCTCGGCGATCCGGCGGCGCAGACGCTGATCGGCGAAATCCTCTCCCAGGGTCTCGGCGTCAAGAAGGACGTGAAGAACGCCGCCTTCTGGTATGGCAAGGCGGCCGAAGGCGGCGATGCGGCGGCCATGTTCAAATATGCGCTGATGCTGATGGAAGGCGAAGGCGTGCCGCGCGACAAGGTCAAGGCCGACGAGTATATGCGCAAGGCAGCCGAGGCCGGAAACCCTTCGGCGGAGTTCAACTGGGCGCAGATCCTCGTGGCCGACAATCCCGGCGAGAAGGGGCTGAAGCTGGCGTTGCCGTTCTATGAGAAATCCGCCGAGCAGGGCATCGCCGATTCGCAATATGCGGTGGCGCAGCTTTACGCGACGCTGAAAGACCTGCCGGAGGAAAAGAAGCGACTCGCCCGCGAGTGGATGGCGCGTGCAGCGCGTGCCGGCTTCGATACGGCTCAACTCGATCTCGGCATCTGGCTCGTCAACGGTGTCGGCGGCCCGAAGGATTATGTCAAAGGTTTCGAATGGCTGAAACTTGCCGCCAATGGCGGCAATATCGCGGCGCAAAACAAGCTCGCCCACCTCTATGTCAATGCCATCGGCACGGCGCCCAATCCGGTCGAGGCGGCGAAGTGGTACGTGTTATCGCGCCGCGCCGGCCTTGCCGATCCGGCGCTCGAGGATTTTTATCTGGGCATCGAGGACGACCAGCAGAAGGCGGCGATCGATGCCGCCAACAAATTCCGGCGGCGATAGACAGAGGCGCCGCGCCTCCCAAGCCGGGGCGACTTTAAAACAGCGCGTCGGCGAAGAGATCCTCATCGCTTTCGATTTTGGCAGCCTCGGCGGGAGCCGCGGCAGGCGCGCTGTCTTCGCGTGCCGGAATGATGTGGCGATGAATGTTGCGCTCCTGAACCATCGTATACTGCTTGAAGATCTTGCGATCGAGCGGCGCGATCGCCTCCGCGAGGTCGGAGATATCGGCGATCTCGGTGCCGGCGGCCTCATCAAGCACATCGGCGCAGCGGGCAAAGACCTCACCGAGGTCACGCTGGAAATCGAGCTTTCCGATCAGCAGACCGATCTTGGCGGCGACCTCCCGGCCATTTTCGGCGAGCACCTTCAGCTCTTTGTCCATCACATCGGCTGCGGAGCGGATGTTGCCGACGGCCGACGTCAGGCGATCTCCCAGGCCGCCCGCCCCGGCATCCGTGGCCGGAGTGACGCGCCCGGCCGCGGCTTCGAGCGCCGGCAGGCCGGTGACGATGGCATCGGCGGATTCGTCGAGTTTGCCGGCGAAAATGCGCAATTCGGCCGTGACGACGTTGATCGACTTGCCTTCCTCGCCGAGACGGCTGCAGCGAAGGTTGGTGTTCAAGGCCATATAATGGATGTCGGTCTTGACGGCGCGAATGTTGGCAATCGCTTCGGAGAGCTTGGCGGCGGTGCCGATCGTCGACTGGCTGACCTGGTCGGCTTGGCGGCTTGCCGTGTCGACGTGCCGGACGATTTCATGGGCGGCCGAAACGCTTGATTCCAGCGAGCGCATGAAATTGCCGCTGGCTTCGCCGCTCGCGCCGCTCATCTGGTCGCGCAGCTTGAGGATCTCCCGCATGTCGTGGTCGAAACTGGCGATCGTCGTGACGACGTTTTCCGATTCCCGCTGGAAATTTACGCACATGTCGCTCATCTGCGCTGCGGTCAGATGGTGAATAACGTTCTGAAGACGCTTGCGTGCGCCGGCGTCGAGCTTCGCGCTCTCCTCGCCGGCAAAGAATTCCTCAAGCAGCGAAAGGGTGGCCTTCACATGCTCGATGCGCTGACGGGTGATGTCGCCGATCTGCAAGGCGGAGAGCGTCGAGGCGACCTTGCTTTGGACGCCGCGTGCAATCGCGCCGACCTCGCGGGCGACGACGCCCAACTGTTTGCGGTGTTGGACGATCTTCGCGGCGTCGTCGCGCAGGGCGGCGGCAACGGCCGGCACGGTATCGGCGTAGCCCTTGGAGACACTGGCGCCGAAGGCGGCGGCGAGTTTAACCTCTTTGTCGAGGCTGTCGAGATGCGCGGCGAAACGGTTGACTTCATCAGTGCCGGAATAGATTCGCTCCAGAATCTCCTGTGCGAAGCCGGCAAATTCGGCAAGGCCGGCGCCGGTTATCTTCGCGGTCACGGCGAAAGTTCTGAGATAGCGCATCGTCTCCTGCATGTCGGAGACGTATTTGCGCAAGTCCCTGCCGGTCTGCGCCAGTGAGACCAGCGCCTGCTGACGGTTTTCTTCGGTGAGCGGGAGCGCCGTCAGTCTCTCCACTGTGGCACGGAGATCGGCGCCGGTGTCGCTCGACTCACCATTGTCGAGCGCCGCCGCGACACCCTCAAGGGAATTCAACAAGCGGTTGAGAACATCCATCACTGACAGCAGCACGGTGCCGCCTTCGAGAAAACGTTCCTCGACACGGCTGCGGGCGGCTTCCAGGGTCCGACCAATGTCCCGCCCGGAGGTGTAGGCTGCAGCGGTCGGCGATACCAGGGCGTGTGCCAACATTTATACCTTTTCGTTAAAACACAGCTTATCTGACTCTATTTCTACGGGAAGGATGGAAACGTCCGGTAAACGCGCCGGACTCGTCAGCGTTGTGATTAACGAAAGATGTGGAGGGCGCGGAGCTAGAGCCTCGTGGCTGGTTGTTATTGCTTAATATATTGTTTTTATTCAATTTTGTTCAAAGTTTTGAGAGGAGCGTACAACTTATCCCGGATGAGAAATTGGGTGTCCCGGGAATCGTTATACGACGGTTTCATACAACCGCTGTTTACCCTGCGTTAACGTTGGCGTGAGAGTCCTCTTAGGGTCGTCAAGTATTTCTCGGGCCGAGGAGGCTGCGTTGGACACTTCTAAACAATATTGCGAATCAATAAATCTGCCGGAGACGCTGGGTATTCGTTCTGCGTCCGAACTATATACAAAGTTTGCTGATGAATTTCAGGGTCGCGATACGATCGTGATCAGCATTCCCGAAAATGCGGACGTGGATCTGATTTTCATTCAACTCATAGAGTCATCGCGCCGCCAAGCAAAAGCTGATGGAAAGACACTCAAGCTTTCTACACCCGCTCGCGGCTCGGTCCTGAAGGTACTTGAACGCGCAGGTCTCATTGAATCCTTCGATCAAGAAGATACTAGGTTCTGGTTGCACAAAGAGGTTACGTTATGAGCGCGAATATCCTCACTGTCGACGATTCCGCCAGCATCCGCCTAACCACCAAGGTCACGCTGACCAATGCCGGCTACAGCGTCACCGAGGCCGTAAATGGGGCCGAGGGCCTCGCGACGGCCAAGAGCAGCCGCTTCGATCTGATCGTGACCGATCTCAACATGCCGGTCATGGACGGCCTGACGATGATCGAGGAACTCAGGAAGCTGCCTGGACAGGCCGGCGTTCCGATCATCTTCCTGACGACGGAATCGGATGCCGATCTCAAGGCGCGCGCCAAGGCCGCCGGCGCCACGGGTTGGCTGACCAAGCCGTTCGATCCGGAAAATCTCGTGAAGATCGTGAAGAAGGTTCTCGGACGATGAGCACGCTCGATCCCGTTGCCGTGTTCCGCATGGAGGCTGCCGAATGCCTTGAGGCGATCGAGGCCGGTCTTCTCGACCTGACCCACCAACTCGACAACAAGGATCTCGTCGACGCCGTATTCCGCGGGCTTCACACGCTCAAGGGCTCCGGCGCGATGTTTGGTTTCGAGGCGCTTGCCGCTTTCACCCATCATTGCGAAACCGCCTTCGACCGCGTCCGCAAGGGCGAGGTCGGAGCGACCAGCGAACTCGTCGCCGCCGTCCTGGCCGCCCAGGACCATATGCGCGCCCTCGTCGACCGGCCGGACGCCGATCACGGTGATACCGGCAGCAAGCTTCTGGCGCAGTTGCAGGCCGCCGTCGGCGGCAAGCCGGCTGCGGCCGCACCGGGCGCTGCTGCTGCGCCTGCGGTCGTGCGTGAGGTGTCGGCAAAGAAGAAAAACAGCTGGCGTATCCGCTTCAGTCTGCCTGCCAATTCGATGGTCAACGGTACCAACCCGCTCGGCCTCTTGGACGAGCTGCGCGATCTCGGTGAATGCACGGTGCGCGCCAATACCTCGGCCATTCCGCCCCTCGACGAGCTCACACCGACGGAACTCCACATTTCCTGGGACGTGCTGCTGACCAGCGAGCAGGATCGCTCGGCGATCGACGACGTCTTCATCTTCGTGCTCGACGATATGGAACTCAGTGTCGAGGAGATCGACGGCGCGGCAACCACTGCCGCATCTGCACCGGTCGCCACAGTACCGACGGCCGTTCTACCGGCTGCCGTTCCGGAGTTTCGACCGGTCGAGGCGGTTCCGGTGCGGCGCGAGGCGCCCGCGCCCGCCAGCCAGGCGAAGACGGCTGAGAATGTCCGCGTTCCGGCCGAGCGTCTCGACGAGCTGATGGACCGGGTCGGCGAGCTCGTCATCGCGCAATCGCGTCTCAGCCAGCTCGCCAGCGCTAGCGCCGATATTGCGCTGCGCTCCGTCTCCGAAGAAATCGAACGCCTGTCCGGTGAATTGCGCGACACGATGATGGTGCTGCGCATGGTGCCGGTCGCAACGCTGTTCTCCCGCTTCCGCCGCCTCGTCCACGATCTCGCCCGCGAGACCGGCAAGGTGATCGAGCTGGTGATGGAGGGCGAGACAACCGAAGTCGACAAGACGGTCATCGAGCGGCTGGCCGATCCGCTGGTGCATCTGGTGCGCAATTCGATCGATCATGGCCTCGAGATGCCTGCCGATCGCCGTGCCGCCGGCAAGACCGAAGCCGGCACGGTGATCCTTTCGGCGCGCCAAGCCGGCGGTGAGGTGATTATCTCAATCAAGGACGATGGCCGCGGCATCAATCGCGAACGGGTTCGTGCCAAGGCGGAATCCTCCGGCATTATCCATCCCGGGCAGCCTCTCTCCGATTCCGAGCTGCTGCAGCTCATCTTCGCTCCCGGGTTCTCGACGGCAGCGGCGATCACCAATCTGTCCGGCCGCGGCGTCGGCATGGACGTGGTCAAGAAGACGGTCGAAGCGCTTCGCGGCGCGATCGACATCGTCAGCGTGCCGGGACAGGGTTCGGAAGTGTCGCTGCGCATCCCGCTGACCCTTGCCATCATCGACGGCCTGCTGGTGCGTGTCGGTTCCGGCCGCTACGTCATCCCGCTCTCGGCAGTCGAGGAATGCCTCGAACTGTCGCTTGAGGAAGACCTCCGCTCGCGCGGCCGCAGCTTCATCTCGCTGCGCGACAGCCTGGTGCCGTTCCTGCGCCTGCGAGACCTCTTCCGCACCGGCACGAAACCCGACATGCACCAGAAGGTCGTCGTCATCTCGACCGGCACGGAACGCGTCGGCCTCGTCGTCGACCAGATCATCGGCGACCACCAGACGGTCATCAAGTCGATGTCGAAACTGCATAACGACGTCGCGACCTTTTCGGGCGCGACCATTCTCGGCGACGGCAGCGTCGCCCTCATTCTCGACGTCGGGCACCTGGTTGTCGCGGGTCAGCAGCAGGAGGCGCAATTGCGGGTAGCAGGATGAGTGCAACAGCAGCGACGGCCGAACGATTCGACAAACACTGGAACTATGCCGAAGAGGTCGAGGTCCTGACCTTCGATCTCAACGGCGAGACCTTCGCGCTGGAGGCGGTCATCGTCCAGGAAATCCTGGACCTGCTTCCGGAGACCGCGGTGCCGGGAAGCCAGCCCTTCGTCGCCAGCGTCATCAATTTTCGCGGCAAGGTCATTCCGCTGGCCGATCTGCGCCTTGCCTTCGGGATGGAGGCGGCGGAGGCCACGATCGACAGCCGTATCATCGTCATCGAAATCGATCTGCAGGGCGAGCAGACGCTCGTCGGGCTCAGAACCGACAAGGTGAACGAGGTTACGACGCTTGCGAAATCCGCGAGCGAGGCGCCGCCAAGCGTCGGCATGCGCTGGCGCGCCGACTACATCAACTGCCTGGTGAAGAGGGGCGTGGAGTTCATCATCCTCCCGAATCTACGGGCGATTTTTTCATCGAGGCACAAGGCGGCAGGGGCCGCCAGCTGACGTCGGATGAATTCAAACTTGGGGGTTTGACGATGCGCTTGACAATAAAGACGAAACTGGTGACGGCGTTCACCTTCATCATTCTGATGCTGGTCGGCACCGCCGCCTATGGTGTTCTCAGCCTTGGATCGCTGAACGACACGATCGACAAGATTCTCTCCGGCCCGGCAGCCCGCCTCGATCTGGCGCAGCAAATCAGCATTGCCCAACTCGAATCCATTCGCCAGCAGAAGAACTTGCTCACCGCGCGCACGGCGGATGAGACGGCCGCTTCGATCGCCAAGGGCAATCAGGCTCGCAAAGACTTCGCCGACGCCTTCAGCCAGGTGCTGGCACTGGCAACGGAAGAAGGCAAGGTGCGCTGGGCACGCATTGCCGAACTATCCAAGACCTTCAGTGCAGCCGACGATCAGATCCGCGAATATGTCAAATCCGGCAATGCCGAAGGCGCAAACAGCATCTCCATCACCACGGCACGGTCCGCTGCCAATGACATCGACGCGACGCTCGGCGAAATCCTGACACTTGAAAAGCAGCGCATGAAAGCGGCCGACGACGGTGCCCAGGCGCAGTATCTGACGACGCGCACAATGATGGTCGCGGTCGCCGTTGTTGCCCTCCTGACTGCGGCTCTTACCGCCTTCTGGATCGCCAACACGATCAGCAAGGGCCTCAAGCGCGCCAACATCGTGGTTCGCGAAGTATCGGAAGGTGATCTGACCAAAATGGCCGATATCACCAGCCATGATGAAATCGGCGAACTTCTCGGCAACGTCAACACGATGATCGAACGCCTGCGCGGTGTCGTCGCCGACGCCTTGTCGGCCGCCGACAACGTCTCTTCCGGCAGCCAGCAGCTTTCGGCAAGTTCGGAGCAGGTATCGCAGGGTGCCAGCGAACAGGCGGCTTCGGCCGAAGAGGCCTCCGCCTCGATGGAGGAGATGGCCGCCAACATCAAGCAGAACGCCGACAATGCCGCCCAGACCGAAAAGATCGCCCGGCAGTCGGCCAAGGATGCGGAAGCGAGCGGCGAGGCGGTGACGCGTGCCGTCGACGCCATGCGCACGATCGCTCAGAAGATCGGCATCGTCCAGGAGATCGCCCGTCAGACCGACCTGCTGGCGCTCAATGCCGCGGTCGAAGCGGCGCGTGCCGGCGAACACGGCAAGGGGTTTGCGGTCGTCGCTTCGGAAGTGCGCAAGCTTGCCGAACGCAGCCAGTCGGCCGCCGCCGAAATCAGCGCGATGTCGAGCGACACGGTCAAGGCTGCAGCCGATGCCGGCGAAATGCTTGGCCGGCTGGTACCCGATATCCGCAAGACGGCCGAGCTGGTTTCCGAGATCAGTGCGGCCTGCCGCGAGCAGGATATCGGAGCTGCCCAGATCAATGAAGCGATCCAGCAGCTCGATAAGGTGACGCAGCAGAATGCCGGCGCCTCCGAACAGATGTCTGCGACCTCGGAAGAGCTCGCGAGCCAGGCGGAGGAACTGCAGACGTCGATCGCCTTTTTCAAGGTCGATACGGCCGGCGCCCGGCCCGACGTCCACAGGGCGCAGCCGAACGCATCGGCGCGGGGGATCAAGGTCTCGGCGGTCGCCCGCAAGCCCGCCCCGCAGGCCCGCAACCAGGGCCGCGGCCAGACGGTTGCGGCTCAGCAGCAGCGCCTCAAAGGCTTTGCTCTCGACATGTCGATGGGCGGCCCGGACGCCGGCGACGACGATTTCAGGGAGAGCGCATAGGCGCTCCCCTGGTGAGAGCGCATAGGCGCTTCGGGCAAGGCGCCCAGGCGTCTTCGCCCCCCATGTGATCCTTCGGGCCGCTCCGTGGCCCGCGGCGGACTATCCCCAACGCGTGTAGGCGTTGGCGCTGCGACCGATAGATGTCCGGCTGCCGGGAAGTGAATGTAATCGCTTTCCCCCTTTCAGACACATCGCTTTGAAGTTCGACGTTCCGTGGACGGGAACGTCTCTATCTAATCGTTTTGGCGCATAGAACGGGGTATCACATGCGTTTCACCATCAAACTCAAACTAGGCCTGGCGTTCGGAATCATGACGCTGCTGCTGATCGGCATCGCAGTCTATGGGACCCTCAGCCTCGGCACTTTGGACGAGGCAAGCGGCAATATGATCGACGGCCCGGTGCGGCGCCTGGAACTGGCGCTGAACACCAATATTGCCGAAGTCAACGCTATCCGCGCGCAGAAGAACGCGCTGCTTTCCACCGATGCCGAGACTGCCGACGGCTTCTACAAGGAAGCCGACCAGAACATGCAGGCCATGCTCGACGCCGTTGATGCCGGCCTTGCCATCGCCAGCGCGGAAGGCAAGCCGCACTGGGAGAAGCTGCGGACGGTCGGCGAGAAATTCCGTGAAAAATCCGCCGAACTGCAACAGCTCGAAGCCAGAGGCGACAAATCAGGTGCGATGGCGCTTTCACTCGGCGACCTCAAGACAATGACCGACGATATGGGCGGTGCTATCGCTGCCCTGACCGAGATCCAGCGCAAGGGTATGCAGGCGACCAACCACGCCAATGACGAGCTCTATGACTCGACCAGGCTTATTCTCGCCTCCGCATCCGGCATCGCAGTGCTTATCGCATTTGGTGCTGCATTGTGGATCACCCTCGGAATCACCAACGGTCTGCGCAAGATCACGACCGTCGCGAACGCCGTAGCAGTCGGCGATCTCAATCAGACGGTCGATGTCAGAACCAATGACGAGATCAAGGATTTGATTAATACGGTCAATGGCATGACCGCCAACCTGCGCTCTACGGCGGCGCTAGCCGACCAGATTGCCATGGGTGACCTGACGACCGATGCCAAGCCGCTCTCCGACAAGGATATGCTTGGCATCGCGATGCAGAGCATGATCGCCAACCTAAGGACCACCGCCCGTATCGCCAATCAAATCGCCAACGGCGATCTGACGGTGTCCCCGAAGCCACTCTCCGATAAGGATGCCTTGGGCCTTGCTCTGGAGCAGATGGTTGACCGCCTGCGCGGTGTCGTCGCCGACGCCTTGTCGGCCGCCGACAACGTCTCTTCCGGCAGCCAGCAGCTTTCGGCAAGTTCGGAGCAGGTATCGCAGGGTGCCAGCGAACAGGCGGCTTCGGCCGAAGAGGCCTCCGCCTCGATGGAGGAGATGGCCGCCAACATCAAGCAGAACGCCGACAATGCCGCCCAGACCGAAAAGATCGCCCGGCAGTCGGCCAAGGATGCGGAAGCGAGCGGCGAGGCGGTGACGCGTGCCGTCGACGCCATGCGCACGATCGCTCAGAAGATCGGCATCGTCCAGGAGATCGCCCGTCAGACCGACCTGCTGGCGCTCAATGCCGCGGTCGAAGCGGCGCGTGCCGGCGAACACGGCAAGGGGTTTGCGGTCGTCGCTTCGGAAGTGCGCAAGCTTGCCGAACGCAGCCAGTCGGCCGCCGCCGAAATCAGCGCGATGTCGAGCGACACGGTCAAGGCTGCAGCCGATGCCGGCGAAATGCTTGGCCGGCTGGTACCCGATATCCGCAAGACGGCCGAGCTGGTTTCCGAGATCAGTGCGGCCTGCCGCGAGCAGGATATCGGAGCTGCCCAGATCAATGAAGCGATCCAGCAGCTCGATAAGGTGACGCAGCAGAATGCCGGCGCCTCCGAACAGATGTCTGCGACCTCGGAAGAGCTCGCGAGCCAGGCGGAGGAACTGCAGACGTCGATCGCCTTTTTCAAGGTCGATACGATGGCTGGGCAGCGCGAGCGCGCGCCGGCCGCAAACGGCACTGCTCGCAGCCAGGTCCAGGCCGCACCGCGCAAAACGGGCGCCAAGGCGTCGGCCAATACGGTCGCCGGCCAGCAGGCGCGGGCGAGGGGTTTTGCTCTCGATCTGTCCATGGGCGGTCCCGATGATGGGGACGTCGAATTCAAGGAAAGCGCCTGATCATGGCTCCAACATCTCTGGAAGCGCAGTTCGTGACCTTCAGCCTCGGCGAGGAGATTTTCGCCGTGCCGGTCGAAGTCGTCCGTGAAATCCTCGACTATGCGGAAGCTTTTAGGATTCCGAATGGTCCCGACTATCTGCTCGGCCTGCGCGATGTGCGCGGGCAGGGCGTGCCGACCATCGATCTTCGATTGAAGCTCGGCATGACGAAGACCGAGCCGACCCCGCATACGCGGGTGCTCGTCCTCGACGTGCCGATGGAAAATCGGCTTCTCACTCTCGGTCTCGTTGCCGACCGCGTCTTCGAGGTCACGCCGTTTCGCCGTGACCAGATCGAGGCGGCGCCCGATATCGGCGTGCGCTGGCGTTCGGACTATATTGCCGGCGTCGTACGCCGTGAAAACGGCTTTGTCGTCATCATCGATCTCGCGCGGCTGCTGTCGCGCGAGGATGCCACTGCACTGCAATCAGCGGCCTGACCGCGCGTCAACCCGGAGTACTGCGTCTTATGAGCATGGTAGCAGCGGTGGAAAGCCAATTGCCGGGCGACCGGATCAGCAAGCGCAATTTCGACAGGCTTGCCCGGTTCATCTACGAGTATAGCGGCATCAAGATGCCGCCGACCAAACTGACGATGCTCGAGGGGCGGCTGAGGCGCCGGCTTCGGGCAACCAATCATGCCACCTTCGACGATTATTGCGACTTCCTGTTCAACCAAGATGGCCTTGCCCAGGAAACCGTCTACCTCATCGACGTGGTGACGACCAACAAAACCGACTTCTTCCGGGAAGCCAAGCATTTCGATTACATGCAGACGGTGGCGCTGCCGGCAATCGCCAATAGCGGCGTCCGCACGATCCGCACCTGGAGCTCGGCCTGCTCGACGGGGGCCGAACCCTATACGATGGCGATGGTGCTGGCGGAATTCGCGGAAGGTCGCAACGACGTCTCCTACAGCGTGCTGGCCACCGACCTTTCCACCGACGTGCTGCAGACGGCGCGCCGGGGCATTTATCCGGAAGACCTGATCGCGCCCGTGCCGCGCGATCTGCAGCGCAAATATGTGCTGGTCGCCAAGCAACTAGGCCGCAGGGAAGTGCGCATCACGCCGAAACTGCGCAGCAGGGTGGGCTTTGCCCGGATGAACCTGATGGACGAGAAATATCCGGTCGGCGACCTGATGAACATTATCTTCTGCCGCAACGTACTGATCTACTTCGACAAGCAGACCCAGGCCGGTGTCCTCAACCGCCTCTGTGATTGCCTGGCGAAGGGCGGCTATATGTTCATCGGCCACTCCGAGTCGATCACCGGCTTCGATCTGCCGCTAAAACAGGTGTCGAATACGGTGTTCCAGCGTATCTAGAGAATGTCCGATTTTCACAGAATCACGAAAATGCCCTATCTCTGTGTCTGCACGCAATTCCCAGGGAAAGCGTCGGCGCTTTTCCGGCAAAACCGCTCACGCACTGTTGCCCGGAATTGCTTGAGGAGCATTCATGCGTAAGAAAATCCGCGTTCTCATCATCGACGACTCCGCCAGCATCCGTCAGACGCTGACGCATGTGCTGGAGCAGGATCCCGATATCGAGATCATGGCGGTTGCCTCCGATCCGTTCGTGGCGGCGCGCAAGCTGCAGGAGGAGGTTCCCGACGTCATCACGCTCGACGTTGAGATGCCGCGCATGGACGGCATCACTTTCCTGCGCAAGCTGATGGCGCAGCGGCCAATCCCTGTCGTGATGTGCTCGTCGCTGACGGAAGCGGGTTCGCAAACGCTGATCCAGGCGCTGGAGGCCGGTGCCGTCGACGTCATTCTGAAATCGAAGATCGGCGCCGCCGACAGCCTTTCCGATGATGCGATACGCATTCGCGAAATCGTCAAGAGCGCCTCGCATGCACGGCTTCCCACCGTCCGCCGCGCCGCCGGAACCGTGCGCTCGGCTTCGGCCAACGGACCGGCCAAGAAGCTGACTGCGGATGCGATGCTGCCGCCGCCGACAGGACGGGCGATGGCGAAGACGACCGAGATGGTCGTCTGCGTCGGCGCCTCCACCGGCGGCACGGAGGCGCTGCGTGAATTTCTGGAGGAATTGCCGGCCAATGCGCCGGGCATGGTGATCGTCCAGCACATGCCGGAAAAATTCACCGACGCCTTTGCCAAGCGGCTGAACGGACTCTGCGAGGTCGAGGTCAAGGAGGCGGTCGACGGCGACCCGGTGCTGCGCGGGCATGTGCTGATCGCGCCTGGCGACAAGCACACGCTGCTTGAACGCCAGGGCGCGCGCTATCATGTCAGCGTCAAGACCGGGCCGCTGGTGTCGCGCCACCGGCCTTCCGTCGACGTGCTCTTTCGCTCGGCGGCGCGGTGCGCCGGCTCGAATGCCATGGGGATCATCATGACCGGCATGGGCGACGACGGCGCGCGCGGCATGCTGGAAATGCATCAGGCCGGCGCCTACACGGTGGCGCAGGACGAGGCGAGCTCGATTGTTTTCGGGATGCCGAAGGAGGCGATCGCCAAAGGCGGCGTCGACCGCGTCTTGCCGCTCGATCAGATCGCTCGCGAAGTGATGTTGACGCAGCAGAAATTCTGAGACCCGTTTTGAGGCGATCCGGCCTGAATATATGCCTGGTCTCCAGGCCCGCAGGCTGCCTTGCGCCCCTCCTCTTGAAATTTCCGTGGTTTTGTGGTCTTGAGGCCGCCAATCTTTGCAGCGCTGCCTGTCATGCATGTTCAGGGACATTTCCCGCCCCTGGCAGCGCGCGTCCCGTATCAGTCCCAAGGAAATGCGCCGATGGCCCGTTCAGCTCTTCTCAATGTCATGGTTCAGGCTGCCCTCAAGGCAGGAAAATCGCTGGGGCGTGATTTCGGCGAAGTGCAAAACCTGCAGGTTTCGGTGAAGGGACCGGGCGACTTCGTTTCCGCCGCCGACCGCAAGGCCGAAAAGATCGTTCGGGAAGAACTGCTCAAGGCGCGCCCGACTTATGGTTTCCTCGGTGAGGAGAGTGAGGAGATCAAGGGCACCGACGGCGCGCATCGCTGGATCGTCGATCCGCTCGACGGCACCACCAACTTCCTGCACGGTATCCCGGCCTTCGCCGTTTCGATCGCGCTCGAACGCAACGGCGAGATCGTCGCGGCCGTCGTGTTCAATCCGGCGACCGACGAACTCTATACTGCCGAGCGCGGCGGCGGCGCCTTCCTCAACGACCGGCGCCTGCGCGTCGCTGCGCGCCGCGTGCTATCAGATTGCGTCATCGGCTGCGGCGTGCCGGCGCTCGGCAAGCGCAATCACGGCAAATTCCTGGTCGAGCTTCGTCACGTGATGGGCGAAGTGGCGGGCATTCGCCGTCTGGGCTCGCCGACGCTTGATCTCGCCTATGTCGCCGCCGGACGTTTCGATGGTTTCTGGGAAGCTGAGCTTGCACCCTGGGACATGGCGGCGGGTATCCTGCTCATCCGCGAAGCCGGTGGCTTTGCCAGCGATTGGGACGGCGGAGCGGCCATTCTGGAGGGTGGCGCGATCGTCGCCGGCAACGAACACATTCACAAGGCGCTGATCGAGGTCATCAAACGACCGATTCCTGCCAAGTAGGCGAGGGAAAACGCGGCTGTTGTAAAGTCACGGTTTTCGCCTCCGGATACTTCAATTCGGCACAATGTTGCTCTAGTCTCCGCCAGCAATGAGTTCGGAGGCTGCTGAACCTATGGAAAATGTAAATGTGGCGGAGATCGGCTCCACCGAAAAGAAGCCCGGCGGTTATGCCTACCGGCTTTCGAGCCCAATGCCCTTCCTCTGGACGATGCTGCTTTTCCTCGTCATCGTCGGGTTCATTGCTGCCATCCTCTTCCGGCAGGCGCAGACCGCCTTCATGCACAATCCCGGCCTCAACGGCCTGATCGTCGGTGTTCTCGCGGTCGGCATCATCCTTGTATTCAATCACGTGCTGGCGCTTCGCCCCGAAGTGCGCTGGTTCAACTCCTTCCGTGCCGCCGGCAGCGCCGACAAGGTCAACCGCAATCCGCGGCTTTTGGCTCCGATGCGGGCACTGATCGGCAATCGCAAGACCTCGTTGGCGCTATCGACGACGGCGCTGCGTTCGATCCTGGATTCGATCGCGACCCGCCTCGACGAATCGCGCGACGTCTCGCGCTACCTGATTGGCCTCCTGGTCTTCCTCGGCCTGCTCGGCACGTTCTGGGGCCTCATCGGCACGATCGGTTCAATCAGCGGTGTCATCCAGTCGCTCGATGCTGGCTCGAACGGCACGGGGGACGTGCTTTCGGCACTGAAGGAGGGGCTGTCCACGCCGCTTTCGGGCATGGGGCAGGCCTTCTCGTCCTCACTGCTCGGCCTTTCCGGTTCGCTCATTCTCGGCTTCCTCGACCTGCAGGCTGGCCGCGCGCAGAACCGCTTCTACATGGAGCTGGAGAATTGGCTCTCCTCCGTTACCGATGTCGGTTCCGATCTTGCGCCGGCGCTCGATGCCGTATCCGGCTCGTCCTCGGAGGACATGCGTGCGCTTTCCGAATATCTGCGCAAGGCCTCCGAAGAGGGCGGTGTCGGCAGCCAGCGCTCGGTCGCCGCCATGGCGAGCCTTGCCGAAGGCATCCAGGGACTCGTCAAGAACATGCGCAACGAGCAGCAGATGCTGCGCGACTGGATCGAGGCGCAGCAGGATGAGGCCAAGGCAATGCGCCGCACGCTCGACCGGCTGGCCGAACGCATCGGCCAGCAGGAGCGGGCCGGTGAGAAAGCCGAACGCCACCGCGAACGCGCAAGCCACACAGAGAAGAGCGAGGGCAAGTAAGCCATGGCTCTTGCCCGCAACCGCCGCCGCGAACGCACGGTCGACTATTGGCCGGGTTTCGTCGATGCCCTGTCGACGCTGCTCATCTCGATCATGTTCGTGCTGACGGTCTTCGTCGTCGGGCAGTTCATTCTCAGCCGCGAGATCACCGGGCGAGACGAGGTGCTCAATCGCCTCAACAGCCAGATCAACGAGCTCACGCAGCTTCTGGCGCTCGAAAAGGGCAGCAACCAGGATCTGCAGGACTCGGTCGCCAATTTGCAGGCTTCGCTTGCCAATGCCGAAGGCGAGCGCTCGCGGCTGCAGGCGCTGCTGAACGCCGGGTCGGGCGGCCAGGATGCCGCTCAAAAGCGGATCGGCGCGATGACGCAGGAGCTCGACGAGCAGAAGCAGGTGAGCCAACGGGCCCTCAGCCAGGTCGAACTGTTGAACCAGCAGATCGCAGCGCTTCGCAGCCAGATCGCCGCCGTCGAAGCAGCCCTTCAGGCCTCGGAGGATAAGGATCGGGTCTCGCAGACCAAGATCGCCGATCTCGGCAGCCGTCTCAACGTTGCGCTCGCCGCCCGCGTGCAGGAGCTGAACCGTTACCGCTCCGACTTCTTCGGCCGCTTGCGCGAGATCCTTTCGGACCGCGAGAATATCCGCATCGTCGGCGACCGCTTCGTTTTCCAGTCGGAGGTGCTGTTTCCCTCGGGCGGCGCCGATCTCAACCCGGAGGGCCAGACGGAGATGGCGAAGCTTGCCGCCGCTCTGCTCGACCTCGCCAAGGAAATTCCGCCTGAGATCAACTGGGTGCTGCGTGTCGACGGTCATACCGACAATGTGCCGCTTGCCGGAACGGGCCGCTATCGCGACAACTGGGAGCTTTCCTCGGCGCGCGCGACATCGGTCGTCAAGTTCCTGATCAGTCAAGGCGTGCCGGCCGACCGGCTCGTTGCCGCCGGCTTCGGCGAGTTCCAGCCGATCGCACCCGGCGATGCGCCGGATGCGCGCGCTACCAACCGTCGCATCGAGCTGAAGCTGACCGAAAAATAATCAGCTTGATAGTGTCCTCCGCGACTCCTCGAGCCTGTCGGCGAGAAAGGCGCGAACGGCGGGACTGTCGCTGAGGCCGATCGCCGTTACATAAGCGTCAGCCGCGGCGGTATTGTCGCCGGCCCGTGCCAGAAGAAAGGCACGCACGGCCCAGTAGGGTTGATAGGCCGCGATGGCGCGTGGATCGATCCTGTTGAGCCGGACGAGGCCTTCGGCGGCGCTTGATGCCCTGCCGATCACCGCCGCTTCGGCGACGCGTGCGCCGAGCGTCGGCTTCATCACCAGCAGCGCGGCATAGAGCGTCGTCAGCGCCTGCCAGTCGGTCGTTCCGGAAAGGCGGCGCGCCGCATGCACGGATTGAATTGCCGCCTGACACTGAAAGGGGCCGAAACGCTCCAGGGCCCCGGCCTTGCGCAGCAGCGCGTCTGCCTCGGCGATCATGATAGCGTTCCAGGTTGCCGTATCCTGCTCGTCCAGCGGCACATATCGATCCTCGCGGCTGCGTCGGGCATTGTGGCGGGCTTCGCAGTGAAGCATCAGCGAGAGGAGGCCCATCGCCTCCGGTTCGTCCGGCAGCACCGTCAGAAGCGCCCGGCCGAGCCAGATCGCTTCGGCGGCGAGCGACTGGTGCGCCTCCTCGCCGTCAAGCCCATCCCAACCGAGGCCGTAGGCGGCATAGATCGCCGACAGTACGGCGGCCAGCCGCTCCGGCAGGGTGGCGCGAGGCGGAACAGTGAAGGGAATACCGGCATCCCGGATCTTCACCTTGGCCCGCACCAGCCGCTGGCTTATGGCTTGCGGCGAAACGACGAAGGCCCGTGCGATGGTTCTTGCCTCGATGCCGAGAACCGTCTGCAGCATCAGCGCCGTATGCACGGAGCTGTCGATGGCAGGGTGGG
Organism: Rhizobium binae; assembly: GCF_017357225.1. Classification (NCBI taxonomy): domain Bacteria; kingdom Pseudomonadati; phylum Pseudomonadota; class Alphaproteobacteria; order Hyphomicrobiales; family Rhizobiaceae; genus Rhizobium; species Rhizobium binae. The sequence continues at coordinate 3,799,245 of NZ_CP071604.1, read as the reverse complement.
TACAGGCAAACAGCAGCTTCAGCCGCTCATCGGGAAAAACGGAATTGCCGGCCTCGTTCATGCGCTCCTCCACTTCTTCGAGGGCGAGCGATATCGTCGTTTGTGCGTTGGCCTCGACGGTCCGGTGGCGGGCCGCCTGCATGAGGTTGCGGCGCGCCGCCACCAGCAGCCAGGCCTCTGGCTTATCGGGAATGCCGCGCTCCGGCCAGACGCGCAGGGCCGAAGCCAGCGCCTCCGACAATGCGTCTTCCGCCGCCGGCACGTCCCGCGAGCGGGCCGCGAGAAAGGCGATCAGCTTGCCATAGGACTGACGCGCCACCTGCTCGGCGGCGCGTCCGGCGTCGGGCGGCATCAATGCCTCACATTTGCAGCCGCGGGCGCACCTCGACCGAACCCTTGTCGGAGATTGGAACACGGGTCGCCCATTCGAGCGCGGTGTCCATGTCCGCGACCTCGATCAGATAGAAGCCCCCGAGCTGTTCCTTGCCTTCCGGATAGGGACCGTCCTGGACATCGTGATCCTCGCCCTTTCGGCGCACGATCGTGCCGGTTTCAGGGGCCGTCAGACCGGCGCCGCCGGTCATGATCCCGGCCTGGGCTAGCGCCTTGCTGTAGGCGACCCAGCCATCCCGATAAGCCGGGTCGCTGCGGCGGGCGAAATCCTCGGCGGCTTCGCGAATAATGAGAGCATATTGCATGGGAAACTCCTGATCTCGTTGTTGGCTTTGCTCCAGGCGACCGAAGAAAGCCGTCTAGCCTGGTGGAGCGGCTCAGCCGTCCAGGACAATGAGGCGCGATCGCCGCTCGTTTCGACATGCTTTGAAAAAATAATTGAAAGGAAAAACCGCGGCGGACATTCAAAGCAGGTGAGGCGGGCCTCAAAGACACCGGCGCCGCTCAAAGGCGCAGAAAAGCAGGGCGGCTTGACGCCGCCCATGCCGTACCGCTCAGGCTTCGGCCTTAGTCTGGTCGACGATTTCGGCGCCGGAGGTATTCTTCTTGATGGATTCGATGGCATTCAGGGCCGACGCCTTCGCCTTGTAGCCTTCGGAACTGAACATGGTTTCCCCGTTTGATGCCTTGAAGCGGAAACGGAACTCGCCTGATTTATCCTTGTAGACTTCGAATTTGTACATGGATGTCTCCCGAAACGCTGAATTGCACCATCAGCATCGAGGAGGCTAGATCAAAATGGCAAGCTTTTCCACTACCTTAATGAGAATCGGGCTGCCCGGCGCTGGATTGTGGTTCGCCGAATGCAGGCCCAAGAGATATCCGGACACACGTCCAGGCGTCATTCCATCTGGATGTTCGCGCCCTTGACGACTGGCCCCCATTTGGCGAGCTCGGCCTTCACATGGGCGGCGAGTTCTTCGGGCGTCGAGCCGACAATGGTGGCACTGAATTCCTTCATGCGTTCGGCGACGGCGGGGTCGGCGAGCGCCTTCTTGGCCGAGGCGTTGAGGCGCAAGACCACCTCGTTCGGCGTTTTGGCCGGAGCGAAGAGAGCATTCCAGGTGTAGGTCTCATAACCCGGAATTCCCGACTCCGCGATCGTCGGAATGTCGGGGAAGGAGGGTGCGCGCGCAGCCGTCGTCACCGCCAGCGCCCGCAGCGTGCCCGCCTTGATGTGGCTGGACGACGAGGGCAGGTTGTCGAACATGATCGGCACCTGATTGCCGATGACGTCGTTCAAGGCCGGGCCGGCGCCCTTGTAGGGGATGTGCTGCATGCTGACCCCGGCCATGCTCTTGAACAGTTCACCGGAAAGATGCAGCGGCGTGCCATTGCCCGACGAGGCGTAGCTGTATTTATCGGGTTCGGCCTTCAGCAGCGCGATCAGTTCCGCCACGGTCTTTGCCGGCAGTTCCGGATTGACGACGAGCACGTTCGGCACGATGACGAGCAGCGAAACCGGCGCGAAATCCTTCTCGGGATCATAGGGTGTCGATTTGAGGATCAGCGGATTGAGCGCGTGGGTCGCGACGGTGCCCATCAGGATGGTGTAACCATCGGGGTCGGCCCGGGCGACGTTGCCGGCGCCGAGATTGCCGCCGGCTCCGGCGACGTTCTGGACGATCACCTGCTGGCCGAGATCTTCCGACATCTTCTGCGCGACGATACGGGCGACGACATCGGTCGAGCCGCCGGCCGCGAAGGGCACGACCATGGTGATCGCACGATCGGGAAAATCCGCAGCGCCGGCAGACGCGCCGAGCGCAAGAGCCGCAAGCACGCCGAAGCCGAGCGCAAGGCTCGTCCGTCGCTTCATGTTGGAAAGCGCCATTCCTATCTCCTCCCAAGGATTTCAACAGTCATCCCCTACCCAGGGCATGAAGAGGGTAGGGCGGAAGATGCGAAAGACAACCGCAGGAGGCGGCAGGGTTTTCAGACTTTCGTCGCGGGTTGAAGGAAAAGCGCCGGCTATTTCGCCGGGGCGAGCACGTCCTCGTTGGCGGCATCGAATTGCAGCCGCGCGAGGCGGGCGTAGATGCCGCCTTGGCGGATCAGGCTCTGATGCGTACCTTCCTCGATGACGCGGCCCTGGTCCATGACCAGAATGCGGTCGGCTTTCAGCACGGTTGCCAGACGATGGGCGATGACGAGTGTCGTGCGGCCATCGACCAGGCCGTCGAGCGCCTTCTGTACCAGCGTCTCGCTTTCGGCATCGAGCGCCGAGGTGGCCTCGTCGAGCAGCAGCAGGGGCGCGTTCTTCAGGATGGCGCGGGCGATGGCGATGCGCTGGCGCTGGCCGCCTGAGAGGGTGACGCCGCGTTCACCGACCTCGGTCTCGTAGCCCTTGTCCAGCCGGGCGATGAATTCGTCGGCCTGGGCGGCAATCGCCGCAGCGCGAACCTCATCGGGCGAGGCGCCGGGCCGGCCGAAGGCGATGTTGGCGTGGATCGAAGCGGCGAAGATGGTGACGTCCTGCGGCACGATGGCGATGCGCTGGCGCAATTCGTCCGGTGTCGTCAGCCGGGCGTCGACGCCGTCGATGGTGACGGAGCCCTGCTGCGGGTCGTAAAAGCGCAGCAGCAGCGAGAAGACGGTGCTCTTGCCGGCGCCTGACGGGCCGACGATGGCGACGGTTTCGCCGGGCGCGATCGCAAAGCTCAAGCCATGCAAGGCCGATTTGCCGGGGCGCGAGGGATAGGCGAAATGCACGCCGGAAAATTCGACGCGACCACGGCTGGGCGAGGGCAGGGCTTCCGGGCTGGCGGGGGCGGCGATCGGGGAGACCTCGTCAAGAAGCTCGGTCAGCCGGTCGGCAGCGCCGGCCGCCTGCGAGAGCTCGCCCCACACCTCGGACAGCGCGCCGAGCGACCCGGCGGCGATGACGGCGTAGAGCAGGAACTGACCGAGCGTGCCGGCCGAAAGCGTGCCGGCAAGGACGCTGTGGGCGCCGACCCAGAGCACGGCGACAACGCTGCCGAAGATCAGCGTGATGGCGATGCCGGTCAGCAAGGCGCGCGAGCGGATGGCGGCGCGGGCGGCCTCATAGGCCGATTCAACGGCGCCGCCGTAACGCGTCGCTGCGGCGTCCTCGCCGTTGAAGGCCTGAACCGTGCGGGTCGCGGCGATCGTCTCGTTGGCGAAGGTGGAAGCTTCGGCAAGGGTCTCCTGGGCGGCGCGGGAACGCCTGCGCACCGAGCGGCCGAAGGCGACGAGCGGGAAGACGATCAGCGGGATTGCTCCGATGACGAGGCTCGAAAGTTTCGGCGAGGTGACGACCATCATGCCCATGGCGCCTAGACAGAGGATGAGATTCCTGAGCGCCACCGAGGCGGTGGCGCCGACGGCGGACTTGATCTGCGTCGTGTCGGCCGTCAGCCGCGAGACGATTTCGCCGGACTGGTTGACGTCGAAGAAGGAGGGCGACAGCCGCGTTACATGGGCAAAGACGTCGCGGCGAAGGTCGGCGACGATGCGCTCGCCGATGGTAATGACGAAATAGTAGCGCAGCGCGCTGGCAATCGCGAGCACGATGGCCATGACCATCAGCATGGCGAAGTAGCTGTTGATGAAGCGGCCGTCGGACTGGGTGAAGCCGTGGTCGATCATGCGGCGCACGGCGAGAGGCAGCGCCAGTGAGGTGATGGCAGCAAGCGCCAGGGAAACGAGCGCTCCGGCCACCATGCCGCGATAGCGCATGAGGTAAGGCGCTAGCCGCCCAAGCGGATGCAGCGACCGCCTTTTGTTTTCCACAGCCTGTGCCTGTTCTGCCAAATCATCTCCGATCGCCGCGAGGACCCGCTAATGCGGCCTGTTGGCTCTTGTTATCCCGGCGTCCTTCATGTATAGGCACGCCATCCTAATGGGAAGCCGTAGCCATCACGACTGCGGCTTCATTTATTCAATCGGTTCGGTGGCCGCAACTGCATGCGGCAATTTGAACTCCGGTATCGCAGGAAGATTGTTATGAAGGCAGGCATCCATCCCGACTATCACATGATCAAGGTAGTCATGACCGATGGCACCGAATACGAAACCCGCTCGACCTGGGGATCGGAAGGCGCTGTCATGAACCTCGAAATCGATTCCAAGTCGCACCCGGCCTGGACCGGCGGCAACCAGCAGCTCATGGACCGTGGTGGCCGCGTTTCCAAGTTCAACAAGCGTTTCGGCGGCCTCGGCCTCTAATCGCTTCTGCTCGACGGAATTCGAAGAGAGCCCGGTTCTGCCGGGCTTTTTTTGCGTTTGCGAGGGGCGGGGTTACCCGGCAATAAAAAACCGGCTGCGCTGTGCGCAGCCGGTTTGAAATGGAATTCTCTCAGATCCGCTCAGTTGTTGCCGAAGGCCGTCTGAAGTAGAGAAAGCTGCGCCTGGACGCTGTTCTGATTGTCATGGACGATCACCGCTTCGGCCGGGCGATAGATTTCGCGGTCGAGCAGGGCGATGCGGTTCTGCAGGCGCAGCGAGCGCTCGACGAGGTCGCGGAAGGATTCCGGCAGATCACCCCAGCCCGGCGCGGCGCGGTCGACGTTGAAGCCGTCGAGGCGAACCTTGTTCTTCTCGGCCAATACCTGATCGCGGGACATCTCGCCGTTGTTGACCGCGCGCTGCAGCAGCAGCCAGGAGGCCATCTGCATCAGGCGGGTGGTCAGCCGCATCGATTCCGCGGCGTAGAGCACGGACGCCATGCGCGGCAGAACCTTGGAGGCTGCGCGGCCCTGGCCGTCGAGATAGGCGGCGGTCTCTTCGACCAGCGACATGCCTTCGGCATAAAGCGCCTTGAATTGCGAGGATGCAGCCGCGCGGCCCGCAAAACTGATCGTGTTCAATCCAACTTCCGACATCGCAATAGTCCCTGTTGCACGCAGCTACTTATGGTCAGGTAACGCCGGGGTTGACGGAAAAGTTTCCGCGTCCGGTCTTTATGACTTTAAGATGGTATCATTAGCGCAAATGCGCAAGCCGTTTCTTAAGAAAGGGTTAATCTCCACAGTTTCATGGAAATGCGCCGGCCGCAGCAAAAAGAAGAGCCGCAAAAGCGGCTCTCAAGGTAAAACAGGGAGAAAAATCAGACCAATTCACCGCATGGAAAACTGTCTGAGACCCAGAGGAAATCTGGATGAATATAGTAATACCTTATAAAGCTTAATATTATATTAACATTGTGCCGAATGAAGACTTGAGGTTGGCTCATTTTCTAGCCATGGTCTTGTTTTTTGACGCTTTTGCCGGGTCATGATCGGAAGAAGCTTTCCGCCGCCTGTCGTCCGGAGGCCTTGCGAGTAGCCTCGGCCTCCAGGCGGATGATCTCGGTCTTCAGCAGCTCGACCCGCGCCTTCAGCTCGTCCACTGAAAGCATCGAGAGATCGGCGCCGATCTCATGGGCGGTTTTCTGCTGCGGCCGGTCGTCATCGATATAGCTCATCGGTTCTCCTCCTTTTGCTGCAGGCAGCATGATGGCGAAAAATACGGGCGATACGGAAGGGAAATTTAGGCCGATCCGGCCTAACCCACCCCTGTCCTGAGCGTCCCGTTCATGAGGCACGGAAAAGTCCGCAGCGCAGTCTTGCGGGACGCCTATCCGAACTTTACAGCAGGATCGCCGCTTTCGGGAGACTTGCCGGTGCCGCGATCGGCCAGCGACATGCTTTCCGGCGTCAGCATCGGCGATGTGCCGGTCGGGATTGTCGTATAGGCATCGCGGTCGCTGGCCGGGACGGCAGCGCGGATCCGGCTTCTGATAATGGCATACCCGGTAATCAGCACATGGGCGACGGCAGTGACCAGGAAAAGCGCGTGCGGGGTGATCGCCGACATCACGGGGCCGCCGAGCGTAGGGCCGATGACGGTCCCGATGCCGTAGAGCAGCAGCAGGCCGCCGGAGACCTTAACGAAATCCTCCGATGCCGCGAAGTCGTTCGCGTGAGCGACGGCAATTGGGTAGAGCGTATTGGCCACCGCGCCGTACAGGACAACCAGCCCGATCAGCAAGGCGGGCGATGTCGGGTGGAGCATGAAGATCAGCAGGCCGGCGAAGGCGGCGATCGCCGACATGGCGGCGAGCACGTAACGCCGGTCGATACGATCGGAGAGTCGGCCGGCCGGCAGCTGCATCATGGCGCCGGCGAAGATGGTGGCGCTCATCATGACGGCGATGCTGGTATCGGAAAGGCCGGCGCCGGCGCCGAAGACGGCGCCCAGCGTGCCATAGGCGCCGTTGGCGATGCCGACGAGCAAGATACCGAGGCAGGAGACGGGCGAATTGCGGTAAAGCGCCGGCAGATCGAGGCGTACAGCCTTCAGCGGCTGCGGCGAGGCGGCGGTCGAAAGCGTGGTCGGCAGCATGGCGATGCAATAGAAGATGCCGCAGATCATGAACAGCACCGGGGTGCGTACATCCTCGAGAGGGATCATCATCTGACCGCCGACGACGCCGAGCAATGTGATGCCGATATAGAGCGAGAAGATCGCACCGCGGCTCTCGTTGCTGGCGCGCTCGTTCAGCCAGCTTTCGATGATCATCGATGTGCCGGCGGTGGAGAAGCCGGTGACGGCGCGCAGGACCACCCACCAGACCGGATGGATGATGATGCCGCTCACCAGCGCTATGATGGCGATAATCGAGATGAAGCCGGAGAAGGCACGAACATGGCCGACGCGGCGCACCAATTTCGGCGCCACCAGGCAGCCGATGACGAAGCCAGCCGCCCACGAGGTGCCAAGCAGGCCGAGCGTCGTCGTTGCATAGCCTTCGAGATTGCCACGCACGGGGAGCAGGATGCCCTGCAGGCCGTTGCCCATGAAAAGGAAGAGCGTGCCAAAGAGCAACGCGGCGACGGACAACAGATTTCTCTTCATTTCCCCAGACTCGGTCTCAGCGATTGTAAACGGACATAAGGCAAGACCTGCGTCTGGCCAGCCTCAAGATGATTGATTGTGCCCCGGAATATCTTTACGGCGTGTCGAGGCCCTCTTGTTCGCGCGGAAAAATGTCCGTCCTGTGACATTCCGAAAAATGGAAAAAATAAAGCATGACAAAGCTGATAGCCTTGCTGCTCATCCTTGCCATGGCGATACAAGTGATCAAGCCGCTCGGCTTTCCCGGCCTCCGGCGGCGCATGGATTTCTGGAAGATCGCGCTCATCGCTTTCGGCGTCTGGGCGCTGGCGCTGCTGTCGCGCGATTTCCTGATGTAGCCCGGATCATCAGCCTTGCAGGATGATTTCTCCGCGCATGACGGCAACGCATCTTCCGGAGACGACGACATCGGTGACGATCCCGCCGGATTTCGCGACATCGAGGGCAATGATACTGCGGCGGCCCATTTCGACGCCTTGTTCGATGGTGATGCGGACATTCATATCGGCCGCCGGCGCAAGCGAGACGAGATAGGCGCCGAGGGCGGCCGAAGCGCTGCCGGTTGCCGGATCCTCGGGCACGTTGTCGAGGGGCGCGAACATGCGGCCGCGAATATTCCATGGATTCTCGGCCGACCTGGCATAGACAAAGAGCGAGAAGTCGTGACCGCTCGTCGTCTGGCGGCCTGCGGCTGCCTGAAATCCGGCCAGGTTCGGGCGGGCGGCGGCCAGGGCTTCGAGTCCCTTCAATTCGGCGACGGCGAAGTTCAGGCCGACCGAGGCAAAGACCGGCGCGTGAGTAGTGGCGACGATGACGCCCGGATCGAGCGAGATGCAATGGGCGACGGTTTCCTCGGTAATGGTTTCGCCGATCGTCAACGGCTGCGGCGCGCGGATGGCAGCGGCTTCAATCTGTCCGCCGTTGCGTTTCAGGTCGACTTCGACGATGCCGGCCCTTTCCTCGAAGCGCAACGTCTCGCCGACCGGCCTGCCGAAGAGTTCCGCCTGCTGGCCGAGCACGTAGGCGGTGCCGACATTCGGATGGCCGGCGAAGGGGATTTCCATCGTCGGGGTGAAGATGCGCACGCGGGCCGAATTCCGCGGATCTTCCGGCGGCAGAACGAAGGTGACTTCGGAATAGTTGAACTCGGTGGCGATCCTCTGCATCGCCACATCGCTCAGGCCGCGCGCATCGCAGATCACGGCAAGCGGATTGCCCTCGAAACGCGTGGAGGTGAAGACATCGACGGTGACGTAGGAAATGGTGTCCATAGCGGCTCCTGTAGTGGCGGGCCGCTATGAGTAAGCATGGTTCTTAAGGGGATGAAGCGGTTTCTTGTCGCCGTGACAAATGAGAGGGCAAGCGTCTTACGCGGCCGCATTTATTGTCCACGCAACTTCCCCGGTGTCCATGGGGAGAACGGCTCCTCTCCAGCCTCCTCATTCCTGTGCCCGTCACGGGAAACCAGCCACGGCGAGTCGCGAGAGGATTGACGGGAGCGGCAATGGCTGCTGCTCCCGCCTCAAATCCAAGTCCAAAATCAGGCGGCCTGTTCCAGGTCTTTCTTCCAGCTGCCCTTGGCGGCGAGGCTGTTCATCTCGGCGCGGTGGGTGAATTCGCGCTGGCCGGCGGCGATATTCTCCGGCTTGCCGTTCCAGGCCTTGAGGGCGCTGTCCTGCAGGGCGCGGCCGTAGGAGAAGGTGACAAGCCAGGGCAGGTCGGCGGTGGCGTTGATGGCGGAAAGATGGGCGGTCGCCTCTTCCGTGGTCTGGCCGCCGGAAAGGAAGGCGATGCCGGGAACCGCAGACGGAACCGTGCGCTTCAGCACCTGGACGGTGCGCACGGCAACTTCTTCGACCGATGCCTTGCGGGCGTTCTTGCCGTCGATGACCATGTTCGGCTTCAGGATCATCCCTTCGAGGCTGACGCGAGCTTCGGCCAGTTCCTCGAAAACGATGCGCAGAGTTGATTCAGTCACTTCGGCGCAGCGGTCGATATTGTGGTCACCCGGCTTGCCGTCCATCAGGCATTCCGGCTCGACGATCGGCACGATCTTGGCTTCCTGGCAGAGAGCGGCATAGCGGGCGAGCGCCTGAGCGTTGGCGCGAACCGAGCCGCGGGTCGGTAGCGTCGAGGAGATGGCGATGACGCCGCGCCACTTGGCGAAACGGGCGCCGGCTTCATAATATTTGGCAAGGCGTTCGCCGAGGCCGTCGAGGCCTTCGGTGATGGTTTCGCCGGGGAATTTGGCCATCGGCTTGGCGCCGGTATCGACCTTGATGCCGGGAATGGAACCGGCTGCGCGGATGATGTCGACGAAAGGCGTGCCGTCGGCGGCCTTTTGGTAGAGCGTCTCTTCGAAAAGGATGACGCCGGAGATATACTTCTTCATCGCCTCATCGGAGCGGAAGAGCATCTCGCGGTAGTCGCGGCGGCTCGTCTCGGTCGATTCGAGATTGATCGTGTCGAAACGCTTCTTGATGGTGGAGGTCGATTCGTCAGCCGCAAGCAGTCCCCGGCCGCCCGCAACCATCTGCACTGCAATGTCTTCCAGTTGTTCGCTCATTCGATCTCTCCACAGCGTTAAACATCGGCGGTTTAAGAATATAGGACGGCGATAACAGAAGTTTATAGGGAGGAAAATGGAAGGCTAAGTCATTGAAACGATTGAAATCAATTCAATCGTTTGAAAAAATGGGAATATTTTCAACTCTTGAGCAAAAGACCGCAGAAGGGTTCTCGCCACCGCGGTCTATCCACATGTAAAACCTGCAAAATTGCGTTTGCGGCGCCGCACCGTCTATTGCAAGTGCGACACCGCATGCGTTTTTCGCGCCAAGGCACTCGGTCTTAGCCGGCGGCGCTGAGGACGGCTACGCCGGGAAGTTCCTTGCCTTCCATCCATTCGAGGAAGGCGCCGCCGGCGGTCGAGACATAGGTGAAGTCGTCGGCAACGCCGGCATGGTTGAGCGCCGAGACGGTGTCGCCGCCACCGGCAACCGAGGTGAGCTTTCCGGCTATAGTGCGCTGCGCGGCGTATTTCGCGGCAGCGACCGTTGCGGCGTCGAAGGGCTCGATTTCGAAGGCGCCGAGCGGACCGTTCCAGACGAGCGTTGCGGCGCGCTCGATCCAGGTGTTGATCGCCTCGACCGATTTCGGGCCGACGTCGAGCACCATGGCATCGGCGGGAATGACGTTGATATCGACCGTCTCGTTGGCGGCCCCCGCCTTGAATTCGCGCGCAACGACGCCGTCCTCCGGGAGGATGATGGCGCAGCCGGCGGTCGCCGCCTCGATCATGATCTGCTTGGCCGTCTCGGCAAGATCATGCTCGCAGAGCGACTTGCCGACATTGGTGCCGCGGGCGGCGATAAAGGTGTTGGCCATGCCGCCGCCGATGACGAGGGCGTCGACCTTCTTTACGAGGTTCATCAGGAGGTCGATCTTGGTCGAAACCTTGGCGCCGCCGACAATTGCGACCACCGGGCGGGCCGGGGCGCCGAGCCCCTTTTCCAGCGCTTCCAGTTCGGCCTGCATGGTGCGGCCGGCATAGGCGGGCAGGTGATGGGCAAGACCCTCGGTCGAGGCATGGGCGCGGTGGGCGGCGGAAAAGGCGTCGTTGACATAAATATCGCCGTTGGCGGCAAGCGCCTTGGTGAAGTCGGGGTCGTTTTTTTCTTCGCCCTTGTGGAAGCGGGTGTTTTCCAGAAGCAGGATATCACCGCCATTCATCGCGGCGACGGCGGAGGCGGCGGCCTCGCCGATGCAGTCGGAGGCCGTCGCCACGGCGTGATCGAGCACTTCCTCGACGGAAGGGGCGATCAGCGACAGCGACAGATCCGGCGAAGGGCCATCCTTCGGCCGGCCGAAATGGGCGAGCAGGATCACCTTGGCGCCCTTGTCGGACAATTCGAGGATCGTCGGCGCCACACGCTCGATGCGCGTCGTATCGGTGACCTTGCCATCCTTGACCGGAACGTTGAGGTCGACGCGGACGAGCACGCGCTTGCCGCTGATGTCGGAAAGATCGTCGAGGGTCTTGAATGCGGGCATGGGGAGGATCCAGTCTTGGTTGGCGGAAGTTGCGCCGACCATAGCAAGGATCATTTCAGACGCAAGGCGTTCAACGGCCGTTTTCGCGTCTGGCTTCGTCGCCTCCGGCCGAAGCTTTCGCCGCACCGTCGGAGGTTGCCGCTTCGCGGCTTCGGCGTCCCTTGATGCGGTCGCGAATGCGCTGAATGATGTCCTTGAGATTGATGAAGATCGGCAGCGTGATTGCCGGTTCGACCGCTTCAAGCGACATGCCGACCGAGGTGACGTGGTCGTGCTCGTCGAGATCGCGGACGATGAGAATGATCGAGCCGAGGCGGACGCGGTCGGCATAATCGGCCTTTCCACCGAGGCGCTGCCGCATCAATTCGGCGATCGTCAGGCCTTTTTCGGATTCGTTGAGCAGGCCGGGACCGTAGGCGGCGTCGAGATCGGCGGCGGGGCGAGCAGGCGAAAGCGCGAAGGCACCGAAGAATTCGGCATCGTCTTCGTCCACGGGCGCACGGCTGGCGAAGAGCCGGTCCAGCAGGCGCGAATAGCTTGGCACGATGAAGAGATAGACGAGATCATTCTCGCGCAGCCGCCCGGCATATTGGTAGCGCATCGATTTGCCGTCGCGGATGACGAGCGAGGGGGTTGCCCAGCGCGGAATGCGTTCGCCGCGCAGCACCGGACTATCCTTGATCACGCGATAGGAAAGCAGTTCGTGGTTGGCGGCACCCGGCAGGTCGACCTCGACCTTATCGACGGCGCCGATGCGTGGCGGAATGATCAGGCCGAGCTTCTTGGCGACGGGTTTGATCGTCCAGCCCTGCACCAGCAGGGAGACCAGCACGATGATGAAGGCCGTGTTGAAAAAGATCTGGCCATTTTCCAGCCGCCCGAGGATCGGCATGATGGCGAGCAGGATGGAAACGGCGCCGCGCAGACCGACCCAGGCGACGAAACCGATTTCTTGCTGCGTGTAGTCGAAGGGAAGCAGCGACAGCCAGACGGCGAGCGGCCGGGCGACGAAGATCAGGAAGAGGGCAAGCAGGATGGCCGGCACGATGATGACAGGAAACTGCGAAGGGGTGGCGAGCAGGCCGAGCACCAGGAACATGATGATCTGCGCGAGCCAGGTCATGCCGTCCTGGAAACGCTTGATGGTGCCGATCGCCTGCATCTTGCGGTTTCCGGCATAGATGCCGGCGACGTAGACGGCGAGAAAGCCGCTGCCGCCGACCGCGCCGGCAAAGGAGAAGACAAGAAGGGCGAGCGCCAGCACGAAGATTGGCGTTAGGCCGCGATCGGTGTCGAGCCTGCTGACGATCAGGACGATCATCATGCCGCCGAGCAGGCCGAGGATGACGCCGAGCCCCATCTGCTGCACGAACATGGCGAGCATGCCGATGTTGATGCCGGCGTAACGCTCGCCGCTCGCCAGCACTTCGACGAGGGCGATGGTGAGAAAGATCGCCATCGGATCGTTGGTGCCGGATTCGACTTCGAGCGTCGAGCGCACCTTGTCACGGATATTGATGCCGCCGATGCGCAACAGGAAGAAGACGGCGGCGGCATCCGTCGATGCGACAATCGAGCCGAGCAGCAGGCCTTCCAGCCAGGTGAAGTTCAACAGCCACATGGCGGCGACGGCAAAGAGCGAGGCGGTGATCAGCACGCCGACCGAGGCGAGCGTGAGAGAAGGCACCGCCGCGAGCCGAAAGGCCTGCATTGGCGTGCCGAAGCCGGAATCGAACAGGATGACGGCCAGCGCGATGGAGCCGAGAATATAGGCGAGGTAGTTGTTGCTGAACTCGATGCCGAGGCCATCGACGCCGGCGGCAAGCCCGATCAACAGGAACAGCAGCAGCAGCGGCGCGCCGAAGCGGAAGGCGAGCAGGCTCGAAAAAGCGGCCAGAAGCACGAGCGCGGTCGCAACCAGCACCACGATGTAGAAAGCTTCCATGCCCGCCCCTTTCCGTCGACTGCTTCACGGATACGGCCACCCCTGGCCGATCCGTCTACTTCCACCCTCCGGCACGCGCGTCGATCCATCAGTAAACGGCAAAACGGCAGAGAAGGGTAGGCCTTGCGGCTTAACCTCGTCTCGTGCTGCATCATGCTGCTGAACGGCCGCCGGACGGCGACCGACACGGAAATGCTACCGGAGAAATTCTCTATAAAGAATGTATAGGAAAATCAGGCAAGAGCAGGGCGAAAGGCAGGAAGATCGATTTTTCCTGCCGGCATCTGCAACCGCGACAGGATAGGGCACGCACCTTCGTTGACGCGGACTGTTCGTCTCGTCCGATGACGGGAAGAAGGATTGCCGCCGCGGATCGGCGCTATCCCAACGCTGCCTGAAGTATGATGACGGCGAGAAACGAGAGGCCGATGGCCGCCGCCACACGGATCACCAGCCGATCAGCCTTTGCCAACACGGCAGGCCGAACGTCCCGCTTGGGATGAAACCGCTGCCGCCGCTTGAGGGTGGTGCGGGACAAGCGTTTTTGCGCCTCTGCCATTGATCGCCTCCGCTTGGATCATTTCAGCCATTCTGCAGCGCTCTGCATTTTTCAATCTATCACGTTTGGTCAGCGGATTGCCAACCGCGATTCCACCCCTGCGGCCCCGTCGCTTCGAAGCGGCTTTCAAAGCGGAAACGAAGCAGATCGCGGGTCAGTCTTCGGTGTCATCGCCCTCATCGGTCAGATCCTCGACCGGAACCAGGAAGACGACGAATTCGTCGTCGATGGTCCGTTGCGGATCGTCATCGAATTCGTAGGCGTGCTCGACTTCGCTGGCTTCCTCTGCGGTCGCCTTCCGCAGGCTCAGCGCCCCTTTGCGGTCCCACAGCGGCTTGCCCTCGTACTCCAGGATGGTCAGATCGTCTCGAAAATCTTCCGCCTCGAAGAAATGCGTCGCCTCCTCATGGTTTTTCGAGCGAAAGCTGGCAATGGCGCGGCCGGCGATCTCAACGGTAAAGTAGTCCATCGATCTCTCTCTATCTCCCCGGCGGCGATGCCGTTCAGGGCTTGGTGCGCCATGTCAGATATTACAATCGATCCGGCGCAGTGACTATAACAAAACGGCCCGGTTTCCCGGGCCGCTTGCGAATGTTTGATCGTCAGGCTCTCAGATGAGCTCGGCGAAAGCGACGGCCGTGTCGGACATGCGGCTGGAGAAGCCCCACTCGTTGTCGTACCAGGAGAGGACGCGCACGAAGTTGCCTTCCATGACCTTGGTCTGATCGGTCGCAAAGATCGAGGAATGGCTGTCGTGGTTGAAGTCGCGGGAAACAAGCGGCTCGTCGGTGTAGCCGAGGATGCCCTTCAGGGCGCCATTGGAGGCGGCCTTGATGGCTTCGTTGATTTCGCCCACGGTGGTCGCCTTCTTCGCAACGAACTTGAAGTCGACGACCGAAACGTTCGGGGTCGGAACGCGGATCGAGGTGCCGTCGAGCTTGCCCTTGAGGTGCGGCAGCACGAGGCCGACGGCCTTGGCGGCGCCCGTCGAGGTCGGGATCATGGAGAGGGCAGCGGCGCGGGCGCGATACAGGTCCTTGTGCATCGTGTCGAGCGTCGGCTGGTCGCCGGTATAGGAGTGGATGGTCGTCATGAAGCCGTGGTCGATGCCGACGGCGTCGTCGAGAACCTTGACGACAGGAACCAGGCAGTTGGTGGTGCAGGAGGCGTTGGAGATGACCATGTGCTCCTTGGTGAGCTGGTCATGGTTGACGCCGTAGACGACGGTCAGGTCGGCGCCGTCGGCAGGAGCCGAGACGATGACGCGCTTGGCGCCGGCCGTCAGATGGGCGGCGGCCTTGTCGCGGGCGGTGAAGATGCCGGTGCATTCCATGGCAATGTCGACGCCGAGTTCGCGGTGCGGCAGCGTTGCCGGATCCTTGATCGCCGTGACCTTGATCGGCTTGCCGTTGCCGACGGTGATGGTGTCACCTTCGACCTTGACGTTTGCCGGGAACTTCCCGTGGATCGAGTCGTAGCGCAGCAGGTGGGCGTTGGTCTCGACCGGGCCGAGGTCATTGATGGCGACGACTTCAATGTCGGTGCGGCCGGATTCGACGATCGCGCGGAGGACGTTACGGCCGATGCGGCCGAAACCATTGATGGCAACCTTGACTGTCATGTTCATTCACTCCCGATAGAATAGGGCCCGATGGAGAGGGCCTGGAATTGAGGAGATGGAGAGCGCCTCAAGGCGCTCTCTTTAAAGCTTTGCTTCCGCAGCCGCAACGACAGCGTCGGCAGTGATGCCGAAATGCTTGTAGACGTCCTTGACCGGACCGGAGGCGCCGAAGCCCTTCATGCCGATGAAGCTGCCTTCCGGTCCGATGAACGCGTCCCAGCCTTCGCGCACGGCGGCTTCGACGGCGATCTTGACCGGCGAGTTGCCGAGAACATCCTTGCGATAGGCGTCCGGCTGCTCGAAGAACAGTTCTGTGCAGGGCACCGACACGACGCGCACCGAAACACCCTTGGCTTCGAGGGTCGCGCGGGCGGCGACGGCGATTTCGACCTCCGAGCCGGAAGCGAAGATCGTCACCTTGGCATCGGCTTTGCCGGCGAGCGTATAGGCGCCGAGTTCGCAGAGGTTCTTCTCATTATACTCGGTACGGACGGTCGTAAGGTTCTGGCGGGTGAGAGCCAGCGCGGACGGACGGTTCTTGCTCTTGATGGCGATCTGCCAGCATTCCGCCGTCTCGACGGCGTCGGCCGGACGGAAGACCTGCAGGTTCGGAACGGCACGCAGACCGGCGATCTGCTCGACCGGCTGGTGGGTCGGGCCGTCTTCGCCAACGCCGATCGAGTCATGCGTCAGGACGTGGATGACACGAATGCCCATCAGCGCCGAGAGGCGGATCGGCGGGCGGCAATAATCCGAGAAAATCATGAAGCCGCCGCCGTAGGGAATGAGGCCGCCGTGCAGCGAGATGCCGTTCATGGCAGATGCCATGCCGTGCTCGCGGATGCCCCAGTGCATGTAACGGCCCTTGAAATCCGTCGGGGTGATGGAGACCATCTGGCTGGTCTTGGTGTTGTTCGACGGCGTCAGGTCGGCGGAGCCGCCGAGCGTCTCCGGGAGGAAGCCGTTGATGATTTCGAGCGCATCTTCGGATGCCTTGCGGGTGGCGACGGTCGGCTTGGTCTCGGCGAGTTTCTTCTTGTAGTCGGTGATCGCCGCGTCGAAGCCTTCCGGCAGCTCGCCTGCCATACGGCGGGTGAATTCCGCTCTGGCCGGCGATTTGGAAAGAGTTTCTTCCCATGCCTTGACGATATTGTCGGAGCGGGTGCCGGCAGCACGCCAAGCCTCGAGAACGTCGGAAGGGACGACGAAGGGCTCATAATCCCAGTTCAAAGCCTTGCGGGTGGCGGCGATTTCATCGGCGCCGAGCGGGCTGCCATGAACCTTGTGGCTGCCGGCCTTGTTCGGCGCGCCGAAGCCGATGACCGTCTTGCAGGCGATGAAAGTCGGGCGGTCCGACTTGTGAGCGGCTTCGATCGCATCGGCGATGGCGGCCTGATCGTGGCCGTCGATCTCGATGGTGTTCCAGTGGACAGCCTTGAAGCGGGCGATCTGGTCGGTCGAATCCGACAGCGAAACGGCACCGTCGATGGTGATCGAATTATTGTCCCAGAAGAGGATCAGCTTGTTGAGCTTCAGGTGGCCGGCAAGAGCGATCGCCTCATGGCTGATACCTTCCATCAAGCAGCCGTCGCCATTGATGACGTAGGTGTAATGGTCCTGCAGGTCCGCACCGAACTCCTCGCGCAGCTTGCGCTCGGCGATCGCCATGCCGACGGCGTTGGCGATACCCTGGCCGAGCGGCCCCGTGGTGGTTTCGATGCCGGTCGCATGGCCGTATTCCGGATGGCCGGCGGTCTTCGAGCCGATCTGGCGGAACTGCTTCAGGTCCTCGACCGTCATATCGGGATAACCGGTCAAATAGAGCAGCGAGTAGAGCAGCATCGAGCCGTGGCCGGCCGACAGCACGAAGCGGTCGCGGTTCGGCCAGTGCGGCTTCTTCGGGTCGAAGCGCAGATATTTGGTGAACAGAACCGTTGCCACGTCGGCCATGCCCATCGGCATGCCGGGGTGGCCGGAATTCGCCTTTTCAACGGCGTCCATGGCGAGGAAACGGATCGCATTCGCCATCCGGTCGTTTTGTTCGGGAGAGGTCATGGCTTTTCCGCAAGCTCCGGGTGTCGGGGGATGGCCTCGAGCCTCCAAGACCATCGAATGAAAGCGGCAGAGACATAGCAGTTAGGACGGGCGAGTCAATAAATGGCGGGCCGAATCCGGCGGAGTTGGGGCGATTTTTGACATTTGTTCGCGCGAATATACAAATGACAAATTTTGTGCGGCAGGCACCGATAAAACGCTCATCCACAAGATAGGCCGGCGGACGGGTGCGGGGATTTATTGACGGGCCGTCGGGGAGCTGCATATCCTTTTGAACTCACAGGATCGGCGCGGAGTGCCGATTCGCAGATCCTGCGCGGGAATCGGAAGGCATGACGCCCACAGGCAAAACCATGGAAGCAGCGCTCAACGAGCTGAGACAGGCGATTTCGAGCCTCGAAAACGCCGTCGACATGCGCATCGAGCGGCAGCGCGAACAGGGGGAGATCGAGGGCGAGGTGCGGCGCGTGCACGCTGACCGCTCCCGGCTGGCGCAGGAGCTCGACCAGGCCGAATTCCGTGCCAACCGGCTGGAAGAGGTCAATCGCGAGGTGTCGCGGCGGCTGGTGACGGCCATGGAAACGATCCGCGCGGTTCTGGATCGCTGAGAGAGAGAGTTTTGGCATGGCGCAGGTGACGGTGACGATCGACGGCAAGGCCTATCGCATGGCCTGCGAGGAGGGGCAGGAGGATCATCTGACCGATCTCGCCACCCGTTTCGACCGCTATGTCGGCCATCTCAAGGGTCAGTTCGGCGAGATCGGCGATCTCAGGATTACCGTCATGGCCGGCATCATGATCATGGACGAGATTGCCGAGTTGACGCGCCGCATCGCCGGGCTGGAATCCGAGCTCGAGTCGCTGCGGGGCAACCGCGATACGGTGCTTGCTGCGACCGCCCGTACCGAGGAAACGCTGGCGGCGGCGCTGAGCGACGTGTCGAGCCGCATCCGCGGCATCACCGACAAGCTGAACGGCCGCTCCGCCCCCGACCTCAACTGATCTCAATTAATTCGGCGCGGCCTGCGGTCGCCACTGGCGCGTCGGCGCAAACGACCTTATATATCGCGATGCGGTCTGCGCCTCTCGACAGGAACCACAATCCCTGGGGCCATACTCGATCCAAAGGGAGCTGTCCCTGGCCAGGCCCGTGGGCCTGGACAAACGGTGCCCACCTACGTTTGTAGGCGCCCAGGATCGTAAACATCCATCGGTCGTCGTGGATCGCACTTCTCTCCATCGCCGGCGAAGGCATCCGGATCGACGGGCGAACGCGGCTTGCGCGTCCGCCTTTTTTCAGCAATCGCGGCTACTTCTTCAAGCCGGGAAGGGTGACCTGGAAGACCTGGAACATGGTGTCGACGTCGGCGCCGGCTTCCGCCTTGTATGCTGCGCCCACCTGGAAACCATCCTGCGTCAGGAAGTCGTTGTCATTGGCGACGAACAGGAAATAGTCATCCGGCAGGTTCGGATCGAGAACGCTTGCAAGCCCCAGGGCCTCCCATTTTTCAGAGAGGTCGTTCTTGCGTTCGGCGCACCGTTGTGCAGGCCGAAGCGGGCAAGCTCGGCCTTGTCGTTGAGATCGATGAAGGGCGTCAGCGTCGCCGGCGTCAGCGCGGGATCGACGACGCCTTTCGGTGCGATCGGCTTGTCGGCGTCGAAATCGCTGCCGGCGATATCGGTCGCGGCGGAGAGATCGACGATGTTGACCTTGCGATAGAGCGAGGTATCGCCCTTCATGCCCTGGCCGTTGCCGCTGTCGCGGGCGAGCATCAGGAAGGTCTTGTCGGAAAGCGCGACGATTTCGCTTTGGGCGGCGATCACCGTCTTGTCCTTGGCGTCCTTGAAGACCGGCAGCGGCACGAGATATTCGTGGACCAGCTTCAGATGATCCGGATCCGCGGCGTCATTTGGCGGCGGAGGCCGCAAGAATTGCGGCGAACAGCCGCAATGCGTATTGTCTGGCCTTCTTCATGGAAATAGATATCTGGATGACGTTTTTCTCGCCCAGGCGATTCAGCGTGCTAATCGACCGGATAGGGGCCTTCGGCGAAAATTTCGTCGTGATAGCCTTTGGAGCCGACCTCGAGCGACAATGGGCTGCGCCATTCGCGTTTCTGCCGCAGGCAATCGAGAACCAAGCGGAAATCATAGCGCGGCTGCCAGCCGAGTTCGCGCCGTGCGCGCTCGTTGACGTAGACGCGATCGAGCGCCGGAAACATCTTCCAGCCACGTTCGACATAGAGGGCGCGAGCTCCTGGAAAGAGCCGCTCGATGACCGCGGGCGCATCGCGCCTGATGTCGGCGCAATCGGCCGATGAAAAGGGCGTGGTGGCCGAGACGATGTAGCGGCCGAAGCCGATCGAACGCGCCTTTTCGAGCGCCAGCAGGTGGGCGCCGACCACATCCTCGATATCGACGCGGCGATGGAGCAATTCGTTGGCTTGGGCATTTTCCGCTGAATAGACATTGCGGATATCAGGATCGTCGTCACTTTCGGGAAAGAAACGCGAAGTCTTGAGAGCGATAACCGGCAGTTTGAACTTGCGGGCGAAGAGCTCGCACAGAGCTTCGGCAGAGAGTTTCGTCACGCCGTAGATATTCTTTGCGACCGGCCACACGTCCTCGGTGACCCAAGCTGCCGGTTCGCCTGCCGCCGGCGTCAATGCTGCGCCGAAGGTGCTGGTGGTGCTGGTAAAGACGAAGCTTGCGACGCCCGCGGCGGTCGCTTCTTCAAGCAGGTTCAGCGTGCCGCCGATATTGGTTTCGAGGAAGTCGTGATTGCCGTGGGTTGCCACATGCGGCTTGTGCAGCGTGGCGGCATGGATGACGCCGCTGATGCCGGACATCGCCTGCCGGACAAAGGCGCGGTCGCCGATGGAGCCGACCGCGTCGGTGAAATCCGAAGGCTTGATGTCGACGCCGCGCACCGATCGGCCCTGCGCCTTCAGGACGCGCATCAGCGCCTCGCCGAGATGGCCGGCGCTTCCCGTCACCAAGATTGTCATTGCATTTTCTCCAGACCGTTTCCGCGGCGGAGGCTATTGAGACGGGGATTTTCGGACAACGCATAAATTATGCATGGGGTGCAGGAAAGCTGCAGGCTCGGTGACGGTCGTGACGAGGCGACCCGCGCTGCCGTCGGAAAGCATGATCCGTTCACAGGTGACGCGGCTGGCGGTAATCGGCAGGCACGCATTGGCGTTGGCGCCGGTATCGAATGTCAACGACATGAGCCTGCCCGCATGCCAGCCGCATGCCTCCAGCGATCGTTCGGCGGCGGCGATCTCGGCGGAAGCGTAGGGGAAAAGGGAGCGGCCGAGAAAAGCGCCGATCGGTGCGCGCCATTCCGCCTGCCGCGGACGGGAGGCGGACAGCAGCCGATGGGTGCTGTCGCAGATCAGATGCACAGGCCGGAGGGAATCCTCGACCAGCCGTTTCAAGGCTGCATCGGCGGCCGCGGCATGGTGCGGCGCGGCGAAAATCCGTTCCAGCTTGACGGCCTGCTCCGGCGACAGGGCAAGTTGATCTCGCTCCCAGCGCGAAACGGTCGCCTGGTTGACGCCGAGGAGTTCGGCGAGGTGTTGCTGCTTCATGCTGCGCAGCCGCCGCATGCGACGTAGGCCGGTTCCGGATATCGTCATCTGTCCCGTCTCCTGTCTTGTGGTCAGCATAGCATTTCGGCCGGCCGGCAAGGGGGGCGCCCCTCATTGTTCCGGCTGGTCTTCGAGATCGCTTCTCAGCCGATCGAGGATCGACAGGGCGTGGCCGGCATAGGCGCTGATCCAGCGATCGTAGATCTGCTTGATCGGCAGGCTGTTCAGGTGGTTCCAACGTTCGCGCCCCTCCTTCCTGGCGATGACCAGATCGGCTTCCTCCAGCACTTTCAGATGCTGCATCACCGTGCAGCGGTCCATGTCGGGAAACAAGTCGCAAAGCGTCCCTGTGGTGCGGGCGCCATCCTTGAGCAGATCGAGAATCTCGCGGCGGCGGTGATGCGCCAGCGCCTTAAAAACTGGGTCGTCGGTTGATTCGCTTGACATGTTATGTTTTTATAACATAATGGGTTTGGGCACAATGGAGAAGAGGAGCAATGCCATGTCTCTCGGAATCCGCATTTCCGGCCGCATCGGCCGTCCCGTCGCAGAGGTGTTCGACGCCGTCGTCAATCCGAAGAAGCTCAGCAGCTATTTCACCACGATCGGCGGGGCGAGCGCCCCGCTCGTCCAAGGCACGACGGTGATCTGGTGGAAGGATGCGCCGGTCGAGGTCGTCGAGCTCGTGCCGGAAAGCCGCATCGTGCTTCGCTGGGACGGCGGCACCGGCGAGGACAAGACGAGTTACAAGACGCTGGTCGAGATGAATTTCAAACCGCTGGAGGATGGCGGCACGCTGGTGACGATTGCCGAGAACGGCTGGCGCGAGGATGAGGCCGGCCGGCGCGGCACCTATCTCAATTGTGAAGGCTGGACGCAGATGCTTTGCTGCATGAAGGCCTTCGTCGAGTACGGCATCAACCTGCGCGAGGGCATGTTCCTCAGCGAGATGAAGGGTGAACCGGCCAGCGCGCCCGATGAGTGAGCAATGAGCCGGCGTCGGGCTGTTCGGCCCGGCGTTATCTAGCCGCGGCGCGATCGTCGCACGCGCTGACCTGGTCGAGACTTCGCTTGCCTGTCGCACTGCGGGTGCTAGTTTCCGGAGTCGATACTTCATTTCGGTTTCCAGGAGATTCATATGCAGCTTGGGATGGTTGGTTTGGGCCGCATGGGCAATTACATGGTCCAGCGCTTGATGCGGGGCGGTCACGAATGCGTCGTCTATGACGCGAGGCCCGAAAGCGTTGCCGAGCTTGCAGGCCTCGGCGCGACCGGGAGCGCGTCGCTCGAGGAATTCGTCTCGAAGCTTAGCCACCCCCGGGCGATCTGGCTGATGCTGCCGGCGGCGATCGTCGACAAGGTACTTTCGAGCCTGGTGCCGTTGCTTCAGAACGGCGATATCGTCATCGACGGCGGCAATTCCTATTACCATGACGACATCCGCCGTGGTGCCGAACTCATCACCAAGGGCATCCATTATGTCGATGTCGGCACCAGCGGCGGCGTCTTCGGCCTGGAGCGCGGCTATTGCCTGATGATCGGTGGCGAGAAGGGCACCGTTCAGCATCTGTCTCCGATCTTTGCGACGCTCGCCCCCGGCGTCGGCAAGACGGAAGCATCGCCGAACCGCACCGCCGAAGCGGCGGCGGCCAGCACCGCGGAGCAGGGTTATCTGCATTGCGGCCCGCACGGCGCCGGTCATTTCGTCAAGATGGTCCATAATGGCATCGAATACGGCCTGATGGCTGCCTATGCCGAAGGCCTCAACATTCTGAAACACGCCAATATTGGCGCTGCCTCGCACGATGCCGATGCGGAGACCGCGCCGCTCGCCCATCCCGAACATTTCCAATACGATTTCAATCTGCAGGATGTCGCCGAAGTCTGGCGTCGCGGCAGCGTCATCACCTCCTGGCTGCTCGATCTGACGGCCGATGCGCTGCATGCCGATCCCGGACTTTCCAAATATGCGGGCCGTGTCTCGGACAGCGGCGAAGGCCGCTGGACGATCATGGCGGCAATCGATGAAAGCGTGCCGACCCCGGTGCTGAGCGCTGCGCTCTACGGCCGATTCTCCTCGCGCGACAATGACGAGTTCGCCAACAAGGTGCTGTCGGCAATGCGCGCCGGTTTCGGCGGCCATGTGGAAAAGCCGACGCCGAAATCTTGAGGCCAGAGCTTTCCTCGCCCTCAGGCGGGGAATTCTTCCGGCTATGGAGCGGTCAAGTTTTTCACGGAAAGGCAGAACCCGCTCTAACCTTTTCAAGCAATTCCGGACAGAAAACCGCTTCTCACTTTTAACGGAATTCCTCTAGCCGTTGGTATGGTTTTCCTACCGCTTGCTGGCGGCTACGGTCCCGAGTATCCATTGCGGAAAAGGAAATGTCGGGGTTGCTTCCTTCCAAGCGGCCGACACTCCGTTGGAGGGCGGTCATGGGGCGTGGCACGGCGGCGGGCTTAAAGGCCGCCATATTCGGCATCTTGGCATTCGTTGCGCTTTTCCCGGCGGCGTCGCCCGGCTTTTCCCAAACGCCTGCGCCAGCGCCGGCTGCAGATACCCCGCCGGCGCAAGTGCGTGAGATGATGCAGCTCATGCAGGCGCCGGAGGTCAAGCAGTGGATGGCGACACAGATGGCGACCTCCCCTGTCGCCGATTCGGCAAGCCAGAATCAGATGTCGGTTCTCTCTGGCCTGCTGCAGCATTCGCGCCGGCATGTCTCGATGGTGTCCGACGCGGCGATGACTTTGCCCTCGCAGATCGGCAATGCGTCCTTGCTGTTTTTCGGTGAGTTCGCCGCTACCGGCCGGAGTCGAATGATCGCGCAATTCCTGGCGATCTTCCTGCTCGGGGCCATCGTCGAAAGCATGGCCCGCTATGCCTTCCGCCGTCGCCGCCGGCGTCTGGCTCAGATGGCGGGCATGCATCTGACGCCGCGCGTCGTACCGGCTCTCATTTTCGCCGCGGCAACAATGCTCGCGCTTTTCAGTCTCAGCTGGCCTCCGCTCAGCCAGAGCGTGGCGATCCTCTGCGCCATCGCGCTCATAGTCCAGCGTTTCACGATTTGCCTGGGCGGCCTCTTGGTCGATCTCATCGGGATGACGCGGGCCGAGGAAGAGCGGCAAGGCGTGACCGCGCCGACCATGCCGCCACGTGCCGTCGCGCTCTTCTGGTATCGCCACTCTGCGATCTTCGTCATCTATTTCATGCTTGGCTGGGCGGCCATCCAGTCGATGGAACCGCTCGGTTTTTCCCCGAGCGCCCGGCTCTTCGTCGGCTATATCCTTGGCATCGGGCTGCTGCTGATCGCGATCGAAGCTGTCTGGTCGCGGCCTCAGAAGGACGAGAAGCGCGGTCACGGGATTTCCTGGGCGCTCACCGTTTATTTCCTGTTGCTCTGGGGGTTGTGGGTCACCGGGTTCAACTGGCTGCTCTGGCTCGGCATCTATGTGCTGATGCTGCCGCGGGTGCTCGCCGTCTCGACGCTTGCGGTGAAATCGCTGCAGCAGACCGAGGCAAGCTTCCTTGCCACGCGCCGCATTGCCACCGTATTGCTCGACCGCGGCGTCAGGGCGCTGATCATCGCATTCGCAGCCATCTGGCTCGGCCAACTGCTCGGCGTCGGCGCCGACACGATGGCGGCGGGCGACAAAATGGTCGATAAGATCGCGCGCGGCGTCATCGGCGGAATCGTCATCCTGCTTGCTGCCGATTTGCTCTGGCACCTCGTCAAAGCCTATATCGACGGCAAGCTGCTCGGCATGCCCCTGGACGGCGGCGCGACGGACGAGGAGAAGGCCAGACATGCGCGGTTTCAGACGCTGCTGCCGATCTTCCGCAATATCCTTGCCGTGGTTATCGCCGTTATTGCGGTTCTCATGGTGCTCTCGGGCCTCGGCATCGAGATCGGGCCATTGATTGCCGGCGCCGGCGTCGTCGGCGTTGCTGTGGGTTTCGGCGCTCAGACGATCGTCAAGGATGTCATCAGCGGCATGTTCTATCTCTGGGACGATGCCTTCCGTGTCGGCGAATATATCGAAAGCGGCAGCCACAAGGGCGTCGTCGAGGCCTTCAGCCTGCGCTCGGTGAAGCTCCGGCATCACCGCGGGCCGCTGACGACCGTGCCGTTCGGGGAACTTGGCGCGGTCAAGAACCTCAACCGCGACTGGACGATCGACAAGATCAGTCTCAACGTCACATACGACACCGATCTGGTCAAAGCGAAAAAAGTGATCAAGCAGATCGGTCAAACGTTGCTCGATAATCCGGAATTCGGCCCGCACATCATCGAAACGCTGAAGATGAAGGGTGTCGAGCAATTCGGCGAATTCGCGATCGAGCTGCGCCTGTCGATGATGACGAAGCCTGGTGAACAGTTCGTTATCCGCCGCAATGCACTGGCGATGATCCGCAATGCCTTCAAGGAAAACGGCATCGAATTCGCTGTGCCGACGGTGCAGGTGGCCGGCGATCGCGCGGCGGAGGTGGATGCTGCCGCGGCGCGCTACGCTGCGCATGCACGGGCCGGCGGTGAGCCGGCCACCTGAACTGCCTCACAACGCCCCGGCAGCTGCGGTGAGCAGGCCGCCGATGATGGCCATGTTGCTTTTCCAGCTGTTGACGGCGCTGTCGCGGGCTGTGCCTTCCATGTCCCAGAAATTTAGCAGCATCACCGACGCCGCAAGCGTGAAGATGATGAGAGCGAACGCTGCCGCGGTGACAAACAGACCCAGCATCAGCAGGAGGCCGGCAGCATTTTGAAAGACGCTGCCGGACAGCAGCACCCATTTCGCAAAAGGAACGCCGCGGGCTTCGATGGCATCGGTTATCGGCACGATGACGAAAAAATGATGGATGCCGCCGGCAACGAAAAGACCGCCGAGCAGCAATCTGCCGAGGATGAGGATCACGAAGGCCAGGTCATCCTGCATGTCTAATCTTCTCTCGCGTCTCAAATCTTCGTCATGATCGCAAACTCTTCACAAGCTTACGAAAATGCAATGTGCGAACACAGTTCGCCTGCGCAAATTCGCCCCAATTGAGGGTGATTGAGGCGCAGGCGGCGGGGCTGGGGTAACGGTGGCACGGCTTCACAGAGCTTATAGGCCTGTCATGTTATGTCTTTGAAAAATGATTCCCGCCGAATTTGGAAATTGCGCAGGTACGAGATGTCGGGTCACGGCGATTTGGAAGAGATGGAAGCGACGGACGCGTATTCTATTCGTGGGCTTTTTAGACGGTACAGGACGCCACTGACGGCAGCCGCGACGCTCGTTGTCTTTTGTCTCGTCGGTTATGCGATCATGCAGCTCACCAACGAGGTTCGCTATGATGATGTCGTCGGTGCGCTGGCGGCGACCAGGCCGAGCGCGATCCTGCTGGCGCTGTTCTTCACTGCGCTCAGCTTCCTATCCCTGGTCTTCTATGATCTCAACGCCATCGAGTATATCGGCAAAAAACTGCCGTTTCCGCATGTGGCGCTGA
Organism: Rhizobium binae; assembly: GCF_017357225.1. NCBI lineage: Bacteria > Pseudomonadati > Pseudomonadota > Alphaproteobacteria > Hyphomicrobiales > Rhizobiaceae > Rhizobium > Rhizobium binae. Next base: position 3,772,623 of record NZ_CP071604.1, on the reverse strand, counting down.
CGGCCTTCAGTGCGTACGCGGTCGGCAATACCGCCGGTTTCGGCGCCCTTTCGGGCGGTGCGATCCGCTACCGCGCCTATACGCGCCTCGGTCTCTCGCCGGAGGATATCGGCCGTATCATCGCCTTCGTCACCCTGTCCTTCGGTCTCGGGCTAGCGGGGGTCGCGGCGATCGCCCTCATTATCATCGCAAGCGAGATCGGGCCGCTGATCGGTGTCAGCGCGTTCCTTCTCCGGCTGATCGCCGGCTCGATCCTCGCCATTCTCGGAGCTGTGCTGTTCATCGGCCGCGAAGGCCGCGTGCTCGATCTCGGCGCCGTCGCGATCCGCCTGCCGGATTCGCGCACCTGGTCGCGCCAATTCCTGGTGACGGCCTTCGATATCGCCGCTTCGGCCTCGGTGCTCTACGTGCTCTTGCCGCAGACCGCCATCGGTTGGCCGGCCTTCCTGGCCGTCTATGCGATCGCCGTCGGTCTCGGCGTGCTCAGCCACGTTCCGGCCGGACTCGGCGTGTTCGAGACCGTAATTATCGCCTCGCTCGGCAGCGCGGTGAATATCGATGCGGTGCTGGGATCGCTGGTGCTCTATCGGCTGACCTATCATGTGCTGCCGCTGTTGATCGCCGTGCTCGCGGTCTCCGCGACGGAACTGCGCCGTTTTGTCGATCACCCCGCCGCCTCCAGCGTCCGGCGCATCGGCGGGCGGCTGATGCCGCAGCTGCTGTCGACCTTGGCCCTGCTGCTCGGCGTCATGCTGGTGTTTTCGAGCGTCACACCGACGCCGGATCAGAATCTGGAATTTCTGTCTAACTATCTGCCGCTGCCGTTGGTCGAAGGCGCGCACTTCCTCTCCAGCCTGCTCGGGCTGGCGCTTGTGGTTGCCGCGCGCGGCCTTAGTCAAAGGCTGGACGGCGCCTGGTGGGTGGCGGTGTTCTCGGCCGTTGCGGCGTTGACCTTGTCGCTGTTGAAGGCAATTGCGCTGGTTGAAGCCGCTTTTCTTGCCTTCCTCATCTTCGGGCTCTTCGTCAGCCGCCGGCTCTTTACCCGCCATGCGTCGCTGCTCAACCAGGCAATGACGGCATCCTGGCTGATGGCGATCGCCGTCATCGTCGTTGGCGCTGTCGTCATCTTGCTCTTCGTCTATCGCGATGTCGAATACAGCAACGAACTCTGGTGGCAGTTTGAATTCACCGCCGAGGCGCCGCGGGGACTGCGCGCCCTGCTTGGCATCACCATCATCTCGTCGGCCATTGCCATTTTCAGCTTGCTCCGGCCGGCGACCTTCCGGCCGGAACCGGCGACGGAGGAGGCGCTGGCGCGCGCTGTCGACATCGTCAGGAAGCAGGGCAATGCTGACGCCAATCTGGTGCGGATGGGCGACAAGAGCATCATGTTTTCGGAGAAGGGCGACGCCTTCATCATGTACGGCCGGCAGGGCCGCTCATGGATCGCCCTCTTCGATCCGGTTGGAGATCATCGCGCCGTACCGGAACTCGTCTGGCGCTTCGTCGAGGCTGCGCGGGCGGCAGGCTGTCGCGCGGTTTTTTACCAGATCTCGCCGGCGTTGCTTTCCCATTGCGCTGATGCCGGCCTGCGCGCCTTCAAGCTCGGCGAACTGGCGGTGGCCGATCTCAGGACCTTCGAGATGAAGGGCGGCAAATGGGCGAATCTCCGGCAGACTGCGAGCCGGGCGCAGCGCGACGGGCTGGAATTCGCCGTTGTCGACCCGCAGGACGTGCCCGTGGTCATCGATGATCTCGCCGCGGTTTCCGCTGCCTGGCTCGAGCATCACAACGCCAAGGAAAAGGGCTTCTCGCTCGGCGCCTTCGATCCCGATTATGTCGCCTCTCAACCGGTCGGCATTCTGAAGAAAGACGGCAAGATCGTTGCCTTTGCCAATATCCTCGTCACCGAATCCCGGGAGGAGGGCACGATCGATCTCATGCGTTTCTCTCCGGACGCGCCGAAGGGCTCGATGGACTTTCTCTTCGTGCAGATCATGGAGTATCTGCGCGGTCAGGGTTTCACCCACTTCAATCTCGGCATGGCGCCTCTCTCCGGCATGTCGAAACGCGAGGCGGCACCCGTCTGGGACCGCATCGGCAGCACCGTCTTTGAACACGGCGAGCGCTTCTACAACTTTAAAGGCCTTCGGGCATTCAAATCCAAGTTTCACCCGCACTGGCAACCGCGTTATCTTGCGGTCTCCGGAGGGGGCAATCCGATGATCGCGTTGATGGACGCGACGTTACTGATCGGGGGCGGGTTGAAAGGGGTAGTGAGAAAATGATCAGGACAATCCTTCTTGCCACGGCATGCGCCTGCATGCTCGCGGCCGCATCGGCTGACGCCGCCGAGGAAACCACGCAGAGCTTCGAAAGCGGGCTCATCCCGTCGCCTCACATCTTCCTTCCGGAAGGGGAGGTGAAGGGTACGGTGATGCTGATTTCGGATGCCGCCGGCTGGGGTGATTATGAGAGGGCCGAGGCCGACAGGCTGGTTTCCGAAGGCGCCGTTGTCATCGGTGTCGACTTTCCTTCCTATATCCAGGCGCTTGACCGCTACGACGTCAGCCTCAACGACGGCTGCGTCTACATGGTCTCGGACATCGAATCGCTGAGCCAGCAGGTGCAGCGTGCGACAGGCAACAACGCCTATCACCTGCCGATTGTCGCCGGGATCGGCGAGGGTGGGGCCTTGGCTCTGGCGATCGCGGCGCAGACACCGGATGCGACGATCGGTCAGACGCTCGCCGTCGATCCGAAGGCCGGCATCCCGCTGACCAAGGAGCTTTGCACGCCTGCTTCGAAAAAAGCCGTCGGCGAACGCATGGTCTACGGGCTGAGTGACGGCGCTCTGCCGGATCCCGTTATTTCAGTTTTTACGCCCAACGCCAACAAGGATGGCAGGGCGCATGCCGAAGCGCTGAAGGAAGTCCATTCCGCGATCGAGATCCGCGAGTCCACCGACGACGCGCAGACGGTGTTTGCCGATACGCTCGATGACCTCGTCACCGCCTCCGGCGCCTTCGGCAATCCGCTCGGGCTGCCGTTGGCGATCCTCGAGGCCACCCCCACCCTCGATACGATGGCAGTGATCTATTCCGGCGACGGCGGATGGCGAGACATCGACAAGGAGGTGGGCGGCACCCTGCAGAAGGAAGGCATTCCCGTCGTCGGCATCGACTCGCTTCATTATTTCTGGTCGGAGCGCAAGCCGGAGGAGACCGCCGGCGATCTTTCGAAGATCATCGATTTCTACCGCAAACAGTGGAAGGTGAAGCATGTGCTGCTCGTCGGCTATTCCTTCGGCGCCGACGTCGTGCCCGCGACCTACCAGCTGCTGAAACCGGCCGAGAAGTCGGCGGTGGCGCAATTGTCGCTGCTGTCGCTCTCGCACCAAGTCGACTACGTCATTTCCGTTCTCGGCTGGCTCGGCCAGAAGACGGAAGGGGCGGGAGGCGATCCGGTCGCCGATTTGAAGAACGTCGACCCCAAACTCGTGCAATGCATCTACGGCAAGGACGATGACGACGACGTCGCCTGCCCGGCGCTGAAAGACAGCGGCGCCGAGGTTATCGAGTTGCCCGGCGATCATCACTTCGATGAAAATTACGATCTTCTGACCAAGACGATCATCGACGGACTGAAGAAGCGGCTGCAAGACTAGAACGGCATCGTGCTCTAACGTATCAGCATTTCCTCGCTCCAGCCGAGTTCGGCGACTTCCTTGCCTCGAAACTGCGCATCGTCGGCGACGATGAATTCGTCGAGTCGCGGCGGAGCGACGCTGGTGCCTGAAAGCATCGCGTGCACCTGGCCGCGATGATGGGTCTGGTGCTGGGAGAGATGGGCGAGCACGTCGTCCATGCGCTCCTCCTGGATGCGGTCGCCGCGATGGAGCCTGACGGTCGACACCAGCCTTTCCGGTGTCAGGGCTTTGCAAAGCGCAATCAGACGCTGATCGACGTTCGCCTGCGCTTGCGCCAGTGACTCGACGTCGTCGAAGGGTTCTTCGACCTCGAAGGCCTGGTAGCCGAGCGTGCCGCCTTCCATGCCATCGACATAGAACCAGTCGACCGTGATGATGTGGTTCATGGTTTCCTTGATCGAGGGGAAGAAGCCCGTCCGCTGCGCTTCGAATTCGCCAGGTTTCAATGCCGCGCAAGCGCGCAACAGACGGTGATTGGCAAGGGCGTTGTTATAGGCAAGTTTGCGAAAGACCCTGACGGGATCGAAGGTCGTCGACATCGGCGGCTTTCCTCTCAAGCGCTGGCGGAATGTTTGCGTCAGTCATCGAGATTGCCATCACGCCAGACGAGATGACGCGGTGCTGCCGGCAGGTTCTCGATTTCCTGGGCAATGAAATAGGGCGGGATGTCGAGCGCGGTCAGGGCAGTGCGCGTTGCCGCCACCCATTTGAATTCGAGATGGTTGTCGCCGTCTTCGACGCGATGGATGATCTCGTGCGGCCGAAAGGGAAATTCCGGTGGAATTTCCATCAGATAATAGAAGTCGAGCTCATGCCAGCCGCGGTGTTCATAGCGGAAAAAATTCTCGACGGTCCAGAGGAGGCGCGAGACTGTGACGTCAATGCCGAGTTCCTCCATCATCTCCCGCTTTAGTGTTTCTTCCGAGGTCTCGCCGATTTCCGCCCTGCCGCCGGGAAAGTCCAGAAGGGCTCGTGCACGGCGCGATGGACGAGCACATGGCCATTGCGAAAACCAAGGCTGGCGATGCGATGGTTGAAACACTCAGCGCCCACAGTCAGGCGGATGTGAGTGCGCTTGCTCATGTCATTCTTATCCGAGATCGATCACGACGATTTCCGGCGGCACGCCGAAGCGGACCGGCGCGATGGAGCAGCCGAGGCCGCCGGACACGATGATATTGCGCCCCGCTTCGACGATATGGCCATAGGCGTAGCGATTGCCGTAACGCGAGGGGACGATCGGCGAACGGCCGAGGAACCGGATCTGCCCGCCATGGGTGTGGCCGGAGAGCGTCAGCGAGACGCGCTCGGGTACGCGCGGAAAGATATCGGGCTCGTGGGCGAGCAGGATGACGGGCGCATCGTCAGTCACCTGCGCCATCGTTCCCTCGAGGTCGTCGAGGCCGAGCATGCGCGTGCGGCCCCATTTCCGGCCGGGCAGCAGCGCCAGCTGGTCCTCGAGGCCAGCGAACCAGAAACCGTGGCCATCCTTTTCGAGTCGTACGGCGCGGTTGCCGTAGACCGGGATGCCGACGTCGGCAAGCGCCCGGTGCCCGAAAGTTTCCATCCCGCCGTTCCTCTGGACAGTCCTGTCTTCCCACCAGTCATGATTGCCCATGACTGCATGGACGCCGAGAGGGGCCCGCAGAGTGGCCAGCGCCTTCGACCACTGGCTCGAATGTACGTATTGCGTCACCATGTTCATGCCCGAGGCATAATCGCCGAGCAGGACGGTCACATCGCCTTCGAGTTCATTCGCCCTTTGGCAGATCGCGGTAATGCGGCCTGCCGACATCCAGGGTTCGCAGGCATGGATATCGGCGAGCGCGACGACGCGGAGCTTCAGCCCTGGTGTCCATCCCGGCGGCGTCAGCCGGTAGCGGGCGATGCCGAGCCTTGCCAGCGGTTCATAGGCGAAGGCGTAACCACCAAGCGACATGACACCTGCGATACCGCCGCCGACAAGCTTGAAAAATCCGCGGCGGGTGATCACTCAGTTGTCCTCCTGGAACAGCCGGAACTGCGCAGCCTCCATGTCCTTGGGCGGTTGCATTCCGAGATGTTTCCACGCGATTGCGGTCAGAACACGGCCGCGCGGCGTGCGCTGAATGAAACCCTGCTGGATCATATATGGCTCGATGATATCCTCGATTGCGTCGCGCGGCTCGGAAAGGCCGGCGGCGATGGTTTCGATGCCGACCGGGCCGCCGCCGAAATTGACGGCGATCATGTTGAGGTAGCGTTTGTCGAGCTGATCGAAGCCGACATTGTCGACAAGCAAGCGGGTCAGCGCCTCGTCGGCAATTTCGCGGGTGACGGCTTCCGCCTTTGCCACCTCGGCGAAATCGCGCACGCGCCGCAGCAGCCGGCCGGCGATGCGTGGCGTGCCGCGGGCGCGTCTCGCGACCTCGCGCGCACCTTCCTCGGTCATCGGCAGGTTCATCAGCCGCGCGCCGCGGCGCACGATCAGTTCCAGTTCCTCGACAGTATAGAAGCTCAGGCGCACCGGGATGCCGAAGCGATCGCGCAGCGGCGTCGTCAACAGGCCAAGGCGGGTGGTCGCCGCCACCAGCGTGAATTTCGACAGATCGATCTTCACCGAGCGGGCGGCAGGGCCCTCGCCGATGATGAGGTCCAATTGGAAATCTTCCATGGCCGGGTAGAGGATTTCCTCGACGGCCGGATTGAGGCGATGGATCTCGTCGATGAAGAGCACGTCGCGCTCCTCGAGATTGGTCAGCAGTGCGGCAAGATCGCCGGCCTTGGCGATCACCGGACCGGATGTCGAGCGGAAGTTGACGCCGAGTTCCTTCGCCATGATCTGCGCCAGCGTCGTCTTACCGAGGCCGGGCGGGCCGACGAAGAGCACATGGTCCAGCGCCTCGCCGCGATTCTTCGCCGCCTCGATGAAGACCTTGAGATTGGCGCGCGCTTCCGCCTGGCCGGTGAATTCGTCCAGCGATTGCGGGCGCAACGTGATGTCTAGATCTTCGCCCCGCTTTTCCGGCGATATCAGGCGGGCGGGTTCGCTCATGCTCTCATTCCGTTTTGAAACCTGTTACAGCAATACACCAAACGTCGGGTGCCCCGACACCCATTCATTGGTTTTCCGGTTTTCACCGTGCCAGTTCCTTCAATCCCAGTCTGATCAATTTGGCGCTGTCGGCGCCATCGCCCGCCGTCTTCATTGCCGCGGCAACCGCATTCGCCGCCTGGTCTCTGCTGTAGCCGAGATTGGTCAACGCAGACACCGCGTCGGCAACGGGTGCGGCCGCGACACCTTCCCCGAGTTCCTGCTTAAGGGCGATATTGATCGCTTCCCCGGCAAAGGCCGGCGCTCGGTTCTTGAGCTCGGTGACGAGGCGCATCGCCACTTTCGGGCCGACGCCCGGGGCGCGGGAAACGGCAGCGCGGTCCTGCAGGGCAATGGCATTGGCGAGTTCGCCCGGCGTCAAGGTCGAGAGCACGGCAAGCGCGACCTTGGCGCCCACCCCCTGAACGCTTTGGAGCAGGTTGAACCATTCCCGCTCCAATGCGGTCATGAAGCCGAAGAGCTTCAACTGGTCCTCGCGCACATAGGTCTCGATGAACAGCACGCAGGCCTCACCGGCCGAGCCGAGCTTGGACAGGGTGCGGGCGGAGCAGTAAGCGACGTAGCAGACGCCGTGCACATCAACGAGTACATAGTCTTCGCCGATCTCGTCTATGGTGCCTTTCAGCTTGCCGATCATGGGGCGCGGTCTCTCAAGGTTCCGTTTCGGGCGTGATAAGTTCAACGGAGGGGAAATAAGATCGGTATCCGCTCGGGTCGCGGGTCAAAATCTTGTAGCCCCTTATCGCCGCATGGGCGCCGATGAGGAAGTCGGGCAATATCGGTTCGCGTCCTCCGCCGACGCGACGGTAAAGCCGGAAGGCTTGAGCTGCGGCGAAGGCAGCCGGCCAAGGAAGGTTCTCGCGGCGGAATTCATCCTGCGGAAGCAGTTGGTCGACTTCATCCATATCGTCGTAGCGAAGGGAAAATTCGGAATAGATGATCGGATTTATGATGACCGGCCCATCTTTGAAGACGTCGAGCATTTTTCGACGCGACCAACCGTGCCAGTCCGAACCGGCCACTGCCAGATCGACGAGTATGTTTGTATCGACAAGCGTTGCCATCAGCGATCACGGGTCATCGACATCAGGTCTTCGGCATTGATCGCCTGATCGCCGGTGCCTTCGAGACGACGGATCGTCTGAAGGAAACGGTCCAGCCGGCCCCGGTCCTCGATCTCCTGCTTGCCGTTCTTCGGGGAGAGAACGAGCTTACCGTTCTCGATCGAGAAGATGACTTCGCTATTGGTCTCGATGCCCGCAAGCTCTCTGAGATCGCGTGGAATGGTGACCTGGCCTTTGGAGGTGACGCGCATCTTCTTGCTCCTTCGAAGTAAGGATTATCCTTACTATGGGAACAAGTCAAGAACGGATTAGCCGGCCAGCGCTTCCCGCATCCGATTACTGCCACGATTGTGGGCATGGCAAATGGCAATGGCCAGGGCGTCGGCGGCGTCATCGCCCTTAAATTCGACCTTCGGCATCAGGATCTTCAACATCATGTGAATCTGATGTTTTTCGCCATGGCCGACGCCGATGACGGCCTTCTTGACGGCGTTCGGCGCATATTCGGAGACTTGCAGCCCGGCGCGCGCCGGCACCAGCATGGCGATGCCGCGGGCTTGGCCAAGCTTGAGCGTCGCCACCGCATCCTTGTTGACGAAGGTCTGTTCAACCGCGGCCTCATCCGGCTTGTAAGCGTGCACGACCTCCGCCAGGCCGTCATGCAGTTGACACAGGCGGGAGGCGAGATCCATGTCTCCGTCGGAGGTCACGGTTCCCGAGGCCACAAACCGCAGGGAATTGCCTAATGTGTCGATGATCCCCCAGCCGGTGCGGCGAAGTCCGGGATCGATGCCGACGATGCGAATCGTATTTTGCATGGTTTAACCTATAGCGACTGCGAAATAAGTGCCATCGATATGTGAACAAAACAAAAACCCTTCCGGATTTACGCCGCTCCATTTACCGCGAATTAAAACAGATGCTTGAATTCTAGTGTCAAACACCAAGGGGGTCTTGTGTCGCAAAGAGATAAGCCCCGGTGTTCTGTTTGAAGATCGGTCGATCAGGCACGCTGCCTGCCCGCGCCGGCAGACGCGTTCAGAAGGGGTTCGTCGTACATGGCTCAGAGATTTCAATCCCTGTCCTTCAAGGTCATTGCCACATTCATCCTGATGACCGTGCTGTCCATCGCGGTGATCGACGTGCTCGCCTATTTCGCCAGCAGCCGCATCTCCGACGAGCAGGCGCTGAAGGCCAAGGAGAGCGTGCTGATCTTCCGCGGCGACATGTTGCAGGATCAGCTGGCGCAGCTTGAGAACCAGGCCAATTCCATCGCCCGCATCGAGGCGCTGCAGATGTCGATCACCAGCCTGAAGAGCGGCTGGAAGACGATCGAGAAGACCTCCGGCGATGCCCGCGCCGAGCTGAAGAAAGTCTTCATCACGGCCAATCCCAACCCCGCCGATCAGCGCGAGAAGCTGATGAAGCCGGAAGGGCCGAGCGGCTTTTATTATTCGAACCATGAGAAGACGCAGGGCGAGGTCGCCCGCGACCTCGAGGATACCGCTTTCAGCGATCTGCTGATCGCCGATCTCGATGGTACCGTCCTCTATTCCTATAAGAAGGAGGACGACTTCGCCGAGAATCTGAGGTCGGACGCCTGGAAGGCGACCGGCGCCGGCATCGCTTTCGCCAAGGCAATCGACAATACCGCCAAGGCGACCGATGATGCCGCGCCAACAGGCTTTTCCGGGCTCCGCGTCGATGCGGCCAGCGGCGGGTCGGCGATTTTCTATGCCGTGCCGATCGTCAAACTCGGTGCGGCCAAAGGCATCATCCTGTTCAAGGTGCGTGACGACATCGTCACCAGCATCCTGGCAAAGGGCATTGTTCAGGGCAGCACCGCGCGGGCGGCGATCGTCTCCGACGATGGCTCGGCGATTGGTCTCGATGCGAACGGCAAGCTTGCGACGCTCGATGCCGCACCCTTCAGCTTCATCAAGGACGCGCTTGCCAGTTCGGCGATGACGGTGGCCGATTTCGACAGGGCCGACGGTCCGGCTCGCGCCTATGTCCGCGGCATCGATTATCGCGGCGACCGCTTCCTCGTGGTCGAAAGCGTGCTGCTCAGCGAACTCAATGCCGGCTCACTCGAGATCGCCACTTTGTTGACGATGATCGGCATCGGCGTGCTCGTCGTCATGGCGATAGCCACTGGCCTGGTCACCAATTTTCTGTTCTCGCCGCTTGCGCGGCTTGCCGGCGTCACCCGCGATGTCGCCGATGGCAAGCTCAACACCGAGATCGGAAGCCTGAACCGAAAAGATGAGATCGGCACGATGGCCAACGCGCTTGCCCGCTTCCGGCAGTCGCTGATCGAAGGCCGCGAACTGGAAGCCGCCAGCGAAGAGACACGCCTTCAGGCCGAGCAGGACCGCCAGCAGAACCTTGCCGAGCGCGAGGCCGAGGCGAAGTCGCTGCAGCAGGTGGTGGAGGCGATCGATGAGGCCCTGCACCATCTGGCGAGCGGGGATCTCGCCTATCAGATCGATCGGCACTTCCCGAGCGAGCTCGAAAGCCTGCGCATCAATTTCAACGAGGCGCTCGCGACACTGAGCGAAACCATGACGGCCATCGGCGGCAACTCGATGGCGGTGCGGGCCGGCTCGGAGGAGATGCGCACCAGCGCCGACGAGCTTGCCGGGCGCACCGAGCGCCAGGCCGGCTCGATCACCGAGACGGCGAATGCAATCAGCGCCATCACCCAGTCCGTCCGTCGGCAGATCGAGCGGGCCGAGCAGGCCGAGCGCATCGCCCGCGACGCCAAGAAGGAGACGACCGGCTCCGGCCAGATCATGCGCGAGACGATCGCGGCGATGGAGGCGATCCAGACCTCCTCACGCCAGATCAACACGATCATCTCGGTCATCGACGACATCGCCTTCCAGACCAATCTTTTGGCGCTGAATGCCGGTGTCGAGGCAGCGCGCGCCGGTGAATCGGGCAAGGGCTTTGCTGTCGTCGCCATGGAAGTGCGCGAGCTCGCCCAGCGGTCGTCGAGCGCGGCCAAGGAGATCTCCAGCTTGCTGCAGAAATCGACGCATGAGGTCGAAAGCGGCGTTTCGCTGGTCGAAAGGGCCGGTGTCGCGCTGACGGGCATCGGCGCGCATGTCGAGGCGATCAACGGGCAGATCCACGAGATCATGGAATCGACGCGCGAGGAGGCCAATACGCTGCGGGAGATCAACAGCGCCGTCGCCGAACTCGACGCAATGACGCAGCAGAATGCCTCAATGGTCGAGGAGACGACGGCAGCGATCCACCGGCTGGCGACGGAAGCTTTGGAAATGGATCGCCAACTCGGCAATTTCACGCTGCCGCACGGAGACCACAGGCCGAGCGCCGAGGTGCATGTGCTGCGCCGTCACCGGTAGGCATCGTTTCGGGCATCTAGCATGGGTCGCGTTCGCGCGGCCCTTTTGTTTGCGTGCATGGTTTGGAATGGCGCGGGCGCGAACCTACATAGGCTGCATCCTTCAATTGGCCGGCAGGTTTCCCATGGTTCCCTTCTCCATCCTCGACCTTTCCCCCGTTGCCGAAGGCAGCACCGTCAGCCAGTCGCTCGAAAGCTCGGCGCGGATGGCACGCAAGGCCGAGGAATTCGGTTACAAACGCTTCTGGCTCGCCGAACATCACGGCATGCCGGGAATTGCCAGCGCGGCCACCGCCGTCGTCATCGGTCATGTCGGGGCGGCGACGAAAAGCATCCGCATCGGCTCCGGCGGCGTCATGCTGCCCAATCATTCGCCGCTCGTCATCGCCGAGCAGTTCGGCACGCTCGAGGCGCTCTTCCCCGGCCGCGTCGATCTCGGCCTCGGACGTGCGCCGGGGACCGACATGCGCACGGCGCAGGCGCTGCGGCGTAATCTTGAGGCCGGCGCCAACAGCTTTCCCAACGACGTGGTCGAACTGCAGCAGCTGCTTGGTAAGCCGGTCGAGAACCAGGCGATCCTTGCCGTTCCCGGCAACGGTTCGCATGTTCCGATCTGGCTGCTCGGCTCCAGCCTCTACAGCGCCCAGCTGGCCGCCATGCTCGGGCTTCCCTATGCCTTCGCCTCGCATTTCGCGCCCGACATGCTGCTCGATGCGATCGCCATCTACCGCGATCGCTTCCAGCCCTCGGCAACGCTCGACAAGCCTTATGTGATGGTCGGCGTCATGGGCGCGGTGGCGGCGACGGACGAGGAGGCGCGCTACCATTTCACTTCGGCTCAGCAGCAGTTCGTCAACCTGCGCCGCAATGTCCGCGGTCCGTTCCCGCGTCCGGTGGCCGATATGGAGACATTCTGGTCGCCGATGGAGAAGATGAACGTCGAACACACGCTGCGTTATGCCGTGGTCGGGTCGCCGGAGACGGCGGAGGCGAAACTGACGGCATTTCTCAAGGAAACGCAGGCCGACGAGGTGATCATTTCCATGCCGATCCATGATATCGAAGCGCGACTGAAGTCGGTGGAATTGTTCGCGGGGTTGGGAAATTTCCTGCGGGTTGCCGCGTAGAGGGGGCGCAACGAGCACCTTCAGAGCGGAACATCGTATGCGAGGCGAGAAGAAAAACCCGGCGTCGCGGCCGGGTTTTTCGTTGATGATCGTTTGGAAACTCAGGCTGAGAGCTTGGCCAGCACTTCTTCCGAGACCTCGAAATTGGAATAGACGTTCTGCACGTCGTCATCATCTTCCAGGCTGTCGATCAGTTTCATCAGCGACTGGGCCTTTTCCTCGTCCACCGGCACATTGTTCTGGGCGCGCCAGACGGCCTTGACGGTTTCGGCTTCGCCGAGGCTGGATTCCAGCGCTTTCGACACTTCGCCGAGGGCTTCGAAGGCGCAGGTGATGTAGTGGCCCTCTTCATCGGTCTCGACATCATCGGCACCGGCTTCGATCGCGGCTTCCATCACCTTGTCGGCATCGCCAACGGAAAGCTTGTAGGTGATCTCGCCGACATGGTCGAAGGAGAAGGAAACGGATCCGGTTTCGCCGAGAGCGCCGCCGGCCTTGGTGAAGATCGAGCGGACGTTGGAGGCGGTGCGGTTGCGATTGTCGGTCAAGGCCTCGACAATGATCGCCGTGCCGCCGGGACCATAGCCCTCATAGCGGACTTCGTCATAGTTTTCGCCGTCGGCGCCGGCCGCCTTCTTGATGGCGCGGTCGATATTGTCTTTCGGCATGGACTGGGCCTTGGCGTTCTGGATCGCCAGGCGAAGACGCGCATTCATCGACGGGTCGGGCAGGCCGGCCTTGGCGGCAACCGTGATTTCGCGCGCGAGCTTGGAGAACATTTTCGAGCGCACGGCATCCTGACGGCCTTTGCGGTGCATAATGTTTTTAAACTGTGAATGGCCAGCCATGGCACCCCTGTTCACGTCTCATTGTTCGGAATGGGCCGCCTTATAAGAGCGAAACGGCAGCCATTCAAGGAAAAAGCGGTTCGGAACAAAGGCCAAGGGATGACGTTTCAACCGGACTCCATCCAACGGAAAGGAACGGTCATGGCTAGTCTCAGCGAGGCGCAGGAACAACCGGCACGTCAACTCTGGGATCAGGTCAACGGCGTTCACGCCGGAATGCTCGGCATATCAGGGCTCGATATGCACATGCAGCCGATGGCGCCCCATGCAGATCCCACCACCAACACGATTTGGTTCTATACCAAGACCGACGCCGATATCGTGCGCGCCATCAAGCCCGGCAGCCGCGCCCATTTCTGCGTTATTGGCAAGGATCATGACTATCACGCCTGTCTTTCCGGCGTGATCGAGGTCCGTCCCGACCCTTCCAAGATCGAGGAGTATTGGAGTTCGATCGTGGCGGCCTGGTATGACGGCGGCAAGAAAGATCCCAAGCTCACCATGTTATCTCTGCACGTCGACGACGCCGAGATCTGGGTTTCCACAGGCAACACGCTGAAATTTGGCTGGGAGATCGCCAAGGCCAATCTGGATGACGACAAGATGCCTGACGTCGGCATCAAGCGTCATCTACAGTTCGCCTGAGTAAAAACCGGGCGGCCTACTGAACCCCCTTCAGCACATAGATCAGCGGCTTCTTCGGCAGCGTGCGCAGGGAGACGGTGATGCTGTCATCGGATGCATAGGCGACATCGAAGTCCTTGCCGAACATGGAGACGAAGGCATTGACCGGCGGGCCGCGGCGGTGCATCGGCAGGATCAGCGACGAGCGCAGCCGCTTGATCACACGGCTCATGCTGTCGGCGCCCATGGTCAGGCCGCCGTCGACCGGCACCATGACGACGTCGAGGCGGCCGATCTCGGTATAATGGGTATCCGTCAGCTCGTAATGCAGATGGCCGAGATGGCCGATGCAGAGGCCGGCAATTTCGAAAATGAAAATCGAGTTTCCATTCTGCTGCGAGCCGCCGAGCCCATAGCTGAAGCGGATATCCGTGGCGACGTTGCGAATATGGGCATCGCCGACCACAAGATCGATGTTGGCTGCCTCGCCGGGGATATCGCTCCACCCATGCAGCACGTGCTTGATGCCCGGCTCGGGCGTCAAGGTGAAGTGGGTCGTATGCGCCTTGTTCATGGTCACGACGTCTGGAAGCGCCGCCGGTCGATACCAGCCGTTATAATCGGTTGCGATGATGATGCCGGCAGGTGTATCGATCTCGAAAGTGGAATGGCCGAGGAAGGTGAACTTGACGTCCTCGCCCTCGGAAACGGCGGACGCGACCGGCTGGGCGCCGGAAAAGCTGGCGAAGGTCACTTCGGGGATGGCCTGCGCGATCGCCTGGCACTGGCTGACGGGCGATCGCTGTTGCTGCGCTGTTGCCGCGCGACCCGACACGATGAAGGCCGCAATACATGCGATCGCGAGGACAAGATGTTGCGGCCTCATGCCACCCCTCCGGCGCTGAAGGTCGGGAGAATGCGGCATGAGGTCGCAGGGGTCCAGATCGGGGTGCTCACATTTGCGTGTTGGGCGCAGGCGATAATTACCGCCAGAACTCCGGTAGAGTCTCGGCCAGGCGCGGTCCGAGCCGCAGCGGCGCGATCTTCTCAGCCAGTCCCGTCGCGTCGGAAATTTCGACGCCGACGCCGCAGATCGTCGCCGGGCCGCTCGCCGCTTCCATGCGGCCCTTGGGCATCTTGGAAATGAAGCGGTTCAGCGGCTCCTCCTTGTCCATGCCGAGGGAGGAATCATAGTCGCCACACATGCCGGCATCCGACATATAGGCCGTGCCGCCGTTCAGGATCTGCGCATCGGCAGTCGGCACGTGGGTATGGGTGCCGACGACGAAGCTGGCGCGGCCGTCGACGAAATGGCCGAAACACTGCTTCTCGCTGGTCGCTTCCGCATGGAAATCGAAAATGATCGCATCGGCCTGCTCCTTCAGCGGGCAGGCGTCGAGGATCACCTCCGCCGATTTGAAGGGATCGTCGAGTTCCGGGTGCATGAAGACCCGGCCCATGACATTGGCAACGAGCACGCGCGCGCCGTTCCTGGCATAGAAAAGGCCGGAGCCGCGGCCGGGCGTGCCCTGGGGATAATTGGCCGGCCGCAGAAACTGATCGTGGCGCCCGGCAAAGGCGACCGCTTCCTTCTGGTCCCAGACGTGATTGCCTGTGGTCACCACATCGGCGCCGGCATTGATCGTTTCCAGAAAGATATCCTCGGTGATCCCGAAGCCGCCGGCGGCATTTTCGCCGTTGACGACGACGAAATCGAGCCTGAGATCGGAGATCAGGCCGGGAAGGCGGTCCCAGACCTCCGTGCGTCCCGTCTTGCCGACCATGTCACCCAAAAAAAGCAGCCGCATTCCCTATCCGATCCAAGAGGCAAAAAAGCGAAGGCCGCTTTCTGTCAGGATGGCATCCAGGCTTATGTCGTGCGGCTCGTCGGGCACATGTGCCACTTCCTGGCAGTCGAATGCAATGCCGATCAGCTTCGGATGCAGACCTTTCTCTCTTAGCCGGCTGATGGCGCGGTCATAGTAGCCGGCGCCGTAACCGATGCGATGGCCGCGGGCATCGAAGGCCGACAGCGGCACCAGCATGATCTCGGGATCGAGAATTGCGGCCTCCGCGCCGGGGCCGACCGTGCCGAAGCCGGTGTCGATGAGCGGTACGCCTTCCGTCAGTTCCCGAAAGGCGATGGTCTGCTTGTCGAGGATCGCCGGAACGCACAACCGCGCGCCGCGCGCTGCAAACCGGGCCATCAGCGGCCGCAGATCGGCCTCGGACCGGATCGGCAGGAAACCGGAGACGATCGTGCCGGGCGAAAAGGCGACGGCCTCGCCGGCATGATCTGCCATTGCAAGGCTTTTGGAGATGCGCTCCTCAGGAGTGATGCCGTTGCGGGCGGCCAGCCGTTCATTGCGCAACTGCGCTTTCAGTTCTCGTGCGGTCATTCGATCTGCCAGATGTGAGAGGTTCGGCCGAGCATAGTCGGCTGGAGGTCCGATGCAAATGCAAGCTGCGACACGACCGCGGCGGTTTCACGCCGTGCCAGCTTGCGGGCCGCCGGGCGTCAGACGACAATGCCTATCGCTCCTGCGTCGACTCGTGGGCTGGCGACATCGGCAGCGCGGCGGCCAGCTGCCGCATTGTTTCCTCGAATAGCGGGATTCCGCCCGGCATCCAGCCGAGCGTGCGAATTTTCGCCGTGCTCATCGGATTGAGCGCCGTGCGGGCGGCGGGAGCCGGCAGCGCGTGACGACAGCCGGTCTCGCGCTGGACGGGGGCAAGGATGTCGCGGGTGTCGACGACGATGTCCGACACGTTGAAGACCTCGCCGGAGATGCGCGTGCTTTCCGTCTCCAGCATCAGCCGCACCGCGCGTCCGAGGTCGCGGCCGTGAACCTCCGTGCCTGCGCGGGGAGCGACCGGCCGGCCGGCGCGATAGTCGTCGATGAGGCCGTCCCATTTGTTTGGCGAGAAATCGCCATAGATGCCGGTCGCCCTCAGACTGACGCCGGCAAAACCCGGCGTCGAGAGGTGGGTCAGTGCGCCTTCCGCGTCGAGCTTGATCTGGCCGTAGAGCGTCTGCGGCTTCGGCAGCATCGTTTCGGTAAGCTCGGTTCCCGCAGGATGGTCGCCGTAGACCGCCCGGCTGGACAGGAAGACGCAGCGGCGCGTGCCGGCGCGTCTGGCCGCTTCGAAAAGCCGGACGGTGCCGTCGAGGTTCAACCTGTGAAAGGTCTTCGGATCATCGCCTTCGCCGCCGCGATATCTGCCGGGAATGTGGCTGAAGGCGGCGTGGACGAAAAAATAGGCGTCGTTGAAGATGTCGATCTGATCTTTGTCGGGATCGAGCGATAGTGAGGCGAACTCGACCGGGCTGGAAAACAGGCGGGGATGCGGCGCCCGGCGTCCGCCGACGATCACATGATAGCCGGCGGTCAGAAGTTCCTCGACGACATAGCGGCCGACGAGACCCGTTCCGCCGGATACCAATACCTTCATGCTGCCCCTTCCGGATTGTCCAACGCCGCGATCTCGGGCACGTCGCCGTCATCGTGGAAACGATGCCATAAATCGATCAAAGGTTGTAGCTGCGCTGCCTTGGGATGATCTATTTCCCATGGTTTTTCATATTGGTAGTGCAGGATCGAAATGCTCTTCCAGTCCCAAAGCGCCGGCATGGTGAACCATACATATTGCAGCATGTTGAAATACACCGGCAGGCCGTGCCAATCCGGGAAGAACGTCTCGAGAAAGGTCTGATCGGTGCGGCGCCAGAATGCGTCCGGCCTGTCGAGGCTTTCGAGCATGTGCCGGAACGTGTCATGCGACGGCGTGGCGACGAAGACGCCGGAATTCATGCGGCGGAAGTCGGCGAGGCTCTCATAGACATTGGGAGCGGCGGAGAATTCCGGGTAGAGGAAGAGCCTGTCGACGTTTTTCAGCACGATGGCATCGGCGTCGATGAAGACGCAGCGCTCGTATTCGACGAGCTGCCAGAGCCTGAGCTTGCAGAAATTGTCGAGCGGCGAGTGAAAATCCGGCTTTCGACCCTTGGTGAATGGCGCTGCGGAATGGAGTTGGCCGCGGGCGTGGCGTTCGTTGAAAGAGTCGGAGAGCGGCAGGTGCTCGACTTCGATCAGGCGGCAGCCGAGGGTCTCGAGCGGGGCGAGGGCGGCTGCTTCGGCCCCGCCGGTATGCAGGACGACGATGTCGGCGCTGGTGCCGGTCCGGCGCAAGGAGCGGGCAAGCGCGGTCGCGCCGATCGCGTAGTCGGCGTTGGTGACGAGGGTAACGTAGGCGAAACGGTGGCATGGCTGTCTGGACACGTGCATCACTAGCACGCTCACTCAATCACCGCGAGGACGCGCCGTGGCTGAATTCCTGTGACACCCCTCGCAAACCCGAGGACAGAACTTAGGGTGGGTAAGTGCCGGCCTAGTGAATCATCCGCTGCGGCGTGTCTCTGTATGCCGGCGGCGAGTTTGGTGAGAACGCCAACCGCACTCCCGGTCATCCCAGGCCTCGAGCCCGGGATCCATGCGACTGCTGCTGATGGATGCGGTGTTGCCCGGCTCAAGGCCTGGGATGACGGAGGGTGGGGCGGACGGAAGGAGCCACTCACCGCGCACACGCCAGCGTCACGCAGGTCGTCTTCTAGCGAAACCAGACCATGCCAGTCACGGCTTAAACCGATTTGGTGAAGCAGCTTTATTGCGCCTCTCAATACGAATTCGCTCTTGCTCATGACACCGACTTCAGCCGCTTGCCTTCCGGATCGTGGTTGATCGTCGCGGCTATGTCCTTGGTCCAGGCGGAGACGGCCGGCACGCGGGCGCGGTCGACGCGATAGGCGAATTTCTTCGCGACGTCGACGATCTCGCCGAGCAGGCCGGCTTCCAGGGTAATCGGCTCGAGGCCGAGCTTGCGGAACTTCTCGTTGTGGACGATCAGCTCGTTTTCGGCGGCTTCCTTGCGTGGGTTGGGCAGCCAGGCGATCTTGGCGCCGCTCATCCTGGCAATCATCTCGGCGAGGTCGCGCACCCGGTGGGTTTCCGTCATCTGGTTGAAGATTTCGACGCGGGCGCCGCGGGCGGGCGGGTTCAGCAGCGCCAGCTCGATGCAGCGCACCGAATCCTGGATGTGGATAAAGGCGCGGGTCTGGCCGCCGGTGCCGTGTACCGTCAGCGGATAGCCGATCGCCGCCTGGATGAGGAAGCGGTTCAGCACCGTGCCATAGTCGCCGTCGTAGTCGAAACGGTTGATGAGTTGCGCGTGACGGCGCGTCTGCTCGGTATGCGTGCCCCAGACGATGCCCTGGTGCAGGTCGGTGATGCGCAGGCCGTCATTCTTGGCGTAGAACTGGAAGAGAAGCTGATCCAGGCATTTGGTCATGTGGTAGATCGAGCCGGGATTGGAGGGGTAGAGGATTTCCTGACTGACCATCTCGCCGCCCGCCGTTTTGATGCCGACCGGCAGGTAACCCTCGGGGATCGCCGCGCCGACCGTCGAATAGCCGTAGACACCCATGGTTCCGAGATGGATGAGGTGAGCGTCGAGGTTGAGTTCGGTCAGCGCGTTCAGAAGGTTGTGCGTGGCGCTGACATTGTTGTTAACAGTGTAGTTCTTATGGCGGTCGCTTTTCATCGAATAGGGCGCGGCACGCTGTTCGGCGAAATGGATGATGGCATCGGGGCGATGTTCTGAAAGCCAGTTCTTCAGCAGTTCGTAGTCCCTGGCGAGATCGATCAGGTTGAAGTGGATGCGGCGTCCCGTCTCGGCATGCCAGATGCGGGTGCGCTCCTGGATCGAATCCATCGGCGTCAGCGACTGAACGCCGAGTTCGGTGTCGATCCAGCGGCGCGAGAGATTGTCGAGGATATGGACGTCATGACCGGCATCGGAGAGATGCAGCGACGTTGGCCAACCAATGAAACCGTCTCCGCCCATAACCGCAATCTTCATCGCATCGTCTCCTGATCGCTCGCTCATTATCGGGAATAGTTAGGAATTATGACAATCATTCAATGCCTGCCGGCGGCGCATTCAATGCCTACCTGCCGGGCATTCAATGCTTGCCTGCCGAGAAGCGTTGCGCCAAAGAGGGCACCGCAGTTTGGAGAAAATTATGACGGAACGCCCTTTTTCCATTTCGGGAGAACTGACGGAAGCAGGACATCGCCTCGTCCAGCGGGTCTATTATGAGGATACGGATTTCTCCGGCCTGGTCTATCACGCCCGCTACCTGCATTTCCTGGAACGCGGCCGCACCGATTATCTGCGCTGCCTCGGCGTCGAGCAGCGCGAGCTCATCAGCGCTGACGAGGAGGGGCTTGTCTTCGTCGTCCATCGCATGGAGATCGACTTCAAGAGCCCGGCGCGCATGGACGACGTGCTGACGATCCTGACGCATACGGAAAAAGCCGGTGGCGCCAAGATGGTGCTCAATCAGCAGATCCGCACGGGCGAGACCCTGCTGATCGCCGCCCGGGTGATCATCGCCGTCATCAACGCCCGGGGGCGGCCGCGGCGGCTGCCGGAAACGCTGGCGGCAAAATTCCTGGAAGGCAGCACGCCGCTATAGCGCCGAATTGGCTGAAATTCGGCCTTGTAAAAACTTGATCTTTATGTGAAGGAATTGCCGCGCCGCAGGACGAGCGCTCTTTCGGCCGCCAGACAATGCTCCGGTCAAGTACTCCAGGAATAGAATCTCCCGAATACAGGCTTGCTGTCATAGTCCGGCACTAACGATCTATTAACCATAATGGTGTCTTACTGGGAAAGTCGGAGTTTGTGCGGTGCACGCCTTCCTTTGACCAAATTTGACGGCAAGAAGGCGGAAGATGAACTTGGAAGCTTGACCAGGGCTTTGGGCGGCGGCCGCCGGACACTTCTTGCGAGATCACTTTGTGCCGCCCGGTCCAGCGCCGGGCGTTTGGATTCGGGGATTTTGGATCAATGGAACAAGTAGGATTGGCAGCAGCAACGACGGACGTCAGCCTCTGGTCGCTTTTCATGCAGGCCGGCATCGTCGTCAAGCTCGTCATGCTCGGGCTCATCGCAGCCTCTGTGTGGACCTGGGCGATCGTCATCGACAAATACCTGGCCTATGGCCGGGCACGGCGCCAGTTCGACAAGTTCGAACAGGTGTTTTGGTCGGGTCAGTCGCTGGAAGAACTCTATCGCTCCCTGTCGGAGCGCAACAATACCGGCCTGGCGTCGATCTTCGTTGCGGCCATGCGCGAATGGAAGAAATCCTTCGAACGCGGCGCCCGCTCGCCGATCGGCCTGCAGATGCGTATCGACCGCGCGATGGACGTGACGCTTGCGCGTGAAACCGAATATCTCGGCGCCCGTCTCGGGTCGCTTGCGACGATCGGTTCGGCCGGTCCGTTCATCGGCCTGTTCGGCACCGTCGTCGGCATCATGACCTCGTTCCAGGCGATCGCCGGCTCGAAGTCGACCAATCTCGCGGTCGTCGCTCCCGGTATCGCCGAAGCGTTGCTCGCCACTGCGATCGGCCTTGTCGCCGCTATCCCGGCTGTTATCGCCTATAACAAGTTCTCCGCCGATGCCGGCAAGCTCTCGGCGCGCATGGAAGGTTTCGCGGATGAATTCTCCGCCATACTTTCGCGCCAGATCGACGAAAAGCTGCAGCCGCGCGCTGCCGCTCAGTAACCAACGGAGTATACTGACATGGGTATGGCTGTTGGAGGCAATGGCGGCGGGGGCAGCGGACGCCGCCGTCGCGGCGGTCGGAACAGGGCCGTCATTTCCGAAATCAACGTGACGCCGCTCGTCGACGTCATGCTGGTGCTTCTGATCATCTTCATGGTCGCCGCACCGATGATGACCGTCGGCGTGCCGATCGACCTGCCGGAAACGCAGGCCAAGGCGCTGAATTCCGAGACGCAGCCGATCACCATCTCCGTCAAGAACGACGGCGAGGTATTCCTGCAGGAAACGCCGATCCCGGCCGCCGAGATCGCTGCCAAGCTCGAGGCGATCGCAACCACCGGCTATAACGAACGCATCTTCGTACGCGGCGACGCGACGGCGCCCTATGGTGTCATCGCCGACGTCATGGCCCGCATCCAGGGGGCCGGCTTCAAGAACATCGGCCTCGTGACGCAGCAGAAGAAGGACCAGTAGCGCTCAAAATGAAGGCCAGCGTCGTCACATCTGCTGTTCTGCATTGCCTGGTGCTTACCTGGGCGATGGTGTCTTTGAGCGCGCCGGAATCCTTCAAGGTCGAGGATTTCGAGGCGATGCCGGTCGATCTCGTACCGGTGGAATCCATTACCCAGATGCAGCAGGGCGACAAGAAGGCTCCGAAGAAGGAGACGTCTGCGCCCGTGCCAACGACGCGGCCGCCGATCGCACAGCCGGCCGAAAATGCCGGTGACAATAATGTCGACCTGAAGACGCCGCCCGTGCCGAACGCGAAGCCCAGCAATACGGAAGCTGCGGCAGCGAATTCGAGCGATAAGCCGCTCCCGAAGACTGATCCTGTCCCGAACGATGTCAAGGACATCGTCAAGGAGGATACGGAAGTCGAGCAGCCGAAAGAAGTCGCCTCAATTCCGCCGCCGAAGCCCGTCGAAGTGACGCCGCCCAAGCCCGAGGAAAAGCCGCCGGAAGAACAGGCCAAGCCCGAGGAGCCGCCGAAGCCGGAAGCCGAGGCGTTGCCGGACAACGTGCCAACCCCTGTCGCCAAGCCGCAGGTGAATCCGCCGGAACCGCAGAAGCCAGCCGAAAAGCCGCCGGAAAAGAACCAGGATCAGCCGAAGACCGCTGACAAGCCGACCGAGAAGAAGAAGGCGGACCAGAAGCAGGAAACGGCGAAATCGGCTTCGTCGATGAAAAGCGATTTCAATGCGGACGAGATTTCAGCCTTGCTGAACAAGACGGATCCTTCCGCCGGCGGTGCCAAGCGCTCGACGCAGGAGGCATCGCTGGGCGCCAAGAAGAGCAATGGTGGTTCCAAGCTGTCCATGAGTGAGATGGACGCGCTGAAGAGCGCCATCGCCGGCAACTGGACGGTTATTCCTGGCATGGAAGGCATGAGCGACGTTCGCATCAAGGTGCACATGAACCTCGATCAGGACGGAAACATAGTCGGCGAACCGGAAGTCGAGGCGGTCGGTGGCGACAACGAATCTACCCGCCGGGCACTCGCCGGCGGCGCTTATCGCGCCATCATGAAATCGGCCCCCTTCTCGTCGCTTCCAAAAGACAAATACGACGCCTGGAGCGAAGTCGTCGTTAATTTCGATCCAAGCGATCTGGGAATTTAAATGCTGAAAGGCTTTCACTCCATGAACAAGTGTTCCTTCATCCGGGCGATTGCTGTCGCTGCCGGTCTGGTGACCATTGCTGCGTTCGCAACGCCGGCCAATGCTCTCGTCGAGATCAACATCAACAAGGGTAATGTTCAGCCGCTGCCGATCGCGGTAACCGACTTCCTCCAGGGCGACATGGGTGCGCAGGTCTCGCAGGTTGTCGCAGCAGACCTTCAGCGTTCGGGTTTGTTCGCTCCGATCAATAAAAGCGCATTTATTGAGAAGATCTCCAATCCAGATGCCGCGCCGCGCTTCGAAGACTGGAAGGTCATCAACGCCCAGGCCTTGGTCACCGGGCGCGTCACCCAAGAGGCTGATGGACGACTTCGCGCCGAATTTCGTCTTTGGGATACGTTCGCCGGCCAGCAAATGACTGGGCAGCAGTTCTTTACCCAGCCAGAGAACTGGCGCCGTGTCGCTCACATCATCGCCGATGCGATCTATAAGCAGATCACTGGTGAGGAAGGCTATTTCGACACCCGTGTTGTCTTCGTCTCCGAATCCGGCACCAAGCAGCAGCGCAAGCGCCAGCTGGCGATCATGGACCAGGACGGTTTCAACGTGCGGACGCTGACCGACGGCAGCGACCTCGTGCTGACGCCGCGCTTCTCGCCGAGCCGGCAGGAAGTCACCTACATGTCCTTCGCCAACCAGCAGCCGCGCGTCTATCTGCTGCAGCTCGAAACGGGGCAGCGCGAGGTCGTCGGCAACTTCCCCGGCATGACCTTCTCGCCGCGCTTTTCACCTGACGGCCAGAAGGTGATCATGAGCCTGCAGCAGGAAGGCAATTCCAACATCTATACGATGGACCTGCGCTCGCGCACGACGACGCGGCTGACCTCGACGGCGGCGATCGACACTTCGCCCTCCTATTCGCCCGATGGTGCGCGCATCAGCTTCGAAAGCGACCGCGGCGGCAAGCCGCAGATCTACGTGATGAATGCCGATGGTTCCGGCCAGACCCGTATTTCCTTCGGCGACGGCTCCTATTCGACGCCGGTCTGGTCGCCGCGCGGCGATCTCATCGCCTTCACCAAGCAGGCCGGCGGCAAGTTCTCGATCGGCGTGATGAAGCCGGATGGTTCGGGCGAACGCATCCTGACGACCGGCTTCCACAATGAGGGCCCGACCTGGGCGCCGAACGGCCGCGTGCTGATGTTCTTCCGCCAGGCGGCAGGCGCCGGTGGTCCGCAGCTCTATTCGATCGATCTGACCGGTTATAACGAGCAGTTGGTCAAGACGCCGAGCTACGCTTCCGACCCGGCCTGGTCGCCGCTTTTGGAGTAGGCGCGGCAATGCCTTCATGTTGCCCTAGAATCATGAAAACCGGGCGACTACGGGACAAATCAGTAAACTGTTAACCATAATCTTTGAGGGGCGGTTAACCGAGTGCGGTTACTGTCCGGAAACCCTGAAATCGCAAGGAGACCCGGCCATGAGCCGAATTCACACCCCGGCAATGAGCCGCATGCAGAATTTCGCCCGCAACCCCGTCATGATCGCGCTTCTGGCCGGTCTCGCGCTTGCAAGCTGCGCCAAGAAGCCGCCGAACAGTGCCGGTGATCTTGGCCTCGGCGCCGGCGCGGGTGGTGCCGCAACGCCGGGTTCTGCCCAGGACTTCACGGTCAATGTCGGCGACCGCATCTTCTTCGACACCGACTCCTCGTCGATCCGCGCCGATGCTTCGCAGACGCTCGACCGCCAGGCCCAGTGGCTCGCGCGCTATCCGAACTACCAGATCACCGTCGAAGGCCATGCCGACGAGCGCGGGACGCGCGAATACAACCTGGCGCTCGGCGCTCGCCGTGCCGCTGCCGCCAAGGATTACCTCGCTTCGCGCGGCGTTCCGGCGCAGCGCATGAAGACGATCTCCTATGGCAAGGAACGTCCCGTCGCCGTCTGCGACGATATTTCCTGCTGGTCGCAAAACCGTCGCGCGGTCACCGTGCTCGGCGGCGCCGGCATGTAATTTACGGATATAATTCGTTTTCTGAAGGCGGTCCCATCAGGGGCCGCCTTTTCTTTTTGACCACACTTTGGCCAGACTCCGTTGCTTTTTGACAGCAATTGGAAAAATCTCCTGTTCGTGCCTCAAGGCGCGAAGAATCACTGGGACAGGACGATACATATGAAGAAACTTGTCGTGGCAGGCATGCTGTGCCTCGCGGCTGTGACCGGGAGCGAACGGGCGGCCTATTCGGCCTCGTTCTTCGGGCTGCATCTCGGCGGTCGATCCACGGAAAACCAGGCGGCGCCGCCTGTTGTCAGGGTGCAGAGCGGCGACGCCGAGGTCCGCGTGCAGCAGCTCGAAGAACAGCTGCGGCAGCTGAACGGCCGGATCGAGGAAATGAGCTTCCAGCTGCTGCAGATGCAGGAGACGATCCGCAAGCAGCAGGAAGACAATGAATTCCGCTTCCAGCAGCTCGAAAAGACCGGTGCCGGCGGCGGTGGCGCCAAGGCTCCTGTCAAGAAGAGCGAGACTGATGCCGCTCCGCCAGCTTCCGGCGGGGACGATGTCGCCAGGGTGATCCAAGCACCGCAGGGAGCCGAAACGGCTCCCTCCACCGATGTGCCTGACAATACCGGCCTCGGCCAGCCGCCGAAGCAGCTTGGCTCGATCGACTTCGATCAGAACGGCAACGCGATCGGCGGAAGCGTCGACGAAAATGCCAGCATCGGCTCCGGCCCCATTCCCGATGCCAATGGCCGCACACCGCAGCAGACGGCCTCACTCGGCAGTGAGGCGGATCAGTACAAGGCAGCTTACGGCCACGTTCTTTCCGGCGATTACCGCACTGCAGAGCAGGAATTCAACCAATATATCGCTCGTTACCCGAGCAGCGCGCGGGCGGCCGACGCCAATTTCTGGCTCGGCGAAGCGCTCTATTCTCAGGGTAAATATAACGAGGCGGCTAAGACTTTCCTCAACGGGCATCAGAAATACGGCAGCTCGGAAAAGGCGCCGGAAATGCTGCTGAAACTCGGCATGTCGCTTGCTGCCCTCGACAATAAGGAAACGGCCTGCGCGACCCTGAGAGAGGTCTCGAAGCGCTATCCGAAAGCTTCACGCGCCGTCATAAGCAAGGTTGCGAGCGAACAGAAACGTCTCGCCTGCTGAGGTCTTCCGGAATGTCTCCGGAAGCCGCATCGCCTCATGCGGCGATCCTTCAGTTTCTCCTATCGCTTCAAAGTCCTGCGCGCATTCTCGTCGCGATATCGGGTGGCAGCGATTCCACCGGCCTGCTTCTCCTCCTCGATGATGCCGTGAAGGCCGCGTCTCATCTTTCGATTACCCTCTGTGCCGCCACCATCGATCACCGGTTGCGCGCCGGCTCCACGGACGAAGCGCAACAGGTTGCAGCGCTCTGCGCATCGCTCGGCATTCCCCACATTATTACAGCCTGGCAGGGCGAAAAGCCGAAAACCGGCATCATGGCTGCGGCCCGCGAGGCGCGGTACAACCTCCTGGCGGAATCGGCGGAGCGGTTCGGCGCCAATCTCATCGTTACCGGCCATACGCTGGACGATCAGCGCGAAACATTGCAGATGCGCGGCATGCGAACGGAGCAGCTTTCATCGGGTATCGCCGATGCGGTGCTCTTCGACCGGCGGTTCTGGATTTTGCGGCCGCTTCTTCTTTCCAGTCGGGCCGATATTCGCGCTTTTCTGGAAGATCGGGGTGTTCCGTGGATCGACGACCCCACCAATGAGGATGTGAAATACGAGCGCGTGCGGGTGCGCCGGCAGCTACCCGCCGATCGAGCGACGGAGACGGATATTCGCGCGGCCTGGGAAGCACGGCTGGCTCTGTCGCTGCGCGCCGCCGAATGGCTTGAGCGCCATTTCAGGCTTCATGGCGGCCTGCTTGGCCAAATATCTGTTGATGGTTTGCGACAGGATCGCGCAGTTCTGGACTATGCGCTCGGCCGTCTGACGGCCGTCTTCGGCGGACAGACATTCGTGCCGGGGAGGGCGCATATGGACCGCCTTCGCTCATTTGCCACCGGCGGGGAACCGGGGCGAATGACCGTCGGTCGAGTGGTGTTCGATCACAGGCGTGATGGGCTTTATTTCACGCGCGAAAGCCGGGGCTTATTGCCGCTGGTTCTGCGGCCGGGAGAGGCGGGGGTGTGGGACGGGAGGTTTTATGTGCGCAACTGGTTGGCCGCACCGGTCAAAGTCGAGGCCGCTGCAGCACACTCCCCGTCATTCCTGTGCTTGTCACAGGAATCCGTTGCGCCCAAGTCCCTGGGCGCAGGAGACATTACTCGCAGGCGAAAGCAGTCATTCACCGCGCGGACGCGCGGTGGCTGGATTCCTGTGACGAGCACAGGAATGAGGGAGGATATGCGGCACCTGCCCAAGGCCGCATGGAAGCGCGCCATTGCCTCTGCGCCCGCCTTATCCTCGGAAGGAGCCTATTTATCTCCGGAATCCGCCGGAGCGATCCATCTGATGCCTTATTTCGCACCCTTCGACCGCTTTTTGACACGATTTGATTTCATCTTTGCCGACAGGCTTTCGGCGGTTTTCGCGATGGCGCCCTATGCGGGACTGCCTTTTAGAAGTATTGACGGAAAAACCATCTGACCTGGGGGATTGCCTTGGCAACAGCACGGCGCAACCCTATGTTAGAACGAATAAGACCGTCGCCATGAGGCGGCTGTTCCAGTGCTGGGGAGTTCAATGAACCCTAACTTACGTAATTTTGCCTTGTGGGCGATCATCGCGCTTCTGCTGATTGCCCTGTTCAGTATGTTTCAGACGGCTCCGGCGCAGACTGGCTCCCGCGAAATCCCCTATTCGCAGTTTCTGCGTGAGGTCGATGCGGGCCGCGTGAAGGACGTCGTGGTCACGGGCAACCGTGTTTCCGGAAGCTATGTTGAAAACGGCACCACCTTTCAGACCTACTCCCCTGTAATCGACGACAGCCTGCTCGATCGCCTGCAGCAGAAGAATGTCCTGGTTTCCGCCCGGCCGGAGACGGACGGGTCCTCGGGATTTCTGAGCTATCTCGGCACGCTCTTGCCGATGCTTCTCATTCTCGGCGTCTGGCTGTTCTTCATGCGGCAGATGCAGGGTGGCTCGCGCGGCGCGATGGGCTTTGGGAAGTCCAAGGCCAAGCTTCTGACCGAAGCGCATGGCCGGGTGACCTTCGATGACGTCGCCGGCGTCGACGAGGCCAAGCAGGATCTCGAAGAAATCGTCGAATTCCTGCGTGACCCGCAGAAATTCCAGCGTCTCGGCGGCAAGATACCGCGCGGCGTGCTGCTGGTCGGTCCTCCGGGAACCGGCAAGACGCTGCTCGCCCGCTCGGTCGCCGGCGAAGCCAATGTGCCGTTCTTTACAATCTCGGGTTCCGACTTCGTCGAAATGTTCGTCGGCGTCGGCGCAAGCCGCGTGCGCGACATGTTCGAACAGGCGAAGAAGAATGCGCCCTGCATCATCTTCATCGACGAAATCGATGCGGTCGGCCGCCATCGCGGCGCCGGCCTCGGCGGCGGCAACGACGAGCGCGAGCAGACGCTGAACCAGCTGCTGGTCGAAATGGACGGCTTCGAGGCGAATGAGGGCGTGATCCTGATCGCCGCCACCAACCGTCCCGACGTCCTCGACCCGGCGCTGCTGCGTCCGGGCCGCTTCGACCGTCAGGTCGTGGTGCCGAACCCTGACATCGTCGGCCGCGAGCGCATCCTCAAGGTGCATGCCCGCAACGTGCCGCTGGCGCCGAATGTCGACCTTAAGGTTCTTGCCCGCGGCACACCCGGTTTCTCCGGGGCCGACCTGATGAACCTCGTCAACGAAGCCGCCCTCATGGCCGCCCGCCGCAACAAGCGCGTCGTCACCATGCAGGAATTCGAGGACGCCAAGGACAAGATCATGATGGGCGCCGAGCGCCGCTCCTCGGCGATGACCGAGGCGGAGAAGAAGCTCACCGCCTATCACGAAGCCGGCCACGCCATCACTGCGCTCAATGTCGCTGTCGCCGATCCGCTGCACAAGGCAACGATCATTCCGCGTGGCCGTGCGCTCGGCATGGTCATGCAGCTTCCCGAGGGCGACCGCTACTCGATGAGCTACAAGTGGATGGTGTCGCGCCTCTGCATCATGATGGGCGGCCGCGTTGCAGAAGAGCTCACCTTCGGCAAGGAGAACATCACCTCGGGTGCCTCCTCGGATATCGAGCAGGCCACCAAGCTTGCCCGCGCCATGGTCACGCAGTGGGGCTTCTCCGATCAACTCGGCCAGGTCGCTTACGGCGAGAACCAGCAGGAAGTCTTCCTCGGTCACTCGGTATCGCAGTCGAAGAACGTTTCGGAAGCCACCGCGCAGAAGATCGATAACGAAGTGCGCCGCCTGATCGACGAAGCCTATACGCAGGCCCGCACGATCCTCACGGAAAAGCACGATGAATTCGTTGCGCTGGCCGAAGGCCTGCTCGAATACGAGACGCTGACCGGCGAGGAGATCAAGGCGCTGATCCGCGGCGAGAAGCCTTCGCGCGATCTCGGTGACGACTCTCCGCCGAGCCGCGGCTCGGCCGTTCCGAAGGCCGGCGCGCGGCCTGCTACGAAGGGCGACGAGCCCGAAGCCGGCCTCGAGCCGCAGCCGCATTGAACGGCGGCACCCCTCCAGACAGGGCCGGTTTTCCCACAAGGGAAAGCCGGCCTTTTCCATTGGTAACGGGATATAATGAATTTTCTCGGTAATTTACGTGCCGATGCCCACGATTTATGGCATCCCGATGAATTGAGGCAGGTCTGATTCATGGGTCCCGGAGTGACGACAGATCCTTTTTGAAGACAGATTCGCTGAAATGTGGCGCTGTCTTGAATGGCGCGCGGAACGCGCAGGAGTGCAGATGAAAAGACGCTATTTCGGTACGGATGGCATTCGCGGTCAATCCAATGTCTTCCCGATGACGCCAGATCTCGCCATGCGGGTCGGCATCGCTGCCGGCACGATCTTCCGCCGCGGCAACCATCGCCATCGCGTCGTTATCGGCAAGGATACGCGCCTTTCCGGCTATATGCTCGAGAATGCCATGGTCGCGGGTTTCACTGCCGCCGGCCTTGATGCCTTCATCCTCGGCCCGATCCCGACGCCTGCCGTCGCCATGCTGACCCGCTCGCTGCGCTGCGATATCGGCGTGATGATCTCCGCTTCGCACAATCCTTACGAGGATAACGGCATCAAGCTGTTCGGCCCCGACGGCTATAAGCTGTCCGACGACATCGAGGCCGAGATCGAGGATTTACTCGAGAAGGATCTGAGCACGCAGCTCGCCAAGTCCGATGACATCGGCCGCGCCAAGCGCGTCGACGGCGTCCATGACCGTTATATCGAACACGCCAAGCGCACCCTGCCGCGCGACGTGACCCTGCAGGGCCTGCGGATCGCCATCGACTGCGCCAACGGCGCTGCCTATAAGGTGGCGCCTGCCGTGCTCTGGGAGCTCGGCGCCGACGTCGTCACCATCGGCAACGAGCCGAACGGCACCAATATCAATCTCAACTGCGGCTCCACCAGTCCGGTCGCGCTGC
The DNA here is from genome assembly GCF_017357225.1 of Rhizobium binae. NCBI lineage: Bacteria > Pseudomonadati > Pseudomonadota > Alphaproteobacteria > Hyphomicrobiales > Rhizobiaceae > Rhizobium > Rhizobium binae. The sequence goes on along the minus strand of NZ_CP071604.1, from coordinate 3,741,947 downwards.
AGAAGAAGGTCGACGAGGTCCGTGCCGATATCGGCATCGCGCTCGATGGCGATGCAGACCGCGTCATCATCGTCGATGAGAATGGTTCGATCGTCGACGGCGACCAGCTCATGGCGGTCATTGCCGAGAGCTGGGCTGAGAGCCAGCAGCTGCGCGGCAATGGCATCGTCGCCACTGTCATGTCCAACCTCGGCCTCGAGCGCTTTCTCGACGAGCGCGGCATGGCGCTCGCCCGCACGAAGGTCGGCGACCGTTATGTTGTCGAGCATATGCGCCAGCACAATTACAATGTCGGCGGCGAGCAGTCGGGCCATATCGTGTTGTCGGATTACGGCACGACGGGCGACGGATTGGTTGCCGCCCTGCAGATCCTTGCCGCCGTGAAACGCACCGGCAGGACCGTCAGCGAGGTCTGCCGCCGTTTCGAGGCGGTGCCGCAGCTGCTGCGTAATGTCCGCATCAGTGGCGGCAAGCCGCTGGAGGATATCCAGGTGCAGAAGGCGATCGCCGATGCCGAAGCCGAGCTTGCCAAGACCGGGCGACTTGTCATCCGCCCCTCCGGCACCGAGCCGCTGATCCGCGTCATGGCCGAGGGCGACGATCGCGCGCAGATCGAGCGCATCGTCAACGAGCTGATCGGCACGATTTCAAACGTTCGTAGCGCTGCCTGATCCCTTGGGGATTGGCGAGGCACTCTCTCCGTCCTCATCCTGAGGCGCCCCGCAGGGGCCTCGAGACGGGGACGGTCACCGGTGCGCTATGCAACAATACGGATCTGCTGTGGCGTGCTGCCACCCGCCGCCGACCGGGTGCTTGGCTGATGGGCTGGTCGGGGCTGCTTTGTTCGCGAAGCTGCGTTCGACGCTATGCTTTACGGCACTAAATCCAGCGGAAGTATCAACCCACTTGGTGCGTGGCTGGGGGCGACCGTCATCGCCAATTTATCACTCGCCGGTGATGCTCATATGCCGTGCCACGACTGGGCGAATATTACGGGAAGAGCCGGTGGGCGGTGCCGGCTTTCTTGTTAAATCCGTTATTCGAGCCAAATCGCTCGGCAGTTCGTCGTTTCCAAGACTTCTACCGCAGCAATCCATGTTTCCTCTGCCGGAAGCTTCAAGATCTACAGTAAATAATCGTGGTTAAGCAGCTTTTAACGTTTCCGGTTCATTATCCATACGAAGCGTATCAGATTGGCAGCGACTTGAGCCTGCCGATGTAACGGATTTTGGAGTGGGATCCATGAAAAGAAGCTTGTCCGGCATCTTCGCGGCATTGTTGATCGCGACAAACGCCTATTCCGCGGACCTGGCTCCGGCCGAGCCCATCCCGGAGCAGCCGCCCGAGGTAACGGTCAGTGAGGCGACGGGCTGGTACCTGCGCGGCGATGTCGGCTATGCCTTTACCGATCTGCGCGGCGCCCGCTATTTCCAGGGTAGCAATGCCAACGAAGTCGATTTCGACGACGCTGACCTCGACGACGCATGGACGATTGGCGGCGGTGTCGGCTATCAGATCAACAGCTACCTCCGCACCGATCTGACCTTCGACTATCTCACGGAAGCTGATTTCCGCGGCTCGACGCTTGGCCAGTGCGGCTTCCCGCTGGTGGATTGCACCTCGACAGATCGCTCTTCGCTCACCGCCTACACGCTGCTGGCCAATGCCTATGTCGATCTCGGCACCTACGGCTACGTCACGCCTTATGTCGGCGCCGGTATCGGCGGCTCCTACGTCAAGTGGAAAAACCTGCGCAACGTCGCCTGCGCCGATGACGGCAGCTTCTGCGATGACGAGGTCACCCATGGCGGCAAGGGCAACTGGCGCTTCACCTATGCCCTCATGGCCGGCGCCTCGATCGACGTGACCTGCAACTTCAAGGCCGATGTCGGTTACCGCTATCTCCATATCGATGGCGGCAACATGTTCGGCTATGCCGAAAATGGCGGTCCGGGCCGTGACAAGGGCCTCAGCGCCCACGAAGTCCGCGTCGGCGGCCGCTACCTCTTCGGTGGATGCGCCCAGCCTGTCGCCTACGAGCCGCCGGCAATCCCGCTGCAGCAGCCGGTCTACAAGTAAAACGCAATCATCCTCAATTCGAAAGCCGCCCGGTCCGGGCGGCTTTTCGTTGCGTCAAGCGCACCTGCGTCAAATTATCTCCCCTCTGCGACACTTCGATCTTGACTATGACGCCGCCGATCCATACACACGGCGGCGGGACACCCTTCCCCAACGAAGGGCTTTCTATCTGAGAGGATAGCATCATGGCGAAGACCGCAAAGCCGGACATCCGTCCGCACAATACCCATTTTTCTTCTGGCCCCTGCTCGAAGCGCCCCGGTTGGTCGCTCGAAGCCCTTTCCGACGCGGCCCTCGGCCGTTCGCACCGCGCGAAGGTCGGCAAAGCCAAGCTGAAGCAGGCCATCGACCTTACTCGTGAAATTCTCGAAGTGCCGGCGGATTACCGCATCGGCATCGTTCCGGCGTCCGACACCGGCGCCGTCGAAATGGCGCTGTGGTCGCTGCTCGGCGAACGCGGCGTCGACATGCTCGCCTGGGAAAGCTTCGGCGCCGGCTGGGTCACCGACGTCGTCAAGCAACTGAAGCTCAAGGATGTGCGCAGGCTCGAAGCCGGCTACGGCGAGCTTCCTGATCTCTCCGCTGTCGATTTTGACCGCGACGTCGTCTTCACCTGGAACGGCACCACTTCCGGCGTGCGCGTGCCGAACGGCAATTTCATCCCCACCGACCGCAAGGGCCTGACGATCTGCGACGCCACCTCGGCCGCTTTCGCCCAGGAACTCGATTTCGCCAAGCTCGATGTCGTCACCTTCTCCTGGCAGAAGGTTCTGGGCGGCGAGGGCGCACATGGCGTCATCATCCTTTCGCCCCGCGCCGTCGAGCGGCTGACCAGCTATACGCCGGCCTGGCCGCTACCGAAGATCTTCCGCATGACCTCGGGCGGCAAGCTGACGGAAGGCATTTTCCAGGGCGAGACGATCAACACGCCGTCGATGCTGTGCGTCGAGGACTATATCGATGCGCTGCTCTGGGCCAAGGAGCTCGGCGGTCTCAAGGCGCTGATAGCGCGCGCCGATGCAAACGCCAAGGTCATTCACGATTTCGTCGCGGCAAACGACTGGATCGCCAATCTTGCCGTCAAGGCGGAAACGGCCTCCAACACCTCCGTCTGCCTTAAGATCGTCGACAAGGACATCGCGGCTCTCGACGACGATGGCCAGGCGAATTTCGCCAAGGGCCTGGTCGGCCTTCTGGAAAAGGAAGGTGTCGCCTATGACATCGGCCATTACCGTGACGCGCCGTCTGGCCTGCGCATCTGGGCCGGCGCCACGATTGAGGCGTCCGACATGCAGAAGCTGATGCCCTGGCTTTCCTGGGCCTTCGAGACGCAGAAGGCGCAGCTTGCTCAGGCCGCAGCCTGATGTAATCGCATCCGGCTCCGCCACAGGGCGGAGCCTCGCATCTCCATTCATCCATCGCTGAACATTTTTGAAGGAGTCCCTCATGGCACCTCGCGTTCTCGTATCCGACGAATTGTCGGAAACCGCCGTCCAGATCTTCCGCGACCGCGGCGTCGAAGTCGATTTCGAACCGCAGCTCGGCAAGGACAAGGACCGTCTGCTCGAAGTCATCGGCAAATATGATGGCCTTGCCATCCGCTCGGCCACCAAGGTGACGGAAAAGATCATCGAAGGGGCGAAGAACCTCAAGGTCGTCGGCCGCGCCGGCATCGGCGTCGACAATGTCGATATCCCGGCCGCCTCGCGCCGAGGCATCATTGTCATGAACACGCCTTTCGGCAACTCGATCACCACGGCAGAACATGCGATCGCGCTGATGTTCGCCGTTGCCCGCCAGCTGCCGGCCGCCGATACCTCCACGCAGGCCGGCAAGTGGGAGAAGTCGAAGTTCATGGGTGTCGAGATCACCGGCAAGACGCTCGGAGTCATCGGCGCCGGCAATATCGGCTCGATCGTCTGCGCCCGCGCCATCGGCCTCAAGATGCATGTCATCGCCTATGATCCGTTCCTCTCCAAGGAGCGCGCCGAGGAGATGGGCGTCACCAAGGTCGAGCTGGAAGAACTTTTCGCCCAGGCCGATTTCATCACGCTGCATGTGCCGATGACCGACAAGACGCGCGGCATCCTCAACAAGGAAGCGCTGGCAAAGACGAAGCCCGGCGTACGCATCATCAACTGCGCCCGTGGCGGCTTGGTCGATGAGGCAGCCCTTGCCGAAGCCATCAAGTCAGGCCACGTCGCCGGCGCCGCCTTCGACGTGTTCGAGGTCGAACCTGCCAAGGAAAGCCCGCTTTTCGGCCTGCCGAACGTCGTCTGCACGCCGCATCTTGGCGCTTCGACAACCGAAGCGCAGGAAAACGTCGCCCTGCAGGTTGCCGAACAAATGTCGGATTACCTCGTCAAGGGCGCGGTCTCCAACGCCATCAACATGCCGTCGATCACCGCGGAAGAAGCGCCGATCCTCAAGCCCTTCATCCGTCTTGCCGACGTTCTTGGCGCCTTCGTCGGTCAGGTCACCGACGAGCCGATCAAGGAAATCGAGATCCTCTATGATGGCGTCACCGCCAACATGAACACGCGGGCGCTGACGAGCGCGGTCCTCGCCGGCCTCATCCGGCCGCAGGTCGCCGACGTCAACATGGTTTCGGCGCCGATCATGATCAAGGAAAAAGGCATCGTGCTCTCCGAGGTCAAGCGCGACAAGACGGGCGTCTTCGACGGTTATATCAAGTTGACGGTGACGACCGAGAGCATGACGCGTTCGATCGCCGGCACGGTGTTTTCGGACGGCAAACCGCGCTTCATCCAGATCAAGGGTATCAATCTCGATGCCGACGTCGGCTCCCACATGATCTACATCACCAACACCGACGTCCCTGGAATGATCGGTTTCATCGGCACGACGCTCGGTGCTGCCGGCGTCAACATCGCCAACTTCCAGCTTGGCCGCGACAAGCAAGGCGGCGACGCCATCGCGCTGCTCTATGTCGACGGCGAGGTGGAGGACGGCGTGCTCGAACAGCTGACAGCCCACCAGGCAATCCGCCAGGCAAAGCTGCTGACGTTCAACATCGACTGAGTGTCTTTCCTCCCAAGGAAAAACGGAAAGTCCGGCGCCGGAAACGACGCCGGGTTTTCTGCCTCAGCAATGTATATTTCAGTGAGGCAGCCGCTTGCGGCGGACGATCTTGCCGAAGCGGGCTCTATCGTCCTCAGTCTCGGTGCGATGAAGGAAGGCGCGCCTGCTGCCGTCGAGACCCTGGAAGAATTCGTCCCAGGAAATCTCATCCTGCGTTTCCGAGGAAAAGTCGACGCGGACGGTTTCACTGTCGCTCGCGTCCTTGATGCGAACGGGATGGCCGCCTCGCCTTTCGATCCAGTGTCTGATCCTGTTGTAATCCGCCGTCGTGCCGAACCTGGCCATGAAACCCTCCGCAGCATTCGATTGCGACATTGATGCGAAGAAACGCATGATCGAGAGAATAGTTCCATAGGGTGATATTTAATTGCCAACGATTTCCGGTTGAGCTGGTGCTCAAGCATTCGTCATTTTGAAAACGGCGGCCGCAGCCGCATAATCGCATGGGCTGGAAGGAGGATGTATATGAAACGCTATTCATTCTCGATAATTGGACTGGCGCTCATGACCACCATCATCGCCAATCCAGGCATCGCATTCGCCTGCAACAAGCTGATCGGCACCTGAGCCGCACCCCCCCGCTTTCAAGGCGTGGTCTCGGCCGCGCCTTTCCTTTCTCGCTGGCGAAACCATCGGCCGCCGAAGCCGGCCCTTGCGTCCCGATACAATCCTTTCTATATCGATCGCTTATCGAAAGGCGGCCGATCCCGCCTGATACAGCAATCCGCCGCAATTGCAGCGCAAGGGTGGATGATGAGCGCGCAGAATTTGGCACCACCGTTGAACACACTGGATTTTGACAAGAAGCCGGAAGAGACCCGCGTCGTCGTCGCCATGTCGGGCGGCGTCGATTCCTCCGTCGTGGCCGGCCTTCTCAAGCAGCAGGGTTACGACGTGCTCGGCATCACGCTGCAGCTTTACGATCATGGCGCCGCCGTTCATCGCGCCGGGTCCTGCTGCGCCGGCCAGGATATCGACGATGCCCGCCGCGTCTGCGAAACGCTGGGCATTCCACATTATGTGCTCGACTACGAGAAGCGCTTTCGCGAGACGGTGATTAATCCTTTCGCCGAAAGCTATGTGGCCGGCGAAACGCCGATCCCCTGCGTCTCCTGCAACCAGACCGTCAAGTTTGCCGATCTGCTGGCGACCGCCAAGGAGCTTGGCGCTGATGCGCTGGCGACCGGCCATTATATCCGTTCGCGGCCGAACCCCTCGCCCGAACATCCCGGCCGCCGCGCGCTGTTCCGTCCGGCCGACGCCGACCGCGACCAGAGCTATTTCCTGTTCGCCACGACGCAGGAGCAGATCGACTATTTGCGCTTTCCGCTCGGCGGCCTGCCGAAGGCCGAAACCCGCCGGCTGGCGGAAGAGATGGGCCTCGTCGTCGCCAAGAAGGCCGACAGCCAGGATATCTGCTTCGTGCCGCAGGGCAAATATTCCGACATCATCACCAAGCTGAAGCCGAATGCGGCGCTGGCCGGCGAGATCGTCCATCTCGACGGCCGCGTGCTTGGGACCCATGAAGGCATCCTGCATTTCACCATCGGTCAGCGCCGCGGCATCGGCATTGCCACCGGCGAACCGCTCTATGTCGTCTATCTCGACGCCCGCTCGCGCCGCGTCATCGTCGGCCCGAAGGAGGCGCTGGAAACCCACCGCGTCTATCTGCGTGACGTCAACTGGCTGGGCGACGAGACGCTCGTGCAGGCCGCTTCCGGCGACGGCTTTGCCTGCTACGCCAAGGTCCGCTCGACACGGGCGCCGGCGCCCGCCGTGCTGCATGTCGATGTCACCGGCACCTATGTCGATCTGACGGTCGGCGAAGCGGGGATTGCCCCTGGCCAGGCTTGCGCGCTTTATTCCGCTCCCGGCGACGATGCCCGCGTCTTCGGCGGCGGTTTCATCGAGCGCTCCGAGCGCGAACCCGCCGCCGAGGCATCGCTCAAGGCCCTGCTCGCAAGCCCCGTCGCTGCCTGAAACCGATAGGAGAGGATGGGGCGGCCAAGCCCCACCGTTTTTCTCCATCATGCGCTTGACACAAAGGCGAAGCGCACCTTATAAGCCGCTCATCCCACGAGCCCGCAGCGCTTCGCGAGCAGGTATCGTTTGACCAGTGGCGGAGTAGCTCAGTAGGTCAGAGCAGAGGAATCATAATCCTTGTGTCGGGGGTTCAAATCCCTCCTCCGCTACCATCAATTTCCCTAACAAAAGCAGCGGTTTAAAGAGAAAAATGGCTCCGGACCTCCGGGGCCTTTGTCGCACGAATGTCGCAACAAATACCTTTGTTTTCCAACGTGTCCTTTTCCGTGTCGGCGTGTCCATGCGACATAAACTGCGACATCGATGGCCAAGATCGCCGGTCCTAAAGGCGATGCTCGTGGCAGTCGCAACCTCCGAGAATACCTCGATGTGCTCTGCGAACTGTGGAACTTCGCCAGCCGGCGCTGATGACCATTTTCACCAGTGCACCCCCATCAGCGGCATCCCTGGGCAGTTCTCCCTTTATTCGACGGGTTGGCAAGTTTTGGTTGCCGTGGCATCATATCAACAGGTCTCAGATGCAGACCGAGTTCCGTAGCCGACCTGATCCTAGGCGACGGGGCGTCGAGAGCGAGGGCAAACCTCTCTCCGATTGTCGCGGTAAGGCATCGCAAAGCTGACTGGTAGGACGGCCCGACGAGCGTGATCAGGGGACGGCCACCTGCCTCTTCAATCTCAACCCTTGAGGAGGTTTTGTGATGTCCGAAGACACCACCCCTGCAAAATTGTTAACGCTCAATACCGTCAGGCAGACTCCGCTTGAATATACCAATGCCAAGGACTCCGTGGTCCGGGTCGGGGATGGCCGGGGGTTCGTGGCGCGAACGGTCCATAGTCCTATCATCATCACCTGCGCACATTGCCTGCCGAATATGCCGCCTGCCATCGGAGGCATAATGATGACCGAGGAGAGGACCTATCCCCGCCTAGTCGGCGCGCTCGGGGATGAGCCATCGATCACGGTGGAATGCCTGTTTGTCGATCCGGTAGCCGACGTTGCAGTGCTTGGCGAACCAGACGGCGACATTTTATGGAACGAAGCCGAAGCCTATGACGCTTTCGTTGAGGACCGGAAGGGCTTGCCTCTTGCCCTCGAACAAGACGCGGCATTTAACGGTGTGCAACAACGCAGCGGCGCATGGTTGACGCTCGAAGACAGATGGGTTCACTGCGGTTTGGGCATTACCGCCCGGTCGGTTTTGACTAGCGAACGAGCCAAGGCCGGGATGAGCGGAAGCCCTATAGTCCTCGATACGGTGCGTAGAACCGTCGTTGGCGTGGTCTCGAGCACCGAGTTTCACCCGCGACTTAATGCGGCATTGCCCGCTTGGCTCTCGCGGCAACTCGTCCTGCGCTGATCACCGAGCGGTTGGCAAGGCGGCGCTGATGCCCCGCTTTGCCTCCCACCGGGCCGCCAGCGCGCTTCATCGATAATGGCCGGGGATTATGCTCCGGAGAGAACATTGCGTGCGTGGGGCCGTCTCTTTAGGCGGCACCCGGAAAACTTCGGCAAGCTTACCGACGCCATCTTCGGTCAAGTCCATTTCCAACGGCATGTCCACGCCAAAGCCTCACGATTTCGATTTCCGCCAGCCGGCCGCCCAAGCTTCAAATTCCGAGCAAAACCATCGTTCTCCATACTGGGGGCTGATCTTCGTCTGTGCGTAGTATTTCTGCCCCGGCACGTGGAAGATGCGCTCGCCCGTCTCGATGGAAACGTTGCCCTTGATCCGGCATGATAGTCCGGCGCCGCCAGAGGCGCTCCGTGAAGCCAGCATGTCGCTAGCGGTCCAGCCGCCGGCCGCACCAAATGCGACCGCGCCGATGACCAAACCCGGCGCCCTGAATAGCACCGATTTCTTCTGCGGATTGCGATAACTCTGACGCATCCCCATCCCCGTCATTTCGCGCGAGGATTGTAGCGACGGTTGGAGCACGGCGATATCCGTCCAAAAGGCGTAGCGCGCGGGGGCCTCGCCAACTAACCGCACCAGTCATTCCGTTCCTTCGGGCTCCAGGTCCGCGCGAAGCCCTCCCGCAGCAGCTTCTTGCCGATTTCTTCACCATTCGTTCGGTAGATGTTGATGAGCGGCCTGTGCGTTTGTGTCTTGTCCACCGCGCCGCTGAACATCACCCTCAGACTCCTTTCAGCCAAAAGCTCTTTGAGTCGTCCCTTGGCGATTAGCGCCAGTTTCCGTTCCTTCAAGCACCTCGCACGCGAACCGATCTCCGGCGTGTCGATGCCCGAAACGAACGGAATTCCTTCCCCAAGCAGTCGCATGCCCGTCGCATTTCACGGTGTCGCCGTCCACCGCCGTCAGCGAGGCGCACAGGATCACTCCGGCAATCATTTCGTGTTGCTCCAGCTCTTGATTTCGACCCAGAGGGACAATGCTCGGTGGACCACCGGCGCGTCAGACGGTCTCCTGCTTGTCTGCGACGTTGCACATTTTTCTATATGCCGCTTGCTATTCCTCAAGTATCTATCCATCGTCCCGTCCTGCGTCCCTTTTTTTGGCCACCCGCAAGTTTTTTCTCTCGGCAGACATGCTGACATACAACGCATGTGAGATTTAGAATTGAATAAAATCAATATAGCTAGGAAAACAATAACAATAATCTCTCTTATATATTTTATCTCCTTCTACGTATTGTTGAGGCAGATAGACTATTATGAAAGCTTCTACGAAGAAGTTTACGATGCAGCTAGATTCCAAGGCCCACTTCTTGGAATGCTGATTATGTGTCCGCAGGCTTACTTGATGATGATATTAGCGGTACGCTTGCATTTCTTGAAAGCAAATCGCGACGTAGTGAAGCCGCTAATGCGGATGTGGATAGCAATTTTTGTGTTCGGGGCGTCCCATCTCCTCGGCCCCGCTGAACAACAGCGCGATCCCTTCTGCTGATCAGCCTGCATCGTGGTGAGCGGGCCGCCCAGCTCTCGCCAGACGACCCGCGGTACGGGGATTGTATGGAGCGGCCATAGCCATGACCCAACATGCTCATCGGTCTCGTCGTCAAGTTTTAGACGGCGGCCATGCGTCGACACGGCAAGTAGGTGGCTATTATGTTCCTCGCACTCCAACGGCGCCTGTTGTGGTCCAGCCTGTCCTACTTGGAACTTGTCATGCTGCCGCTTTAAACTCCCGCACCTATTGGTATCCCGCCAAGAGCCGTGGTTGGAACACTAATTTCCTGCCAATTCCGCCGGCGCTTGGTAACCTCCGCCTTTGGTGAGCAGCGCCCAGACAACTCTCGCAGTCTTGTTGGCGAGCGCGACTGCGACCACTCTGAGCGGGCGCCTGTCCATAAGCCTCCGCAGCCATCCAGAGCGTGTGCCGAACCGGCGAGCCGCGCTAAGCACAGCCATAGCGCCAATATAAAGAAGGGAACGCAAATCAACGTTTCCCATCCTCGAAATTTTTCCCGATCGCAGCTTTTCGCCGCTCGAATTCGGCTTTGGCGTCAGGCCGAGCCATGCCGAAAAGTGGCGAGCGGATTTGAAGCAGCCGGGGTCAGGCACGTGCGCTTGAATTGCGCATGCTGTCAGGGTCCCAATACCGGGAATGGCCGTCAATCGGCGAATATCCTCGTCCTGCTTTGCATGAGCTGCGATCTGGTCGTCGATGCGCTGAATTCGCTCCGTAAGTTTCTCGATCTCGTCCAGGATTTCGTCGAGCATCAGACGCGCCGCCGGAGGAATGCGAGCGTCGCCTCGTTCTGGAAGTGCAGCGACAAGTTTGCCGAAGTTTGCAATGCCGCGATCTGCAACGAGGCCGAACTCTGCCATATGACTGCGCAGTGCGTTGACCGCATTTGCTCTTTGTCGGACAAAGAAGGTCCGCGTGCGCAGAACCATTGTCGCCCCTTGCTGCGCTGCCGTCTTCACCGGAACGGAGCGGACATCGGGTCGTTTCATCGTCTGAGTGATGGCTATCGCGTCGCCCGCATCTGTTTTCCCGCGGGTAACAAACGGCTTCACATACTGCGCCGGCAATATTCTGACCTCATGCCCTAAAGCGCTGATCTCTCTGGCCCAGTGGTGAGCACTTCCGCACGCCTCCATTCCCACGATGCAAGGAGGAAGTTTCTCGAAAAACGGAAGCAACTCGGCGCGACGAAGTTTCCGATTGAACACTGTTGCCCCTTGTGCGTCCGCGCCGTGGGCTTGGAATACCTGCTTGGCCAAGTCCAATCCGATTGTTGCGATTTCACTCATGCGTGTTCTCCTGCTGGTGTTGCGGCAGGAATATGTGCTCACGCGATGTACACTATGTGACCGATCTTGCGCCGCGTCGTAAAGACACAGGCTCAAGCAGGCCAGCGCTGTAAATGCTGTATATGCTGTATATGCTGTAAGTTCTGTAAATCAGAACTACTTCGCTTGTGACCGATTGGAGATTTCCGATGCCTTCCCTTTTCGTTACAATGAAAGGACAACTCACGTTGGGACGCGATTTGTTGGCGCACCTTGGTGTCAGGCCGGGGGAGCACATTGAAGTGGAAAAGCTTCCCAGGGGCGAACTGGGGATAAAGGCTGCTCGGCCAACGGGAACTATCGACGAATTCATCGGACGACATGCTGGCAAGACGAGAGAGCCGTTGACCATTGAAGAGATGAACGAAATCTCGGCCGCGAGATGGACAGCCGCCAAAGAGGATGTCTGGCAATGACCAATGTTGATGCCTGCTCGAAGGCGCGCAGCCTAGAACGGAGCGGCCACTCGCGTAAATTCGCAGAAATTCTTACGAAGGCGGCGGGTATCTTCGCATCTCATGCTGAGGCCGAGCAATGGCTGGAGCGCCCAGCCATCGGGCTCGACCAGCGCCGCCCGATCGATCTTCTCGGGACGCCCGCCGGCCTCGAACTTATTGAAGACTATCTTGATCGTCTTGAATACGGCGTCTACGCATGACGGACTTGGCGCGGGCCGCCTTTCACGTATCATCATCTTCAATGTCGGCAATGTCCTCAGCCAATACGGCAGCGTGTTCGGACAGAATGGCAGCCACATTGTCGAGAAGCATCGCCAGGTCGGGGTCGCTGTCGAAAAGCTGTTCCTGCTTAGCCTTCAGCTTTCCGATGTAGAAATTGTGGATATGCAGTGAACCGGTCATCTGCGCGAGGCTTGGCATGTCGATGCTCCACTTCGGGTTCGCACGTCGTCGGTGCCGGCCAAGAATAGCGCGGCTCAGGCACTCCCATCAACATCGCCATCTTCGTCCAGTTCGTGCACCGGCAGATAGGTGTTCTGCTCCAACCACTCCCGGACGATGAATCGGACGGTATCGTTGCGCGTCTTGCCGAACTCGCCAGACAGATCCCGGAGGGCTTCTTCAACGTCGTCGTCGAAGGCGATCGAGCTGGAGTTGCGCAACAGCAGCGCGGCACGGCGAAGAATGATCTGAAGGTCGGGTCGGGAGACGTCCGCGATCCGATCGGCGGCGTCTTCGAGGAGGGTAGCGGTGTCGGCCGTGGTCATGGCGTCTCACCCCGGCGTGGTTCTGTATCGCGGTCGGCGCAGCGGAAATCATTATCTACGACGATCTGCTTTTCAAAAGGACATCCAACCCAAACCCTGGGATATGGAGGGGCGCAGCCGCCGACGAGCGAAGCCAAAAGGGTAATGCAAATGCAGCGAGTCATCATATCCGCACTACAACGATCGTCGCGATTTTTGTAAAGGGCCGTAGCTACCTCCAACCCGTTGGCTCGGTTGGCGCAATCCGGCGCATGCGGCCCTCAACCGGGCGGTCGTGGCGCAAATTCCGACCATCCGAAGCGTGACTGCAACGCGAACCGGATCGCCTTCAACGCGACGGCGCCTCTCCCTCCGGCGATGCGGAGGAGGTGGAAAGTCAGGGCGGATTCGAGCTTCGCGGCGGCGATGTCCAGCTCACGCCGATAGTGTCGCCTCAATGTTTTCGGATCAATCTCCAGTGCGCGGCAGATTTCGCGTTGCGGAATGCCCTCGGCGGCAAGCATCTGGACGAGACGGCGTTGTACATCCGTCGGGCGATGAGGTCGGCGGCCGGGGTACTTTTCGGGTGCTTCATCCACGGACGGGAAAAACCTCTCATGTAGTTTTGGGCGCCAGAAAAAAATCTGCGGATGAGAGGCGCGCGGGTCCCTTGGCACGTTGTCCTTTGAGCCTTACTCCGCCCCCCAGGTTAGCGCGTATGTTCACCTTGGTCAGTCTTCATCTTGGAATGTAAGGTTTGGATGATGTCGCGCAGGGCTTCAGTCACATACGAAAACCCTGGTTGCTCGCTGAGGGGCTTTTTCAGGCGCGCATACCGAGCAGCTGTGCGACGGGCCAGAGCGGCAACTTTACTGCAGGCCGAAGGCTTGGCACTGTGAACCATCGTCTTCATCGGATCAATCAAGATTCGGATGGCTTCCAAGTCGACGTCGTGGTTTTTGTCGGACAGTTTTTCGATGAAATCAAAGAGAGGCTCGAGGTCGTCCTGCAGCAGACGGAATAGCTTGCCAGCGAGGCTACTTATCCAATCATCTTGCAGTGTTGAGTCGAGTTGCTCGACATCCCGCGCTAGCCATTTCCCTTCAAAATAAGCTTCCAGCGATGCTTTCATCATGCTGATTGCCCGGGTCTTATCAGTGTGAATGAACGGCCGTGCTTGGGTTTCAAGAACCTGCCCAAGCTTCGAGTAAAACTCTGATCGATGTCGCTGCGAGAGCGATCCAGATTGTAACACCTTCCGGCAGAGGTCCTCTGCACTCTTGATGGTGTGCGGTGCGGAAAATTCAAGCTTATACCAGGTCCTAAGCATAAAAATGTCACGCGAGTGGAGAGCAAAAGCGCGTGCAAAGTAGCCTCTCGCATCTTCGGCATTTGCGGCGCCGCGTGCCGCATAGCCCTGCCCCAAAAGGCCAAGGAACTGCGGATTTCCCCATATCGAGTCACTCGTTGGAATAGCGGTCCCTTCTTCGACAATGCGGTCGAAATCCGAGGTGCGAGCGAGCTTCTGCATCCTAACAAGGATCGCTGCTTCATGCGCAGGTGTTCGTCCGCTCTCTTGCTTAAAGTGACTGATAGCTTTCTGCAAAGCCGGGTAGTATGGCAAATCTGGAGAAACTTGTCTGACGAAACCTATGGCAGGCGTAGCAAGTTCGTACAGGGTATCTCCATTTTCGTTCTCAGTAGATTTTAGGAATATCCCCTTTGTTTGCGTGACCGCATCTCTAATCTGCTCTTCTGAATATGAAGTGATGTGCCCAATTGCGGTAATGGAGACAGGGGTTTCAATTAGGCTCAATGCTGCAAGCATATGGCGCGCTTTGGTGGCCGCCTCTAGTCGATCGTATTCCCGTTGATAGAGATAGCGACGCGCCGCATCTCCTTCGCGACTTTCGTATGCTTTGAAGGCCTCTTCATATGACGAACAATTGCGTCTGAGGCCGATAATCGTCTCTATGAGGATTGGGAGGCCGGCGCTGATTTCAAACAACCGGAGAGCATTGTTGCCCGCCGGTGGAGCAACCTCGAACTGGCGACAGCAGGATTCCATGAACCTAAAGAACTCGTGTTCGAAGTCGAGCGAAGGCACTTCTTTGGCGGTTTTCAATGCATATGGTGGTGCGTAGCGGGAGGTGTATAGGATTTTGAGGCGGCCGGAACACTGTGCTGCTTTTTGGAAAAGTAGTTCCTCGCCAGTGTCCCGATTTCGGCGGGTAAGAGCATCGATGTCGTCGATCACTATTAAACCAGAAAAATTGTCGACAAGTTCGTCGAGATGCTCTTCAACGCTTTCTTCCGATAACCCCTCTAGCTCAGTGCTCGCCACAAGTCCGGCGTGGTAAAGAATTTGCTTTACTTGCTCCTCAGCTGTCGCGAAATCGCGTTGAGTGAAGTTGCTTTCTTTCTGCTGGAAGGGGTCGAGCGCAGTTTCCTTGGCAGACAGAAACAACACGTAGTCGAGCGTATTGCCCTTCGGTAGCGTAATCCTATAAGGCGAATGCGCTACTGCGGTAGCAAACTCATATGCCAACGTGCTCTTGCCGCTTCCTCCGGGCCCATGCAGGTACATCCGGACATGATTACTAAATACGAGCCAATCCCACAAATCATGTAGAAGACCGAACCGACCGACAAACTCGTCCATCGTTGATGGAGAAGGTGGCAGCGACCTGTGTACTGATACGCTTCCAACCTCGTTTCTAGAAAAGAATGACGAACGATTGCCGTACAGAAGTGGTAGATGGCGAGGTTCCGCTATTAATACCTCGTGGCGATCTCGCACCCAAAGAGCACCTTGCCCGTATTTGGATAGGGATCGCGTTAACCGAGCCGGTCGCTGAGCACGACGAGCAGGAACCAATACAACTTGGATTGGCAGAGTATCCGCACCCTCCTTTAGTGCGTATCGACGAAGGGAGCATTCAATTTGGTTCCCACTAAAGTCAGAGAGTACTCTGTTGAAGGCTTCTATATTAAATATCTCCTTCGCCAAGGACGGCACGCCAGTGCGATCGACAACCCCGAACACGATTAGCCCGCCGAAAGTATTGTGGAAGGAAAGCGCAAGTCGGATAATGCCGGCACCGTAACCCTCAGAAAAACTCTCTGGAATCGTTTCTTTGAAGTCAATGATCGTCGTTTCTTGAAGAAGAATCCGGCCGGTATCTTCATCAAAGAGGTCTCCGAACAGCTCCGCCAGTGTTGCCGGCAGGTGGTTTTGCTGGATGGCCGCTGCAATGCCGGTGTTCTGATAGAGCAGGTTCATAAAGTTCTCTCGCGTTTCTAACAACCGAGAGGAGAAACTCGCACGTGCGTGTGATTCTGCAACAAAGAAAATGGCGGCCGAAGCGGTTATCCGAGGGAAAATAGCAAGAGATGGCAATCTCTCCGCTAGTAATGAATTCCCGAGTCAGTTGTTTTGCGTCCCGAGACGATGTAACACACCCATAGTCCATCGGCGACTGCGGACTAAGAGAGCCGTGTCGTTGGCGCATCGGACTCATCGAAATACCGGAACACGGCCGCAACGATCATCGCGGCTTCCTTATCCGTGAGGGGCCTTTGCAGGTGCGCGGTTGCCAGATCAAATGCCCTTTTGATCGTACCGGCTATTTGGGGAGTTAAATCGACGCTGATCATGACGTCGGTCCCACCGGGGCACGTTTGGCCGGCTTGTTGCCTTTCGAAGCCAATTGCCAGCAGGCTGGATCACTGCCAGGCGCGGTCCCCGCAGGGACAGCCCGTAGGGCAACCCAGAGGCTGCCGGAATGCGTGACAGTATCGCCTTTTGCGTAAGCGGCCGCGCGCTGAAAATTCCCCAGATATTTGATCCCGCCTTCCTCAAGTGCTTCGACTCGGGCGGAAAGCGCCTTTAGCTTCACGGCTGTGGCGGCTGTGGTGGCCGCGACGAGTGCGTGAACCATTCGCCTGCTCAATGGCCGTTGAAGCTGCTCTTCCGTGAAGTTGGAGTCGAGGCCGGTTTTGATCTCCTTGGCGCGCGCCGAGATAATGGTAAGCTGTTCTTCATCGTCGCGGTCGGTCATTGCCCCATGCTCCCGAAAATTTCCTCGACCTCGGCGTCTGGTAGGCTGCGGCGTTCATCCAGGATTATGGCAAGTGCCTCGATCTCCTCACGGTGACTGTGCACAAAATCCTCGGCGAGCACCAAAAGCGCGCGGCGCATCTCGTCGGGCGGATCGGACCACGAGCCCAGAAAAAACGCATGTTCCAGAAGCAGTTCATCCGATTTCGACAGTCCGGTTTCAGGCGCCGCAGCTCCGCCCGCTAGCGCGGTTATTCCGTATCCTACCGCCACCGCGCCGTGGTGCCGTCCGCGCTCAAGACTATCACCGGGTGGCCTCAGGATTATCTCGTCGATCGATGCATGAAGGACGCCGATCCCATGCCGCAGGGCCGCCAAGACATGGCCGGCTTCGTGTAACGCATTTTGGCTTGCCATCTATGCCGCCTATTCAAATAGCGAGAGCTATCACTGTAGCAAATCGCCTCGAAGCGGCGCGTTATGCGTCATCGGCCAGCCCCCGGCAGAGCACCTGGATCATCTTATTGAGCCCGCGCCGCAATGTTTCGTCATCGTCGGCGTCGAGCGGGCTTAGAATCTTCAACCGTTCCAGCGCGGCGGTGAGTTCGACCTCGTCGATCTCAATTTGGAGCACGCGGCGGCCGGCTTTTCGCCGGTCCCGATACCGGCGCTGGCGCTCTCTGGAGGTGGCACTCATCGTTTAGTCCCGGCTATTGATTGCGCACTTCGGCGCGGCGAAGTTCTATCGCTCTGGATAGCGCGAGTTGCAGCTCTTCCGGCCGCACCTCGGGGAACGCCTCGACCGCCTCATAGACCATCTTGTCGGCAAGCCAACGTTGATGCCTGACTTCGGGATGCTGCTTGACCCAGTTCAACATCCAGTGTGCTGCTCGTTCGATTTCACTCATCTGACTCCCTCGCTCGGATTGCGGGCGCCCGCCCAAGTCCTGCGGACGCCCACGGCCTTAATCACGCCGCTTCGTCATCTTCGTCTTCATCGAAGTCGCCCGGCTCGTAGCCGAACTTGGCGAACCGATCCTGAAGTTCGAGGCTGATGATCGACAGCGCGCGGATCGTAGCGAGCACGCTTTCGCCATTCGTAATTTTGTTGTAGTGCGGCCCCTTTAACGCCAGCTTGGCAACAACCGTGGCTTTCTTCTCCTCGGCAAAGGGGTCGCCCGCCTCGGATTCACCAAACCAGAAGGGGCTGCAATCTAGAACCGCCCTTATCTGGTCCGCCTTGAACACAGCAGTTTCCGCGATACGAGCCGGGTCGTGGAGGTAAAACAAGCCAACATCATTGCGATTGCGCATTTTCATTCTCCTTCCGCCGGATCAACGGCTCCGGCATTGCCGTATGGTGATCAGGCCGACAGATTGGCAGCGACATAGCGAAGGAATTCGATTGCAAGCGGATCGCCCTGCTCGGCTTTCCGCTCCGCGTGCTCGATCACGCCCGCTTCCAGGTCCCCAATGTCATCGAAAAGGGGGGCGAAACGAGCGTGCGTCTCCATCCGCCGTTTCCGTTCCTCCATTCGTTCTTTGAGCACGTGCAAGCCTTCTTCACCGGCTTTCCTGAACTGCTCGTTAGTCGCATGGCCGCATTCGCTGATGAGCTGCCGCCGCATGTCCTCAACATCCTTGTTGTTGACGAAAATATCGACCATGCGCCGATGCAGGGCCATTTCCGGCGGGAGCTTCGAATAGTCAGGTGGCAATTCCGGTTCAGCGGATACCGGAATATGACCCATCATCCGGCCCGCTCGGATCATGCCGCGCACCGCGTTATCTGCGACCTCGGGGCTCAATTCCGGGCAAGCCACGCGAAAGCGTTTTACGAGTTCGAGGTCACCGCAGTAAGGAACCCCGTCATCCGTCGCCTTGGCCATGATGTCGGCCAGCTTGCTCCGCTGCTCGCTATTCAGGTCGTTTGTCATCATCTTTCCTTCCTGCACCGGCGCCGGGATTGACGCCTTTCTCATCTCTCATTGAAACTTCGAAACCCCGCCGCAACGCCTCCTCGACGGTTCGCGTGCCATGTTTGCCATGAGTTTGCTTTTCCAGTGTTCGCGCGCCGCGCGCGTTGACGCCCGAAATGGAAAGTCGCGGCACACGTGGCACCGAGGCGATCAATCGAACTCTCCATAGCGTCCTCCCCGAGCTGGCTCGGAAAGTCTAAGTCCGTGAATACCCCTCATTTTGTGAACTCTGTCGGACGTGAATCCACGCGCTTCGAGTTCCTGTTTGAAGCGCTTCTGCGAGCCTGCGGTCTCGCCGGATCGTTCCGCCCAGCCTTTCCAGGATGTATAGAGCGGGACTGTGCCCTCGAATGCCTGCGGATCGCGCTGACAGCAATCCTCGATCCATGCACTAAGCGCGTCCTCAGCGTCCAGATAATGCGCCGTCGCTTCCGTCACCGCTTTTGGCGGTGACAGGCCGAGGCGCTGCCATTCGAGGCAACCTTCGATGGCCCAGGTGAGAATCCCCGGCCATTCCTCCCGGAGCTTTTCCGTCAGGGTTTCGTCCCGCTCCTCGGGCGGGATTGTCACCGTGAAGGGGATCAGGTTGAAGCGACGGCGGATCGCCTCGTCAACGGAGCGCAAGCTGGGCTTGTGGTTGCCGGCGATCACGAGCTTGAACTGCGGCTTGTATTCGAAGAAATCCTGACGCATGAAGCGCGCGGCGATACGGTCGCCGCCGGTTAGCGCCTTGATCTTCGATTCCGCCCAACGGCGTCCTCCTTCCGTCTCCACCGCCGTCACAAGCCGCGCGCCTCGCAAGCCGGCAAGCTCGGTGGGATGACGGTCACCACTAGACGCGACAAACGTCTCGATGGGTGCGCTCCTGCCGTAATCACCGACAACATTCATCAGCGTGTCGATGAAGACAGATTTGCCGTTGCCGCCGTGGCCGAACAGAAAGAACAGCGCGTGTTCGCGGGTGATGCCGGTCAGGCAATACCCCGCCATCCGCTGGAGGAAGGCTTGCAGTTCCTCGTCGCCGGCCGTGACGCGGGCGAGGAAGGCGCGCCAGATCGGGCAATCATCACCGGGCGCTACCGTCGAGATTTTTGTCAAGTAGTCGCCGGGGGAAGCGATGCGTGATCTGCCGGTTGTCAGATCAACGACGCCGGCCGGCGTATTGATAATCCAATCGTCTCGATCCCATTGATCAATCGCTGCTGCAATCCGCCGGTCCGCCCGGATTAGTGAGGCGACGGCTGCCACGGTTTTGGCACTGGCAAGCCGCCGTCGCACTTCCTCCTTGCCATCGCAATCTGAGGCGAATTCTCGGCACAGTCGGCGGCACTGGTCGTAAACGCCGAGCGTCTTGTCCGCTCGCCAGACCATACCGTCCCATTCCATCCACTGGCTCCAGGCGGCCACGTATCGGAAGTGAAAATTGTTCCGATCTGCAAATTCAAGCGCCAGGGCCTCTTCCGAAAAGGCCGGCGGATCGGGTTCCGCTATTCTGTGGGCCTTCTGATATTCGTTAAGTCTGAACGCTGCGAACTTCGGTTCGTCGGTCATGAAGCCACCCCCCTGCGCTCAGGGAGGACATACACTTCGGGCAGCCGGCGCGGCCGCATGTGCCGGCTGTAGACCGACAGGAGGTTTTCATCGACGGCGACACGCGGGCAATGGCGAAGTTCATCGAAGGCGCGCTCCCAATCGATGACCACGATCCCATCGCGGCCGGCTTTAAGCCAGTGAAGGGGGCTCCTGTAGACGTGAAGGCAGTGGCCGAGGGAATAGGTTCCGGCATTGTCGACTGCCTGCTCGCCTAGCGCGAACGCCCGGCCCGTCCAGCGCGCCAGCTCATCTTCCGGTCGCCAGAAGATCACATCTCCGACTTCGGCAAACGCGAACCAAGCGGGGCCGCTCTCATCTGGGTCGAATAGTCCGTCCGACCCCCTATAGCCATGGGCAAGGCGGACCAGCTCAGGTTGGACTATAGCGGGCATCGGCACGCCACAGGTGCGTAGCCAATTGATATGCCGCTGCAAAAGCCCGCCGAGAACCGGCATCTCACGATGGCATAGTACGAAATTCGTCATCTGCGATCTCCGATATGGAAACCGCCGGCAAATTGACGCAGGGCAAAGGTCAGCCTAGAATTTAGAACTCGTCCAAGAGAACCTTCTAGCTACCGTCTGATCGAGCCCTTGTTGCGCCACGCGCGGCGGGGCTCAATCTGCTTCACCAAAATTATGATGAAGTCCGAGCTGTTCTGCAATTGGAGCAACCACCGCCATAATCTTGCGTCCGATTCGAACGGTGGGGATGTCGCCACGCTTGGCCGCCTCGTAGCTGCCGTTGCGGCTGAGTCCGTAGAAGACACGGCCTGCATCGGGGATAGGAACAGTCGGACGTCTTAGGACATCTTCAAGGGTCATCGGTGGCCTCCTCTGTCTTCCAATACCCCTGGGTTTACTATTTGTCCTTGCGCGTGCCAACAGATCGCAATACATTTGTCATGCATTCATTAAGACAAATAAGGAGCCTCTGATGGCGGGGAAACGGGAACCGGGCGCCGGCCGCAAGCCAAAGGGCGAGTTTTCGGGCAAATCGGCAGCCTTTTCGACGCGGATAACGCCCGAGTTGCGGGCCGCGCTCGAAAAGGAAAGCAAGGAGACAGGGAAGTCGCTGTCGCAAATTGTTGAACGCCGACTGCGTGACAGCTTTGACCACCCAGAACGCTGGAAGCGTGCATTAGGCGACAAACATGTCCGTGCGCTCGCTTACGCGGTCGCCAAGATCGCCACGGACCTTGAAATAAGAACCGGGCGTCATTGGCACAAAGACGCCTTCACCGGCAGCGCCCTCAAAGCCGCCCTTAACATTGCAATCCACTATTTTGGATTTTGGGACAACGTGCGTGTTCCTGATCGACTCGAAGAGCAAGCCGCCCGGATGCAGGCGGCGTCCCCAGGCGCCGACTTTGGCAAGTTCATGAAAGACCCGGCTGACTATGGCGCACACCGGGCAAGCGAACTTGTCGCTTCAATCAAATTTCTTGAGACGCCCAATGACTTCCACCGGTCCGGATATTCAAACGATTTCGATGCCTTTGTGAGTGACGCGGCGCTTTTGGAGTTCATTGGCAGCAGTCTTCGGCAAGGAGATGAGAAATGAGGGGTTATATCCGCGAACGCAGCCCAGGCAAATGGACCATAGTCATCGACAAGCCAGACCGGCCGGGAAGGGACTGATCATGTCGGTACGCAAACGCACATGGACCGGACACGGCGTCCAGAAGGAGGCGTGGATCGTCACGTACTTCGACACCAAAGGTGTAAAGCGTCAGAAGACGTTCGCAAAGAAACGAGACGCCGACACCTTCGCGAGCAAGACGGACGTGGAGGTGCGGGAGGGCATTCATATTGCCGACCGCGATAGCATCACGGTGAAGCAAGCTGGCAAGCTGTGGATCACAACGGGAGAAGGGGAGGGGCTTGAGCGGAGCACCATCGAACAACGGAAGCGGCACCTGAAATTCCATATCGAGGACTTCATCGGCGACAAGCTGGTTTCTAAGATGACAGTTCCACTGATCCGCGAGTTTGAGGATCAACTCCGGGAGGCGGGGCGTTCCCCCGCAATGGTCAAGAAGGTCCTCGTAAGTCTCGGCGGCATCTTGGGCGACGCCGTGGAACGCGGGCTCGCTATGCGCAATTCGGTCAGGGATATGCGTCAGCGCCGCAACGGCAAAGAGAAGCGGCAGGAGAAGCGTCAGAAGGGCAAACTCAAGGTGGGGGTTCACATACCGACTCCGGCTGAAATCCGGACCATCCTCCCCACACTGGAAGGACACTGGCGCCCGCTCCTGATAACCGACATTTTCAGCGGCATGCGATCTTCGGAGTTGCGCGGGCTGCGTTGGGTCGATGTTGACTTAGAGGGAAGGGCGATCAATGTCTGCCAGCGCGCCGATGAATATGGCAAGATCGGCCGGCCGAAATCCGAGGCAGGTGAGCGCACCATTCCCATCCCGCCGATCGTGGTGAATACGCTCCGGGAATGGCGGCTTGTCTGCCCGCGCCGGGATACCGGCAAAGTCGATGACGCCGGCAATCCGATCATGGAACTTCACTATGTTTTTCCGAACGGCAAAGGGAACCTGGAGAGCCACGCCAACATCGTTAACCGCGCGCTGAAACCCGCTCTGGTCAAAGCCGGCGTGTCGATCGATACGGGGAAAGTGGATAAGGACGGCAATCCGATCATGCGGGCGAAGTACACGGGCCTTCACAGCCTGCGGCACTTCTACGCCTCGTGGTGCATCAACCGGAAGGCTGACGGCGGCCTGGAATTGCCGGTCAAGTCGGTGCAGGAGCGATTAGGGCATTCGTCAATCCAGATGACGCTAGACACCTACGGGCACTTATTCCCGCGCGGCGACGACGCCGACGAACTGGCGGCAGCTGAGCGGTCCCTTCTAGGTTAGTGCGGCAAGCTGCGGCTGCCGTTCTTGCGACATAACTGCGACATAACTGGAATAAAGCTAATAAAAACAACGGTGACACGGGAATCATAATCCTTGTGTCGGGGGTTCAAATCCCTCCTCCGCTACCACATGTTTTTTCAAGCTATCCTCAGCAGCGCGTTCTTGAGGCGATAGTGCTTTTTCAGTGGCTTGGGCCATACGTCTGCCTTGTCTTTCCTAGATTTTAGCGTCTCATTTCTCGTCTGTTATCGGCGAGTCTCAAACGGTCCTCGACGCCAATTCTCACTCGCGCTGCTTATTTCAACCATCAAAAAGCGGGCGGCTCCGAAGCCACCCACAGGAGATGGCGCCGCTGACTGATTTGCTCGCGGCTTCGACAAGTGATCTGCGGCTCGGTCCAATCGAGGCATTGGCATGGTGGCGTGAAGAGGCTTCCCCATCCGTCATGACCGCCGAATCCACGGGCATGATCTCAGGGTCGGCGGGATCGAGATGACGGGCCTCTGGGGACCCGCGCCATCGATGGGGGGTGGACGGCGAGCAACATCGGTGTCTGCTCGATGGACCGCGCCATGCAACGGATGCAAGCTCGAGGCCCCTTCCGGATTTGCGGGTGGAGGTCGAGCGCGTGCTGGCTTCAAGGAAATTCCTGAATGAATATCGAAACCGGTTTGTTCGGAGAGCCCCTGCCGGTAGGCAGCGGCTCGGAAATACGTGCACCCGCCATGCGTCCCGCGCTGTAGAAGTGCGTGTGTTGGCGCGTGTCGAGGCTGCCCAGGCGGTGAAGCCATGGGTCGTAAGGCGCGCGCAGCGTCGGATTTCATCAGTCGATATCGACGATCAGCTTGCCCTCGAGGCCGCCCCGCTGGATGAGCTCATGGGCATCCATCACGGTGTCGAGCTTGAAGGTGCGACCATCGAGGCGAGGGGTCAGCTTACCGGCCTCGGCGAGTTTGGTCGCTTCCGCGAGGATTTCTCCATGATGCTCGCGGCCTTCGCCGGTCAGCAGCGGAATCAGTGTGAAGACGCCGGAATAGGTTGCCGCCTTGAACGATAGCGGTGCGAGCGCATGAGTGCCCCATCCGAGGCAGCTCACCACATGTCCAAAGCGCTTGACCGCCTTGAAGGCGGTATCAAGGCCAGGGCCGCCGATGGTGTCGTAGACGACGTCGAAGCCCTTGCCGTCGGTGTAGCGCGCTACGTAGTCCTCGACAGCCTCGGACGCATAATCGATCGGGGTTGCGCCGATGCTTCTGATGTAGTCGGCCTTGCGCGCTCCATCGACCGCATAGACGTCGGCGCCAAAGGACTTTGCGATTTGAACCGCAACATGGCCGACGCCGCCGGCACCGCCGAGGACGAGAAGCTTCTGGCCGGCGTGAACGCCGGCACGATCAACCAGGCCTTCCCAGGCCGTGATGAAGACCAAGGGCAGGGCCGCGGCTTGCCGCATCGACAGATTGGCAGGCTTGCGGGCGAGCAGCCGGGCGTCGACGGATGCGAACTGCGCCAGAGAACCCTGTACGCCACCGACGCCACCCGTCATGGCGTAGACTTCGTCGCCGCGGCGGAAGTGTTCGGCGCCCGGTCCGACCCCTTCAACCACGCCGGCCATGTCGATGCCGAGGATGGCCGGCAGCGGATGACGCGCATGGGCGGCGTTTCCGGATCTTATCTTGGTGTCGAGCGGGTTGACCCCGCTTGCCTTGATGCGGACGAGAATTTCGCCCTTGGCCGGAACGGGGCGGGGGATTTCAGCGAGGCGAAATACGTCGCCTGGGCTTTCAAGCAGCAATCCTTTCATCGTGCTCATTTCGACTACTCCATTTGGTCGCGGTGGAGTGAATGTGGGGTGGCGGACCTCGTTTGGAAATAATACAATTCGCATGCTGTTCATTCGTTTTTGTATGGGTCTCCGTCATGGAATGGAGTGATGTTCGACTGTTTCTGGCGATCGCGCGCGAGGGAACGTTGGGCGCGGCCGCCCGCTCCCTTGGATTGACCCAGCCCACCATGGGGCGTCGCCTCAAGGCTCTCGAGGAAGCGGTTGGCCATAGCCTCTTCCAGCGAACCAATGACGGCTTCGTTCTCACCACCGAGGGTCAGGTCGTCTTCACCCACGCCGAGCGGATGGAAGAGGAGGCCATCGCACTTGAGCGTCGGATCGCGGGCACCGGGGAAGGTCTTTCCGGGCCTCTCCGGATTTCCTGTTCCGACTGGTTCGGCATCCACGTGCTCAGTCCGCTGCTGTCGCAATTTGCCGCGCTGCATCCGAATGTCGTCGTGGAACTGCTGACCGATTCCAGACTTCTCAACCTCGCGCGGCGGGAAGCCGATCTTGTCTTTCGCATCAGGCCGTTCGCCGACGCGGAAGTGGTGTCGAGAAGGCTGGTTCATATCCCCTATGGGCTCTATGTGCCGCTTGCCATGGCCGATCCGATCGACGGTGATGGACGTTCGCACGGGATCATTACCATGGACGAGGCCTTCGGCGGGATGCCCGACGTGGCCTGGCTGAGGGAACATTATCCCAACGCCAGCATCGTCTTTCGGAGCAACAACCGCGACGTCCAGGCCAGGATGTGCGCCGGTGGAATTGGGATGGCAGTCATTCCAAGGTTGCTGGGCGATGCAAACAAGGACCTGCGCCGGGTCGACGTTTCCGTCCCACCACCGGGTCGCGATACATGGCTGGGATACCACCGGGACCTTCGAAGGCTGGCAAGATTGCGTGCGCTAATAGATTTCATCGTGGAGCGCATGCCCAAATTTGCGTTCTCCTCGGAAACGTGAGCCTGCTGGCTTGTCCAGGTGAGAAGAGTGGTCCTGCCGGCTGGTCGTTGCTGATGATGAAGGTCTGGCACCATCATCAGCGCGGCAAGACTTCATCAGTGGCCTCTTCAGTCAATATCGCCGTGGAGCCGCCCGCTTGCTGTGTTGAGCGGGGCGGCCGTGCTGAGGCCGTAGCCCGGCGGTGGACGGTTCAATTTACAGGTTGCAGATCAAGATTGCACAGGAAGAAACTTCGCCACGCGGCCATTGCCAATCCGACACCGGATGACGAATATGACGGTGACGAAAGCGGCATGATCGGTGACGATGGAGGCAGCGCGATCTACCTGCAACAAGAAGCGTGATGAACGGCCATATGACGACCAAACCCGCAACCGAAACCGAACTCGTCGAGATTGCTCGACTGCTCGATGGAGCCAACCTGATCATTCACGGCTTCGACGGCGTGATCAGCCGCTGGACCGGTGGTTGTGAAACGCTCTACGGCTGGTCGCGCGAAGAAGCCGTTGGTCAGGTCGTACACGAACTTCTGGCAACGCAGTTCCCCCGCCCTGTGGAAGAGATTCGTGATGTGATTCGCAGGAATGGGGCGTGGGAAGGCGAAGTGATGCATCGCCACAAGGATGGACGCACCCTCTTCATCGCCACACGCTGGGTCGGGATCAACCATTCCTCTTCGACAGGCATGATCGTGCAAGCCAATAATGATGTGACGGAGATGAAGAAGGCACAGGACGATCTTGCAGAGCGGGAAGCGCATTTGCGTTCGATCCTCGATACCGTTCCTGAGGCGATGATCGTCATAGACAATGCCGGCACCATCTCGTCTTTCAGCGCCGCGGCGGAGCGCCTTTTCGGCTATTCCGCCGAGGAAGTTTTTGGCAAAAACGTCAAGATTTTGATGCCGCAGCCGGATCGCGACGCGCATGACGGCTATCTCTCGCGCTACATGACGACCGGCGAACGGCGCATCATCGGTTACGGCCGCGTGGTGAGTGGCCAGCGCAAGGACGGCTCTGTCTTTCCGATGGAGCTGGCCGTCGGTGAGGCAATCGCAAATGGAAAGCAGATATTCACCGGCTTCATCCGCGACCTGACCAGCCGACAAAGAATCGACGAGGAACTGCGCCAATCGCAAAAGATGGAGGCGATCGGTCAATTGACCGGCGGACTGGCGCACGACTTCAATAATCTTCTGACCGTCATCACCGGTAATCTCGAAATGATCGAGGACAAGCTGACAGACGAAAGACTGCGGCCGCTGCTACACGAGGCGCAGGGCGCTGCCGATGACGGCGCAAAGCTTACGGGCCAACTGCTCGCCTTTGGCCGCCGCCAACCGCTGAATCCGAAGCTCACCAATGTCGGCCAACTCGTTTCCGGCTTTTCCGAGCTCTTGCGACGTACTCTCGGCGAGGCGATCGAATTCCGCACCATTGTTACGGGTACCGACAACAAAGCACTCGTCGACAGTTCCCAGCTGCAAAACGCGCTGCTCAATCTCGTGCTCAACGCCCGGGATGCGATGCCCCGCGGCGGGCGGGTCTCGATCGAAATATCGCGCGTCAAGCTCGATGTCGATTATGCCAAGATGTATCCTGAGGTGCGCACCGGCGATTACGTGCTGGTCTCGGTGACTGACACCGGCAGCGGCATGACTGACGAGGTGAAGCAACGGGCATTCGAACCCTTCTTCACCACCAAAGGTCTGGGCGCCGGTACGGGGCTCGGGCTTTCCATGGTCTACGGCTTCGCCAAGCAATCCGGCGGCTATATCCAGCTCTACAGCGAGATCGACCGGGGCACGAGCGTACGCGTTTTTCTTCCGGCTGGGCACAAGGGGGTCGATAGTAGCGGCGAGACCGGAGCGGAAGAGCGAACGCAGCCGGGGATTCCCGGCGGCGCCGAAAAGATCCTGATCGTCGAAGACGACCCACGCGTGCGCCGCGTCGCCGTTTCCCGCCTTGTCGACGCCGGTTATACGGTGGTAGAGGCGTCGGATGGTCATCAAGCGCTACAGCGGCTGGACGAGCATCCCGATATTGCCTTGCTCTTTACCGATATCGTCATGCCAGGCGGCATGCCCGGTGATGAACTGGCCGATATTGTCAGGTCGCAGAACCCTGATATCAAGGTCCTCTTCACGTCGGGCTATGCCGAGCCAACGATTGCCGGCCGGGAGTTGGCCCTTTCCGGGAATTGGCTGAAGAAGCCCTATACTGCCCGCGAGCTGGCGGCCCGGCTCCGCAAGCTGCTCGATTGAAGTCTGTTTGCGCCAATTTTTCGATCAAAAGCTGCCTATAAGGCAGGCCTTCAGCTCAAAGTACACCGCCCTTCCTGCCCTCACGGCGGATGAGCCAGAGACCCGGAAGCATAGGCAGCCAGAACGTGAACCCTCGCAGGATAAGCGTCGCGGCAAGACCCATCTCAACTTGTACCCCGACAAGATGAAGGAGGCCGACACAGCTTCCTTCGAAGGGGCCAAGGCCGAGGGGGAGCGGCGAAAGCGTGGCGACGACCGAGGCCAGAACGAAACAGATCAAAGCATCGGACCACGCTGTTTCTACGCCTATGGCGCGTAGGGCCAGCCACAGGGTCGCGGCGTCGAGCAGAAAGATTGCCGCCTGTAAGGCCGTTGCCTCGGCCAAGACGATGCCATCGCTCACCAGATCGCGTCTGACTTTGGCCAGTGCCTCCGCAATCCTTGCGACGGGCGGCCAGGACCGCATTGATCCGGGGATCAACCGACCGCGGGAGTGCGCGACAAGAAGCAGAACGGCTGCAATGAGAATGACAACTCCGACGAAGGCAATCGACAGCGAGAACCAGACATCCGTCAGGTCGCCGCTGTACCAGAACATTGCAAAGGCAATCATTGCCACGAGCAGATAAGCCGCATAATAGGAGATCGCTGCTATCAGAAGCGCCGTTATCGCGATCGGCGAGGGAACTGCCCGGTTGATCAGGCCTCGCACCACCATGACGCTGCCGCTGAGACCCCCCATCGGTATGGCCTGATTGGCAAAAAGTTCAACCACTGCAAGGCAGAGCAGGTCGGAAAATTGTTTGCGATATCCGGCTCTAGCCATGACTCGTCCCCAGATCGCCGCCGCACAGACGTAGGTGGCGAGTTGGACGACGAGCGCGGCCCCAAGCCACTGGGAATCGGCCGATTCCATGGTGACGATGAAGAGACGGAGGTCGCCGAAATGCAAGATGGAACCGACAAGGCCTCCCAGGACCAGTATGCCGACTCCCCAGCCGACGATCAGGCCAACCCTGCTCGGCTCACTGGAGAAGGATGGAATATCCGGCGCGGGGGATGGGTTGTCTGGTTCCGCGACGTCTGGTCGGCGGCTGACCATCGTTGAATCCTATTGGGCTGCGGCGGCCGGCAGGAGATCCTGCGTGGCACCGACATCTAAGCTGCCCGCTCGCCGTAACGGCGGGAAATCGGCAGGGGTGATTGTCTCGCGTTCGAGCAGTAGATTAGCGCCGGCGTGGAGATCGGCGATGCGGGCCGTCAGTAGAGCCTTGGCTTGGTCATAAGCCTCATCGAGCATGATCCTGGTCGCGATGTCGACTTCCCGAGCGGTGGCCTCGGAATAATCCCGCTGCCGCAATTCCGGTTGGCCGTTGCCCAGCCATTGGAGATGCTGCGGCTCCAACACGGCCTGACCGACCGAACTCATGCCAAAGCGCGTGACACATCCCCTCGCCACGTCGGTCGCCTTTGCAAGATCGTCGGCGGCTCCTGTCGACACCTCGTCGAAGACCACGGCCTCCGCGGCCCGGCCCGCCAAAAGGGCGATCAAACGCTCCTTCAATTCGCTGAGGGTGATCAGGAAGCGATCCTCCGTCGGGCGCTGCAGTGTATAGCCAAGAGCGCCGATAGAACGCGGAATGATCGAAACCTTTTGCACAGGGTCGGTTTTCGTCAGGGCGGCCGCCGCCAAGGCATGTCCCATCTCGTGGTAAGCGACCCGTACGCGCTCCTGCGGATTGAGCAGCCGACTGCGGCGTTCCGAGCCGGCGACGATGCGCTCCACAGCCTGGACAAAATCGACGAAGGTAACGGTAGCGCCATTGCGGCGTGTCGCAACGATGGCCGCCTCGTTGACGAGGTTGGCGAGGTCGGCGCCCGTGAAACCCGGCGTCAGGCCTGCAATGTCATCGATCTTCACGTCGGGTGCCATTGTCACCTTCTTTGCGTGCACGGCGAGGATCGCGGCACGACCTTTCCGGTCTGGCCGGTCGATCACAACTTGACGATCAAAACGGCCGGCGCGCAGCAGCGCCGCGTCGAGGATCTCCGGCCGGTTGGTGGCCGCCAACAGAACAATGCCAACTCTGGGATCGAAGCCGTCGAGTTCGGAAAGAAGCTGGTTCAGGGTCTGCTCCTTCTCGTCACTGCCGCCGTAGCCCGAGACCGGGCTGCGGGCGCGGCCGAGCGCGTCGAGCTCGTCGATGAAGATGATGCACGGCGCTGCTTCGCGCGCCTGCTGAAAAAGATCGCGCACGCGTGCGGCGCCCACGCCGACAAACATTTCGACGAATTCAGAGCCGGAGATCGAGAAAAATGGAACATTCGCCTCCCCGGCAACAGCGCGGGCGAGCAGTGTCTTGCCCGTGCCCGGCGGACCGACAAGCAGAATTCCCTTGGGGATACGGGCACCAAGCCGACCGTATTTATCCTTCTCCTTCAGGAAAGATACGATCTCCTGCAGTTCCGCTTTGGCTTCGTCGGCGCCGGCGACATCCTCGAAGGTGACGCCGGTCTTGCGTTCCAGATAGACCTTGGCTCGGGATTTGCCGATATTGATCAGGCCGCCCATCCCCTGTCGCTCGGCAAAGCCGCGGAATAGGAACATCCAGACGCCGAGGAATAGCAGCGTCGGCAGCACCCAGGAGAGGATCGCCGTCAGCCAGTTGCTGTCTGTGCCTCCTGAAATCTCAACGCCGGCCTTCTCGAAAACCTCTGCTGCCTCGGGATCGACACGATTGCTGACAAACAGGGTCTTCCCATTTTGCGGCTGTTTGAACACCCCCTGGATCATCGTCTCGGTCAGCGTGACAGACTGCACCTTCCCGTCGGCAACCATGCGCATCAGATCGCTGTAGGGGATGTTGAGCACATCTCGCGAAGCGAGCCAGAGCTGGAAAAGACCAACCAACACGATCGTCACGACAAAATAACCAATATTGAAGCCGTGTTTGCGTTCCATCGGTCTCTCCAGCTTCCAGACGCCCACACATCTTCCTTCCACAGCTGCCTGCGAGCATCATTGACGCCGATCAAGTTCGGGTGCTGATCGCTTGAAGAAGCGCGTCGCAAAAATGCTGACGGGCGTTCAGACGAGCCGAGATCCACGGTCAGGCGACGCTGCCGCGAGAGATCGACCGCGCCGCCACTAGAATTTGATCCAGGCCAACGCGGCCGGGCGGGGCAGATGGTAAAGTGCGAAGCTGAGAGGAAAGAATGCGAGGAAGCAGCATGAGCACCGTTACAAGCGAGAATTGGAGGCCGAGCATCTCACCCGACAAGGTGCGATATTTCATCCTCAAGAGCAGGGAATTCGTCGTCAAGGATGTGCTCACGGAGCCCGATCCAGGTTCCAATCCGACGGATGACAACATGATCGAGATCTTGGAAGAGCATCCGGATGATGTTGTCGAAAGGGAATTGACAAGCGCGATCTGGGCCCTCAACGAAGACGAACAGGTCGATCTCGTTGCCCTCGCCTGGCTCGGCCGCGGTGACGGTGAGGCCAGTGAATGGGATGACCTGCGACGTCAGGCGGCCGAAGCGCACAATGCCCATACCGCGCTCTATCTCTTAGGCTTGCCGCTTCTGCCAGACTATCTCGAAGAGGCCCTCGATCAATTCGGAGAAAGCTCGAGCGCCGCCATGGAGGGAAAACTGTAATCGCATCAGCGCAACCTGTGGCGACGGGCGCCAAAAACGACCTTCAGCCAGCAAAATTGACGGCATGTCAATCAGCGCAAGATGTCAATCAGCGCAAGCGAAAGGGAGAGAGGTCAGCTTCTCGCCGTGCCTTGTTGAATTGACTCTTCCAGCCGCGCCTGCTCGCGCTCGATCATCCGCGACAGTTTTGCACGCTCGACGGGATCTCGTTCCCGTTCAAGCATCTCCTGAAATCGCCTGATATTTTGTTGAACGACGTATGGGTCCATCGATGACCCCCGATCCAGACCACATCCGCCACCATTTTAGTCCGGTCTCGGCCAAGATCAATAATTCGTTCTCGCTATCGATGAGTGGCATTGGGTAGTCGGCCTGTCGCCGCCTTGACTGTGTAAACCTGCGACGGTGACGATCTCAATGGCGCAGGCTCTTCAAATGCGGCGCCATTTCCATTCTACTTCCGCCATTTTCATCGTCATTCCCGGCAAGCTGCGCAAGCCCTGACCGCTTCAGGATGCGAATCGAATGGCGGCCGGCAGGTACAACGATGGCTTTTTTGTTCAGCTTGGTCATAGTTCGAGAGACGGTCTCTATCGTCAGGCCGAGGTAATCGGCAATGTCGAGCCTGGTCATGGGCAGCTCGATGACCAGGTCGCCTCGTCCATCACACAGCACGCGAAGAAGCTCCTTCAGCAGAAATGTGCAGACCCGTTCCTCGGCATTCTTGCGGGAGAGAAGCACCACTTGATCCTGGGCGGCGGCCATCTCGTCGCAGAGACGGGCGAAAACTTCCGGCCGCAGTTCGGGCGAATTGGCGACTTCCGCATCGAATGACTTGCGTGAGATGCGGCGGATCCTGATGTCGGTGATGGCTTCGGCGCTGTAGAGATAGCGGTCCTTCAACGACACGCCGATAATATCGCCGGCATGCAGGAAGCCGGTGATCACGCGGCGACCGTCGGAGATGATCTTGAAGATGCGCAGGCTGCCCTCGACGACCTCGAAAACACCTTTGGCGGGATCGCCCTCGAAAAACAGCGACTGACCTGCGGCCAAGCGCTCGATGGGCAGCTTTTTGAAAAGCCCGAGCAGGCAGTGCGGCTCGCGATCGATAAACGCTACATTCGTGGCCTCCTTCCCGTGGTGAAAATTAGCGTTCTGCAGCATCTCCGTCCCTCCGTGCTGTCGGTGAAGACAGCTAAACGCCTCACCGGTGACATGCCGATGTCCCGAGCGTTAAAAACGGTGCGATTGTGTAACAGTCTGTAACAGGCATAGATCGGTGAGGTGCAGACTGCGCAGACTGTGGGGAGAAATGATCCCTGCTGGCCTATCCAGTTACTTTGGTCCCCGTCAATCTGGAAAGAGCAGGTTGTTCGAAAGGCATCAGAGCGGGAAGATCGTTCCGTGGTCCCATCGATGACGGAATTCGTCGTTGTCGAGGAGGCTCCAGTTTTCTGGCCTGAGGGCCCAGACCCTCAGATAGTTACACTGCGCATGGAGCGCTCTCTTCCTCATGACATCAAAGAGCTTTGCGGCGATCTCCTGCTCCTGGAGCAGACTAACGACAATGAAGATCGGAACGTCGAACAAGCGCCCGGCGGTCAGATGTTCTTCAATTCGAGTGTAACACAGGCCTCGAATGTGATCATTGATATCTGTCGCGACTATGAAGTTGCAGCGCGGCAATCCGCTGTCGGCGTAGCGCCAGGATGTAGAGCCATTCCGATCTTGCCGCGGCCCGGGAAGATCCTGTTTCTCTTTGTCCTCTTTTTCTTCGCGTAACTCGGGATTCAAGGTCGCAGCGCACTCCTGCTCGAATTGCTCTAACGTCAGATTCGGCATCGCCGCTTGAGCCAAGACGTAGGCGCGCTGGATTTGCGGCCACTGAAGAGGGCGGATCGTGAAGCTGATGATTCCGGCTGCTGCCATGTCAACGCCCATCCAAACTGAACCATAGTTCGCCATGACGCCGCAGACCGCGCCGCCGGTAAGCGGCGCGCGATTGAATACCCAGTTTGCGATCTCGGTTATCCGATCGCGATTTGATCGTTCAACGTCTTGATGCCTGGCGCCGACCAGGCCGCACGCTCAGCTGCTCTGCGTTCCGACCAGGTATGAACCTTACCCCTGAGGGTGACGCTGCCCCCGGAGACTTCGACACGGATGCCCTGCGATTCAAGTTCGGCGTCGCGTTTGAATGCATCCTCGATCCGCTTCTTCACGTCAGCCGCACTGACGCGGGGAGTGAGCTCGATCACGTTGGATAGGCCAACCACGCCAGCGAGGTTGCGAACGGCATCGGCCGCGGCATTCTTCTGATACTGCCATTCGACCTTGCCGGTCAGCGTAACCCAGCCCTTCTGGACCTTCACCTGGACTGCGCCCTTTGGAATGGAAACGTTCCAGTCGAGCATATTTGCGGCGCGGCGGGCAATGTCGTCGTCCGAAGTCTCGCGGTTGCCGAAGATCCTGACTTCGATCTCCTGTGCAATGCCGCGTACCCCTTTCACCCGCTTCACGACCCTTTCCGCAGTCTCCTTCTCGGAATAGGAACTGACATGACCCGTCAAGGTAATGATGCCGTCTTCTACGGCAACGCCGATATTCGCAGCGTCGATGCTCGGCTCGAAATCGAGCTCATCGAGAATGTCCTGTCTCAAGGTAATATCGTCCATGGCTTGCTCCTTTCAGCTTCAGGGACTTCTTTCGCGCAGCCGACGAAAGCGCGCCCGCTAGGCGGGTAGCACGATGCGTTCGATTGCCGATTTCGCGCGCAGCCGCTCCTTCTGCTGGAGCAAAGCACCACGCAGTGCATCAAGCCTTGCGCGCGATTGCTGAACCCGGCCGAGTTCGGCGGAGACCGCCGTCGGCAAGGCAATCCGTGGGCCCTTCGAAACCCGCTCGTCCGACTCGCCGAGACTCATGAGGCCAACAAGGCCGATGGAAGTGACGACGATTGCTGTTGGCATTCGCATCGCCTTCTCCTCAAGTATGATAATTGGCATCCGGCCCGACGTATTCCGTCAGGAAACCAACGGAATGAGCTTTCCAGATCGGTGCGTTGGCACCGATGAGATTGGTATCGATGGGCTGGTTTTCCTCGGGGCAGCAGTCGGCGAAATTCGCGCGCATCCAATGGGCGGCCTGTTGCGTCAGCGCGCGGCCCGTCCAGTGTCTAGCCTGTTCTCGCCGAATCCTGAAATCCAGCGCTTGTCGCTCGACAGATGCAATGAAGGCAGACATTCAGTTCTCCTTTATCGCTGCAAGCAGATTCATAAGGGGATTTCTGGCAGTCCCGGTTCAATCAAGTAATGGCAGGCATACGCCAGTGCGTTTCCTGGCCACTGCCCCGTTAACCATAGGCAAGCTGTGCGCACTCTCTTTGATTCGAATCAAAAAAGGCCGATTAAAACCTGCCGCGGAGTGAGAGGCGTCGGCCGGTCTCAGAAGGTTCAGGGCGCGACGGCTTCAGGCTGACGGAGCAGCTCGGGCGATCGGGGCTTTCTTGATTTGTGTCAAGGCGGCCTCTGCATGGCAGCCGGATCGTGTGGCAGGCCGGTCGTTGCCGCCGGTCACACCGAGCCTCAGGAGGACCGCGGTTGCCGGCACGAAACGAAGTCCACCCGCTGATGCGGGGCTGGCGTAGAGCCAAAGAATGGACGCTGCCATTTGTCGCAGTGGCGCTCGTCGCCGGCGGGGTCGCCAGGTTCACCGGCCAGGAGGAACTTGCCGCGCAGTTGTGGGCGACAGGAACGGCGGCGATCTTCGCGGTCCTCTCGATCGATATCGGCATCGGTCTGCACAGGAGGGAATTCGGCCTCGATCTAATCGCGGCGCTGGCGATGGGCGGTGCCATCTTCTTCGGAGAATATCTAGCCGGAATCGTTGTGGCCCTCATGTTTACCGGCGGACAATTCCTGGAGAACTTCGCCCAGGGCCGGGCTGGCCGCGAGATGACAGCACTGCTCAGCCGTATGCCGAACAGCGCGGTCCGCTATGAAAGCGGCGGCCTTCATGAGGTGGCTTTGTCGGTCATCGTTCCCGGCGATCTCATACTGGTTCGCCGCGGCGAGATTGTTCCCGTCGACGGCATCGTCGGTGGACCTGACGCTGTTCTCGACCAGTCAGCGCTGACCGGTGAAGCCTTGCCTGTCCGGCGAAATTCCGGGCAAGCGGTGATGAGCGGCTCCACGAACGCAGGGGATGCTTTTGATCTTCAAGCCACCAGTGCGGCCGCCGACAGCACCTATGCCGGGGTCGTCAGGCTGGTCGAGGCGGCCCAGCAGACAAAGGCGCCGATGGTGCGGTTGGCCGCTCGGTTTGGTCTGGGATTCCTGGCTTTGACTTTGACGATTGCAGGGTTGGCGTGGGGATACACCGGCGAGGCCACTCGGGCGCTCGCCGTCATTGTCGTCGCAACGCCTTGTCCGCTGATCCTCGCCGTGCCGGTCGCCATCGTTTCCGGCATCTCGCGCTGCGCGAAGAAAGGCATCCTGGTGAAGGACGGAGGCGCTCTCGAAGCTCTTGCGGCAGCAAAAGTCGTGCTTCTCGACAAGACCGGGACAGTTACCGATGGTCGCGCCCGACTGATCGAGATGAAGATACGTGACGGTCTCGATCCGCTTGAGGTCCTGAGGCTGGCAGCATCGCTGGATCAAAGCTCTCCTCACGTGGTAGCGCAGGCTCTCGTAGCGGCCGCGCGTGAACGAGGGCTTAGGCTCGATGTGCCTGCAGACGTCCGCGAGGCGCCCGGCTCTGGACTGACGGGGCATGTCGGCACGCTGCACGTGCTGGTCGGAGGATGGGCCTTTGCGCGTGCCAGGATTGAAGGCGCGGATTTCAATAGTGAGATCGAAGCCTGGATACGGCGGGAGGGAACGGTCGCTGTCATTGTGGCGATCGACGGCAAGCTTGCCGGAGCCATCCTTCTGGCGGATCAGATTCGCCCCGAAGCGGGTTCCGTCCTGCGGCATCTGCGGGAAGCAGGGGTTGCACGAATCGTGCTCGTCACCGGCGATCGCGCCGATCTTGCTGCCGGCGTTGGCGCATTTGTCGGAGTGGACGAAGTCATCAGCCAAATGAAGCCCGAGGATAAGACGACCGCCGTCGAGGCGGAAAGGGCAAGGAGCCGCCCCGTCGTCATGATCGGTGACGGTGTCAACGACGCGCCGGCGCTCGCGGCGGCCGATGTCGGAATAGCGATGGGTGCGCGCGGCGCCGCGGCGTCATCCGAAGCAGCAGATGTCGTGATACTGGTCGACCGTTTGGATCGGGTGGTCGACGCTGTCCATATCGCCCGCCGCTCGCGCGGGATCGCGCTGCAGAGCGTCTATGTAGGCATTGGTCTCTCGATTGCCGGCATGATGGTGGCTGCGTTCGGTTACCTTGCGCCGGTGGGAGGGGCACTTTTCCAGGAGGCCGTCGATGTTGCCGTCATACTGAATGCACTGCGCGCGCTGGGTCCGGCCATCTCCCTTGGTGCGAGACCGAAACTGAGCAACGAAGAGCTCGCGCAGCTGGAGGCGGAACATGTGGCGTTGGCAGATGTGATCGACGATATTCGCATGACGTCGGATCGCCTTCGCCGTCTTTCGAAGACGCAAGTGAAGGAAGAGCTCGGTAGGCTCGGTTGCGAACTGCGTGAGCGTCTCCTTCCCCATGAGAAACAGGACGAACAGGTCTACGCGCGCCTTCGCCGACGAAGCGCAGCACCGGACGCTCTGGCCGGAATGAGCCGAACCCATATGGAGATCCAGCGGCAGGTGCACAATCTGGACGTTATGTGCAAGGCATTCGACCAAGAGGCGCCGACGGAGGCACAGCTCCATGACGTCGAACGACTGCTGTATGGGCTCGAAGCGATCATGCGCCTGCATTTTGCGCAGGAAGAAGAAATCTACCGATCTCTGGAATCAGGGTGAGGCGCTATCGCCTGCTCGGCGGGCGTGGGCCGCTGCACCGTTGAGCGTAGCAATGGGGCGTTTCGCTGGTCGTGCTCCACGATCGATTTGACAAGCGGGATGCCGAAGACGGTGGCGAGCATCAGAACAAGAACGATCAGCATAAGATGATCGATGATGAGCCAGCGCACCCAACGTCCAGCAGAGAAATGGTTCATAGTGTTCCTCCGATCGGCGACGGCGTGCCTAACAGCAGGCGATGTTCCCTGACGCTTTGTTGATGCGGCGATCAAGCGACAGTCTAAGACGTGCCCGCCAAGAGGCATTTGCGGAGGATCAAAAGCCGGCCGCTACAGGTCTGTTGCCAGCGCTTGTTGACGCGGGTCAAATCCATGCTGGCAAATTCATGTCAGTGATTGCGGATGAGCCCGGCAAGCCAGGCCACGACACTTCGGGGAGGTGAAAATGCCACACAAACAAGTTCTCTTTCACACGGAGGCAAGAGGTAAGGTTCTTCAGGGGGCTGCCAGGCTTGCCGATGCAGTCCGCATCACGCTCGGACCACGTTCCAAGTCCGTCCTGATCGAGAAAAGATGGGGCGCTCCGATCGTCTGCAATGACGGTGTCACGATCGCCAAGGAATTCGATCTGAAGGATCCCGAGGAAAACCTGGGAGCCCGCATGCTACGCGCCGCGGCTGAAAAGACCGGAGAAGTGGTGGGAGACGGAACCAGTACCTCGACGGTGCTGGCGCATGCGATCCTGGCGGACGGTCATCGCAATGTCGTGGCGGGCGCGAGCGCGATCGACCTCAAGCGCGGCCTCGATCGCGCCGTCGGCCGGGCGGTGAAGGCGCTGCGCGATATTTCCAAGCCGGTGACGACTGACAGGGAGAGGCAGCAGGTTGCGGCCATCTCCGCCCACAATGATGAAACTATCGGACAGCTCGTGGCCGAGGCGATGGCGAAGGTCGGCAAGGAAGGCGTCATCACTGTCGAAGAGTCCAAGACGATGGAAACGCGCCTCGACGTCGTAGAAGGCACGCAGTTCGATCGCGGCTATATTTCCCCCTACTTCGCAACGGATCCCGAGAAAATGGAGTGCGTTCTCGAAGATGCGCGGATTCTGATTTTCGACCGGAAAATAACGGCGCTCGGCGATCTGGTCGGCCTGCTCGAAGAAATCGCCAAGTCCGGCAGGCCGCTTCTCGTCATTGCAGAGGACGTAGAAAGCGAGGCCCTCGCCACTCTGATCGTCAATCAGATCCGAGGCACCTTTCGCAATTGCGCGGTCAAGGCGCCCGGCTTCGGCGACCGCCGCAAGGCCATATTGCAGGATCTGGCTCTGCTTACCGGAGCGCAGCTTATCTCCGAGGATCTTGGCTTCAAGCTTGCCAAGACGACGCTCGAGCAACTCGGCACGGCGGCGCGCGTTGTCGTCGATAAGGACACGACGACGATCATTGGCGGGGGCGGCTCGCAGCAGGCCATAAAGGCAAGGTCGGAACAGATCCGCAAGGAGATTGAGACCACCACCAGTGATTACGACAAGGAGAAGCTTCAGGAACGGCTCGCGAAACTTTCCGGCGGAGTTGCGGTCATCCGGGTCGGCGCTCCCGCGGAGGCGGAGAGCAAGGCCAGAAAGGACGCGCTCGACGATGCCATCAATGCAACCAAGGCCGCCGTCGAGGAGGGGATCGTTCCCGGCGGAGGGCTCGCACTGTTGCGCTGCATCAAGGCCGTGTCGGAAGAAGAGGCGTTTTGCGACGGTGATGAACGGACGGGCGTTCAGATCCTCAAGCGGTCGCTGGAGGTTCCAGCACGCCAGATTGCCGAAAATTCGGCCGTCGATGGGGGCGTCGTCGTCGCCAAGATGCTCGAAGGCGAGGGAGCGATCGGGTTCGACGCGGCCCGAAACCGCTATGTCGATCTTCTGCAGGAAGGCATCATCGATCCGACCAAGGTTGTGCGAGTGGCGTTGGAGAACGCAGTTTCTGTTGCCAGCATATTGCTGCTGACGGAAGCCACGATGACGGAAATCCCGGAGCCGCTCCAGCAAACGGCAGCGCCCCAGACGGAAATTTAGCGGGCCAGGTCTTCTTTGCCAGCGCTGCCCGAGAACATCGCGTCAGCACGTAGCACGTGCGCCTGGCGGACCAGTTGCGTCTTCCAGCTTTCCGGCAAGTTTTGAAACGTCTGCCTGTATGGTCAAATGCATCTCGCGGCAACGCAATCAGCTTGCGCTCGCCGTCAGTTGTTGAAAGCAGTCGATGACATCGCCATCGGACAACTGCGGAAAGTTCAGATAAAAGCTGCCGACGGCGCCGAAGGGGGATGCGCTTTCCAGATAAACGATCTCTTCAGCGTCATTCTCGAGATCGGCCACCACCTCTGAAGGCGCAGCCGGAACAGCGATGACAATCCGTTCGACGCCGCACTGCTCGATTGCAATCGCCGCCGCCTTCATTGTTGCGCCGGTGGCGATTCCGTCATCGACCAGAATGACGATCTTGCCGGCAATATCGATGCTCGGAAGAATGCCCTTGAAGAGCGATTTGCGGCGTGCGATCTCCTTCAGTTCTGCGTCCATGGCGGATTGGAAAACGGATTCCGAAACCCCGGTCAGGCGAATGATGTCGCTGTTTCTGACGACATATGAATTTGCTCCATCGACAACCGCACCCATCGCGACCTCCGGCCTTGCTGGCACCCCGATTTTCCTGACGAAGATCATGGTCATCGGTGCGGCCAAGGCTCTGGCGATCTCCAGCGCGACCGGAATTCCACCGCGCGGAAGACCGACCACCACCACGTCCTGTCCACGATATTTAAGGAGCGCCGCAGCAAGCCGCCGGCCCGCATCCTGTCTGTCCTTGAACATGATCTTCCGACTCCCTCTTTAACGAGACGCTGCAACATCTTCCTCGCCGGCTCACCGAGATCAGTGGCTCAGGAAGAGTGGTCGATTGGCGGTTTCAATCATCGCTCGGGTAACGCCGCCGAAAATG
Source organism: Rhizobium binae (assembly GCF_017357225.1). Classification (NCBI taxonomy): domain Bacteria; kingdom Pseudomonadati; phylum Pseudomonadota; class Alphaproteobacteria; order Hyphomicrobiales; family Rhizobiaceae; genus Rhizobium; species Rhizobium binae. Next base: position 3,701,122 of record NZ_CP071604.1, on the reverse strand, counting down.
TGTTCGCGCAATCGGGAATGACCGTAAGCGCCCATTACAATAAGCTCCGCTCCGATCTCGATTGTTCGTTGCTTTAGGACTTTTTCGATCGGTCTTCCACCGCTGGCGACGGCTTCGACTGAAAGCGCTACGCCTTGCCGTGCAAGATAGGCAGCGACATCGGCACCTGGGTCTTCGCCGCTGGCCGACGCTCCTGGATCCACCATGACAAGGTGCACCGCTCTGGCTTGCTGAAGGATTGGAAGGGCTTGCTGAACCGCGCGCGCTGCTTCGATCCGAGAATTCCAGGCGATGAGAACAGAGCTAGGCTCGAGGTCGGTTGGGTGATCGCTCGGGTTTAAAAGCATGGGCGCGGGCGCCTGGAACAGGGTTCCATTTACAATTTGACGGCACAGCTCCTTGTCGCGGGCAGCCCGGTGACCCACAAGGGTGAGATCGACATAGAGGGCTCTCGCCGCGATCTCCTCGTCCGCCCAGGCGGCTTCGGTGCATAGAGACTGAACGTCAAATGAAAGGCCGGACGATGCCAGCTGCTCTTCCGCCTGCCTTGTGCTTTCGGCCAGTTTGGCCAGATTACCTTCACGCTCCTCGAGCCGAACGGCCGAGACGATCTCCGCAGACGCGCCGAAAGGCGGTGGCGCTGTGATCGCCATCACCACGACCGATAGATGGGCGTCGACGGACTGACCGATCACGATTGCGTTGTCGAGATCGTCTCGAAAATCATTGACCCCAAGCACTGTAAGAATCGTTCTGTACCGCAAGGCGACGTCTCCTGCCTCTTCGGCTGCATTCGCTCAAATTTATGCCCTTGGCTCATGCATGCTTTGACGCACATCAAGAGGAGGGAAGCCTTCGGGATCCGAAAATCCTGACGGATGACAAACGGATAAAAATGTGACCGATCGTCATATTTTGATACGTGTCAATGAAGAGAAGCCCCGAACCACTGATGATGGTCAATCGAGAGACGTCCAGCAATCGATGCCCCTCGAGCGCATTTGCCGGACAAGCAGAACAGGTTCTTGACATGCTTGACCATCGGATGACCTCGCCAGCGCAACTCATGTGGCGATTTTCATCGATTGGGGAGGGAAAGGAGACGATATGAGCGAAGTTCTCTCACGGACCGCGGAAGCGTTATTGGCTGGTGCGGGGAACTGCGAGGGCGCTTCCAGCGGCGTCGATTTTCGCCTTGAGCGGAAAAGCAATGATGAGTGGGAGATTGTGGCCGTATCGCCACGCGCCCGCGCATGGGTGCATGAAGAACTCTGCTGCCCCTTTGCGCAAACTTTCAACAACATCATTCGAGCGGATGCTCTCAGCGCAAATTCCTTCGTGAAGGATGCACACGAGAAGGGATTGCGAACTGAATTTGTCGGCCAAGGCGGCAAGGATCTGTTCTGAGCGGCCACGATGTTCAAAGGCATGCACGGCAAGCTGTGCGATCAGTGGAGGGGCAAGATATGCCTTACGCCATCAACGAGGATCTGCCGCCTTCGGTCCGGCATGTGCTGCCGGATCACGCCCAGGACATCTATCGCGAAGCCTTCAATCACGCGTTCCAATCCCACAGTCACGATCCTCGCCAAGAAGAAGTCGCTCACAGGATCGCCTGGGCAGCTGTCAAAAGATCTTATGCAAAGATCGGGGGCGAGTGGACCGCCCGGGGCCGAATGTAGGAACCGCGTCAGGTCGGCTTGCCGCGTTCATTCCCGAGACGAAAGCGCGCCTCGGCATGGTGGCTCGCTGACCCAGTCGACAAGGCTTGCACGCTGACGCCTTTTGATCGATCGCAATGCGGTGCAGAACGGACTCGCCCATAGTTCCTGTCCAGGTTCCACCTCTCAAATCTTTAAACATGGAGAAAGAACATGAACGATACGACCATTTACCAGGACGTTTTGGATGAGCTGGACTTCGAACCGAGCATCGACGCCGCCAACATCGGTGTTGCTGTCGAGAATGGCATTGTCACCTTGTCCGGCCATGTCGAAAGTTACGCGGAAAAAGCAGCGGCCGAAGCTGCCGCACGTCGGGTTAGGGGTGTGCGGGCGATCGCAGAGGAAATCCAGGTCCGGTATCCCGAGCGCAAGAAACATGCCGACGATGAAATCGCCGCTCGAGCGCTGAAGATCATCAGCTGGGATACAGCACTTCCCGACGGTGCGATCGGCGTCACTGTCCAGCATGGCTGCGTCAAGCTGACGGGCGAGGTGCCATGGCACTTCCAGCGCATTGCTGCGGAGAATGCGGTGAAGAAACTCGGCGGCGTCGTCGCCGTCGCCAATCTTGTGACCATTCGTCCAGCCGCCAGCGCTTCAGACATCCGCCAGCGGATCGAGAATGCGTTGCGGCGCAATGCGGAGATAGAGGCTTCCGGCATTAAAGCTAACGTCACCGGTGGCGATGTCACACTCCAGGGGGATGTTCACTCCTGGAATGAGCGCCGCGCTGCCGAACAGGCTGCCTGGTCAGTTCCAGGCGTCACCAGGGTCGACAACCGCATTGCGGTCACCTGAAACGGGAGCACTCACAGCAGCTCTCGGTCTGACCGGAGCGACGATTCCCGCCCGCGGCAGAGCCGATGCCGCGCGTAGCCGCCGCCTGCGTTCATCAGAGCCTTAAGTTCATACTTGGAGGGTACCGCGCTGCCCAGAAATCCGTCTTACCCGCGAGCGCGGCAGCATAGACGGAGCGGAGCGAAGACGGCGAAGCTCTCGACGGAAGGTCATTGCCGATGTCTTCTCGTACAAATCAAGGACCACCAGAGGCTCGGTCCTGCTCGATTTCGGCGCTGTCGCGATTGGTTTCAAGCCATTCGGCGGCGTCAAACATCATCTCCTTCATCATGGAGTGGATATCGTCTTCATCGGCCTTCTGTCCGGCGCTGCGCAAATCCGCCAATATTTTCTGAAGCACATCATCGTCGCCACCAACGGCGGCATCCACCAACTGTACCTCTTTTAAATAGGCATCGGCATCCGCGCGTCCGAGCCTGGACGCGGCCCAGGCGGCGAGCATTCGATTGCGGCGGGCTCGCGTCTTCAAGAGCATCTGAAAGTCGAGGATGTATTTCTCCTCAAGGAAACGTCGTTTCGCATCGCCAGCGGTCATTTCACGAACCTCTTTGCTGATCTCGTTTCAATCGCTCGACTTCGAGAAGTATAGCGCACATCGCCAACATCTCCTTGCGATTGGTCAAAGCCGGCCGCATCCGCACCACTGTTCCGAGCGACGTCCCCGAAGTTGGACAGACCTCCCCGGGGTAGACGGGCCACGGCCGAGAGGCGGGCTAACTCTCATCGCTCTTCGTCCCAGCTCACGCGGCGATTGACCGCGGTCAATGTCGCAGTCGGTGTTCGGCGCAGGATGCCGGCAGGTTCACATGGACAGGAGACGGACGATGAAAGCTCTGGTTTTTGAAGGTGCCGGCAGAAAATCCCTTATGGACAGGCCGGTCCCCGTGATCGAATGTGCAACCGATGCCGTCGTGAAAGTCACAAGAACGACGATCTGCGGGACCGACCTGCATATTCTCAAGGGGGATGTTCCGAGCTGCAAGCCAGGCCGTGTGCTCGGTCACGAAGGCGTCGGCATCGTCGATCAGGTTGGCCTTGCCGTGACTCAGTTCAAGAAAGGCGACCGGGTCCTGATCTCCTGTATTTCCTCTTGCGGCAAATGCGACTACTGCCGGCGCGGAATGTATTCGCATTGTCTGAGCGGAGGGTGGATATTGGGCAATACGATCGATGGCACGCAGGCGGAATATGTCCGTATTCCGCACGCGGACACCAGCCTCTATCCCATTTCCGCCAACATGGACGAAGAGGCACTCGTCATGCTGAGCGACATCTTCCCGACAGGCTTCGAATGCGGTGTTCTGAACGGCAAGGTGCAGCCGGGCGCCACTGTTGCGATCATCGGGTGCGGACCGGTGGGACTTGCGGCGCTTCTGACCGCCCAATTCTACTCGCCGTCCCAGATCATCGCCGCAGACCTGGACGATAATCGCCTTGAAACAGCTGCCCGCCTCGGAGCCACCGATACCGTTCGCGCAGACGATCCCGATGCGCTGAGAAGGATCCTCGATCTGACGGGAGGCAAGGGCGTCGACACAGCGATCGAGGCGGTGGGTATCCCTGCGACTTTCGAACTCTGCGAGGAAATCGTCGCAGCGGGCGGGATCATCGCCAATATTGGGGTCCACGGCCTGAAGGCCGATCTCAACCTTCAAAAGCTGTGGTCGAAGAACATCGCGATCACGACCAGGCTCGTCGACACCGTTACCACGCCCATGCTGTTGCGAACGGTGCAATCGGGAAAGGTCGATCCCAAGCGGCTGATCACGCACCGCTTCAAGCTCGACGAGATCCTCGATGCGTACGACACGTTTAGCGATGCCGCGCATAGTCATGCACTGAAGGTGATTATTGATCTGGAAGCTGCCGGCGATTTGGACGACGACGTTGTGCGAGCGAGCGCGCGGACTTCTGTCGCCGGTCCAAACACTGCCGGAGGCATTCGTCTTCGCACCCATACCGGCCTATCGCTCGATGTGCGTCCGGTTCGGGACCATGATGAGCAGTTGCTTGCTGAATTCTTCAAACATCTGACGCCGCAAGATCTGCGATTCCGCTTCCTGGGCGGCGTTCAGGAAGTCAGTCATGAGAGGCTGGTTTCAATGACCCATGTGGATCATCGCCGTACGGAGAATTTCCTCGTATTTGCTGAAGGAGGGAAAGCCCTTGTCGCGTCCGCAATGTTAGCGCGCAACCCTTCTGGGGCAGAGGCCGAAGTGGCGATTGCGGTGCACGCCGACTACAGGCACAAGGGCGTGGCTTGGGAATTGCTTCGTTACGTCGCGAATTATGCGGAGGCCAATGGTATCAGGATACTGCAGTCGATCGAAAGCAGAGAGAATCATGAGGCGATCGAACTCGAGCGGGAGCAGGGCTTCGTCGCCAAACCCTTTCCCGACGATCCAACTCTGGTGCTGATTCAAAAAGAACTTCGACCGTCTAAAGGCATCAGTCACTAATCGCGGGCAAGGGTAGAATATCCAGCGGTTGGGTGTGTGGCGGCGAGCGCCGACCAATGCATTTCACAGAACTCATCACGTGATTGACACTGATCAAATATCGCTTCCCGCACGCGATTATTCTGAAGACCCATCAATGAAGAGGATGAGTGTCATGAACCGCAACATTGCTTACAACGCGCGGGTGCTTGTCGCGGATGCGAGTAAGGCGATACTGCTGCGAAATGCCGGAACCGCTTTCGAGCTCGCTCTGGAGGTCGAGCAGGTGATCGAGGCACCGCGCAATGCCCCTACCCGTGGACAGGGAACAGATCGGCCGGGTCGTACCGCCAGCGGCAGCCATCGCAGCAGCCTCGGGCAGACTGACTTTCACCAATTGGAAGAAGATCGGTTTTGTTCCATGGTCGCCGAAAAGCTCGAGGCGATCTGCGTGGCCAACGATATCCAAAAGCTTATCGTCGTCGCTCCCCCAAAGGCACTTGCAGACCTGCGCCGGGCGATGCCGGACGTGGTCCGGAAGCGCGTGGTGGCTGAATACGACAAGGATATCGTCCATCTTCCGATCGATGAAATCGAGAAGCATCTGATGTCATGAGGATAGTTATCATCCTCATGGCGTCTGGATCTCTGCCGTGATGCCTGAGGGTATCACCCGGTTCGCGATCCAGCACCTTGCCGCAGCGCCTTTCGCGTGCGCCGGTCAGGATGAAGCCGTCCTCGATCCTCGCGCTCGAAGAACCAGTGCTTTGTTCGCTCGGAGGCCAGCAGATACATCACGCTGATCGCCAGAAGCGCCAGCAGCGTGGGGACCGGCAAAGGAACAAAGCCGAACCAGCGCCCGATCGGTAGGAAGGGCAGCGCAAAGGTCATCGATACGATGAGAGCAGATAACGCGGCGAGGAGGCGCGAAGGACGGCTCTGCCAGAAGCGTTTCCGCGTGCGGATGATGAAAACGATCAGCAATTCCGTGAGCAGCGATTCCACGAACCACGCCGTCTGGAAACGCTGCTCGCCAGCACCGGCCAGGAAGATCAGAAAAGCAAAAGTCAGAAGGTCGAACAGCGAGCTGACCAGGCCGAACGTGATCATGAAACGCCCGACCGAGCCGATCTCCCAGTGACGTGGCCTGCGCCTGTCTTCCTCATCGACATTGTCCGTGGCGATTGCGAACGAAGGAATATCGGAAAGGAAGTTGTTGAGAAGAACCTGCTGGGCGAGAAGCGGCAGGAAGGGAAGCGCGATCGAGGCGAGCGCCATGCTGATCATGTTGCCGAAATTGGCGCTGGTGGTGATGGAAATATACTTCATCGTGTTGGCAAAGGTGGTGCGTCCGTCGTCAACGCCTTGGACCAGAACGCTGAGGTCGCGTTTCAGAAGGACGACGTCAGCGGCTTCCCGTGCCACGTCCACGGCGCTGTCGACGGAAATTCCAATATCGGCCTCGTGCAGGGCAGGGGCGTCATTGATCCCGTCTCCGAGGTAACCGACGACGTGACCGCGCGATCTGAGCGCCCTTACAATACGTTCTTTCTGGTTGGGATCGATCTCGGCAAAGAGATCGGTGTGTGCAGCCTTTGCCGCGAGCGCTTGCGAAGAGATGTGTGTGAGGTCCGCTCCAGTGAGGACGTGGCTTGATGGCAGACCAATCGCTGAAGCAAGGTGGGCGACAACATAGCGGTTGTCTCCAGAGATTATCTTTACGGTGATCCCGCGTTTCGCCAGATCGGCAAGGCATTGCTCGATCCCCTGTTTCGGGGGATCGAGGAAAAGCAGGAAACCTTCGAAGCAGAGGCCAGCTTCGTCGCTCCGGCCGTTGGGTACGAGCGAGATTAGTCGTCGTGTTGCGAGACCGAGCACCCGAAAGCCCTCTGTGCTCCAACTTCGGAATTTCTCCTCGATGGCGCCGCGTCTCTCTGCGTCGAGAGATATTTCCTTTCCGGCGTCGCGAACCGAGCCGCAGATATCAAGCACCTTGTCGATCGCTCCCTTGCAGATCAGCACGGTCTCTCCTTCCGGCGAGGCGACGATCACGGAGAGACGCTTTCTGGTGAAATCGTAGGGAAACTCGTCGCGCTTGACGAAGGACTGCTCGCGCGGGCTTGTCGCCGCTGCGGCCGCAATCGCTTCGTCCAGTGGGTTGGGCAAGCCGCTCTGGAGGGTGGCATTGAGGCGGGCAAGCATGAGAACGTCGTTCGATGGCTGCCCCGTCGGATCCAACCAGGCGTCGAGGTGAATGACGCCCTCCGTTAGCGTTCCGGTCTTGTCGGTGCAGAGAACGTCCATGCTCCCAAGATTCTCGATGGCTTCGAGTCGACGGACGATGACACCGTTGGCGGCCATCGCCCGAGCACCGCGGGCAAGAGTCACGCTAATAATCGCGGGCAGGAGTTCCGGCGTGAGGCCGACGGCGAGCGCCAGGGAGAAGAGAATGGAATCGATCAGCGGCCGTCCAAGCAGCGCATTTGCAAAGAAGACCAGAATGACCATGACGAACATGATTTCGGTCATCAACAGCCCGAAGCGCCGGATCCCCTGGGAAAACTCCGTTTCCGGAACCTGACGGTCAAGGCTCGCCGCAATCGCTGCGAATTCCGTTTGCATGCCGGTCTTGACGATCAGCACGCAGGCGGTGCCGCTACGCACCGAAGTGCCGGCGAAAACAACATTGTTGCGTCGGGAAAGCGGCGCGCCGGCTTCCGCAATGCCGGGCCTCTTGACGACGGGGAAGGTTTCGCCTGTCAGCACGGCCTCACTGACATTGAGGTCGCGTGCTTCCAGAATGACGCCGTCGGCAGGAATCAGACTGCCTGCGGAAAGATGCAGAACATCACCAGGCACAACCTCATCGGAGCGTATGACGATCTCGATGCCGTCGCGCACGGCCGTCGTTTTGTGCGATAGGCGCTGTTTGAGTTTTTCCGTCGCTTGTGAGGCCCCGTATTCCTGAAAGAAACCGAGCAGGCAACTTGCCAGCACGATGAGCGTAATGATGATCGCCTCATGCGCTTCACCCAACGACGCGGAAATCGCCGCCGCGACAACAAGGATCAGGACGAGCGGGCTGCGGAACTGTCGTGCGAGCACCGTGAGCGCCGAAAGACTCCTCTCCTTGTCGAGCGCGTTCGGACCGGTCTCCTTCAGCCGTCGCGCGGCATCCGACGCGGAAAGCCCGGCCTCACCGCTGTGCAACTCAGCCAAGACTGACGCGGCGGGCATCGACCAGTAGGCTGGCGTTCCGTGACCGGTGAGCGTGTCCATTCCGATTCCTTCTCCACGGATTTGCGAGAGGCTTCCTATGGTCCTCAGAGGAGGTGGAGATCGCCCTGACGGCGTCAAAGATAAAATCCAGGGGGCGGCACCGGCATATCGGGGGGTGCGACGACCTGAATTCGGTCATCCACCCGTTTCACGCCGGTCGTGTTTTCCGCCGCCACATGCAGCGCGGTCTTCTCCCGAAGGTCGAGTACCCGGCCTTCAAGGGTGACCACTCCATCAGCGACATGCAGAGTGACAGAGTCTCCCCATTTCTGCTTTGCGAGTTCTGCTTCGAGTGCATTTCGAATATCGCTGTCGGTCCGAGTGGAACAGAGGCTAGTCACCTCCCGCACAAGTGCCGCCATGATGTCGAAGCGGGTGACGATCCCGATGACTTTCTCGCCTTCGACGACGGGAAGGCGTTTGACATTTTTCTCGGCCATGATCTCGGCGGCGGTTTCGACGGATGCATTCGGCTCAATGGTCACCGCGGGAGAGGACATCACTTCGGCGACGTCATTCCCGAAACTTTTCGCATATTCTTCCGCAAGCAGACCGCGAGACGAGAAAAACGTGCGCCAAAGACCGTGATGAGTGTCGGTATGTTTTCCTCCGCGCCGCAGGAAATCGCTTTCGCTGATAATCCCGAGCAGGCGCCCCGCCTCATCGACGACCGGCAAGCCGCTGATGTGATCGTCCAGCATCGCGTTGGCGGCCTCCCAGATCTTCGCATTTGGGCCGATCGTTGTTGGATCGGAGCTCATGATCGATCGAACTTTCAGCATTTTTGTGCCTCCCGAACTGAAGACAGGATACGGCCGCTCGGCCGGCGTTTCGTTGATCGCCGTCAATGTAGAGCCGTCGCAACCCGTGCGAACGACGGCCCAGGTTTCCGCACCACCCGCCTAGTGCGCGCAGCACAGTTTCTGCCGTCATAAATAACAATGCTCTCCACGGCCAAGAATAGCGAGCCGCGGCGGCGCGGGCCTAATCTCGATATCGGTTATCACTCCGGCTGTTTCGATGACTTGGGCAATCAAGTTGCGGAGGTCGCAGCTATTTCGGTTCAATCGGAATCAGTTTGGTATTGATCGGGGTCAATGCGCTTTCCACCCCGTCAGGCAAACTTGAAAGCAAGTTTTGCCTGCTGAAAATCTTCACGAACGAGATGTTTCCGATGAGTTGGAACCGGTGGTACGGCCTGAGGAGTTACATCAGATCTTCCCTATGGGTCGTCCCGTTTATTGCCCTGCTCCTTTATTTGATCGCCATCAGACTGGTCTACGCCTTCGACAACTGGGGCCTGTGGGCTGATGTTTGGCCTTGGGGAGTGGCGGGCACGCAAAGGATGCTCGAAACAATCATCACCATGACGTTGACATTCGTCGTTTTCACGTTCGGCTCGCTGCTCGTGGCGATTCAAGTTGCTGGTGGCCAGTTGACCCCGCGGATTATTGCGACGACTCTGTTGCGCGACAACGCTATTCGATTCACCGTTGGTCTATTCATCTTCACGCTGCTTTTCGCAACCGGTGCTCTTTCGCGCCTTGGTGAAACTGTTCCTCAAGGCGTGTCAGGGGCCGCCGGATTGCTTGGGTTTTTCTCCATTGCAGCCTTCCTCTATCTGATAGATTACGCCGCGCGCCTGCTGCGACCAGTCAGTATCATCTTGAAGATAGGCGAAAGCGGACATGCGGTCATAGAGGAAGTCTATCCCGAGCCCGCCGAGAGCGGCTGTTCGAGTGCAGGAGCCAATCGCTTCGCGGGTACTCCCGATAAGATCGTTTGCCATCAAGCCAACCCGGCCGTGGTCGTCGCGGCCAACATGGAGGGGCTGCTTGCCCTAGCCGAGAAAACGGACTCGACCATCGAGCTCGTGCCGAGGGTGGGCGATTTCGTTGGAACAGGCGAGGCGCTTTTTCGTCTATATGGCCGGAACCTGCCGCCTGAGCGCACCTTGAAGGCGCTGGTCGCTCTCGGGCCGGAACGCACACTTGAACAGGACTCCACATTTGCGTTCAGGATCATCGTGGACATCGGCATCAAGGCGCTATCAAAGGCGATCAATGATCCGACGACGGCGGTTCTTGCAATCGACCAACTCCAACGTCTTCTATGCTTCGTCGGAGGACGACATCTTCTCGACGAGGAAATACGAGGCAAAAACGGCAAATTGCGACTCATTCGCAGAACGCCGAACTGGGAGGATTTCGTCCAGCTGACATTCAGCGAGATACGCTTGTACGGCGCTGAAAATTTTCAAGTGGCTCGGCGATTGCGAGCGATGATCGAATACGCTTCGCAGGTATTGCCGGATGACCGCCGACCGGCCCTCCTTATCGAATTGGATCTTCTCGACCGGATGCTGGAGAGGATTTACTTGTTTCCTGAGGATTTGATGCTGGCACGTACGCCGGACTCGCAAGGGCTCGGCGGCTCCGCCAGATCGGCCAGCCACGCTAACCAGCATTGATCTGCAAACCTGGCTTCGGCCTCAGTCGATCCAAAATTCTGGCTGTAGCAAACCCGATCATGAGAGTGATGAAGGCGGCCAGGATGCACATCGTGGTCGACTGGGGATCCGCATCTGGAACGGCGGACAGTGGGGCAAGTGCCGCCCCCACGTTTCTGGTGCAACTCCCCAGGGTGACGATGCACCGCCGATCATGAGGGAGCCGGTACGAAACTGCGTAGGAGAAAAGGGCGAGCCCTGAATAGAAAATACATTGCGCTGCTATCGCCAAGGTTCCAATCGTATCGAGGATGCGGTCCCAGTTCTGTGCAAATGCCACTGACAGGAGTATCAAGACGTTGAAAGAAACGAGCTTTCTTATGACCGGGTCGCTTCGATCTGCCCATTTCTTGGAAACACGACGGACAGCAATTCCGATGCCGAAGGGGGCGAGGACCAGAAGCAAAAGCGGCCGTGCAATTGATACCATCTCTGCATGCAGTTCTGGAGCGACGAAGGGAAGCGCGATCGGCATCACGATGATCGTGCCAAGGGCAGCGATCAGGATGAAGGCGGCCGAATATGCAGGATCTCCTTTCGCGATATCTGCCAGCAACGGCAAGAATGGCGCGCACGGCGCCAGGCCGAGCAATAGCAATCCGAGTGCATAGCCGCCCGGCAATTCGAACACTCTTGCGATGACAATGGCGAGAAGCGGCCCAAAGACGAAGGCTGACAGAATGCTGAGCAGGACGAATTTCCTGTCATGCAGCGCCGTCCAGGCGTCTTTGACGTCCAGCTTAAGCCCGACGTCCACCAGGCTGCCGAGCATGAACGAAATGAGGGCGATCTGTAAGGTATATCTCAATATTTCCGATATCATGCGCGCCTCCTTCGTCTGTTAACGGAACGATATTGGCCTTGTGAACTCGATCTTCATCAAAGGGCTTGAGATACAAGCGCGGTGGATATTCATACTTGAACCAATCAACGAAGAGCGCCTTGATCTCCGTCAAGCGTGATCGCGTTGCGTATTTGCCGTGTCGGCCCGTCGCGGATTCAACTGGCGGCACATCATCTCAACGATCTGCGGAAACCACCTAGCGAGAACGCGAACAGCACGGCGGCAATCCCTGCGAGCCAGAGGAACTGTTGCCACACCGAAGAAAAGCCGGCACCGCGGTAGAGGATGGCCTGCGCCATGGTGATGAAGTGCGTGTTCGGTGCGGCCAGCATGATCGTCTGTATCGCCTCGGGCATGCTTTCGCGCGGCGTTGTAGCGCCGGAGAGGATCTGCAACGGCATCAGCACCAGCATCAGCAGCAACCCGAATTGCGGCATGGAGCCTGCGATCGTTGCAAGCGCAATGCCCATCGCCGTCGCCGCCAGAAGATGGATTGCTGCTCCCGCCATGAAAAGTGCTAGCGAACCCTCTATAGGCACTCGAAGCAGGCCCTCGACCACAAAGACCAGAGAAAGAGCGGTGGCGACGAACACGACCAGTCCCATCGACCACACCTTGGCGAGCATGATTTCGATTGGTGTGACCGGCATGACCAGGAGATGCTCCACCGTACCGTGTTCTCGCTCGCGGATCAGCGCGGTGCCGGTCAGGATGATCGATAACATGGTGACGGTGTTGATGACGTTCATCACCGATCCGAACCAGGTCTGATTGAGTTCGGGATTGAACCGGGCGCGCAGCGCAAGATTGACCTGGGGTGTGGGGGCAATCGTCTGCTTGGCGGAAAATCCCGCAACTTCCTGCGCGAGGATGAATTGAACATAACCCGATCCGGAAAAGGCTTGGGTCATGCGGGTCGCGTCGACATTGAGCTGGATGACCGGTGTTTTGCCTGCGATGAGATCGCTTTGAAAATGCGGTGGAATGTCGATCGCGAAGGTGTCTGTGCCCGCATCCATCCGCGCGTCCATCTCGTCGGCGGTAATCGTAACCGGCGGTTTGAAATAGGGTTTCAGGAAAGCATCGGCGATGCGTAGCGAAAGCGGCGAACCATCCTCATCGACGATGGCGATCGGCGCGTTGCGAAGGGTCTGGGGTACTGCCCTGGCTTCAGCATAGACGGCTACGGTGAAGGAATAAACGATCAATCCCAGCAGGATCGGATCGCGCATCAGTCCCCGCAATTCCTTTATCCCGAGATGGAAGATTGTTGCGAGCCGCATGGATCACTTCGCCTGTTTTCTAAGGAGGAGGACACTGATGGCGACAAGCAGCGGGCCTGCGACAAGGAGTGGAAGCAGGGTCATGTCCAGATTGTCGAAACCGAGACCCTTCGAAAATGTGCCGCGCGAAATGATGATGAAATAGGTCGTCGGAAGGACACGACCGGCGAGTGCGCCAAGACCTCGCAGTGATGACACCGGATCGATCATGCCGGAAAACTGCACAGCCGGGATGATGGTCAGCAAGGTGGTGCCGAAGATTGCGGCGATCTGGCTGGATATGAAGGCAGAGATCAACAATCCGAAGGCGGTTGCAAAAATGACGTAGAGAATTGCCGCGATCACGAAGACGGAAAGGCTGCCGGTAAACGGCACGTTGAAGGCGAAGACCGCGAAGAGCCAGAGCAGCCCTGCGTTCACCATGCCGAGGGCCAGATAGGGCAACTGCTTGCCAAGCAGGAATTCAAGCCGCGTCACCGGTGTGACGTAGAGATTGACGATCGAGCCCAGCTCCTTTTCCCGGACAATCGAGAGGGCTGAAAGCATGGCTGGGATCAGAAGCAGAAGGAGCGGTATGACCGCAGGCACCATGGCCACCAGACTCTCGATACCGGGATTGTAGCGAAAGCGGGTCTCCACCAAAAACTGCCCGGGCGTGTTTCGCCCATAGATCTCGCGTGCCTTGCCTGCAAGCCAGCTGCGGTGCATGCCCTGCACGTAGCCGCGTGTCGTTTCCGCGTGCTGCGGCATTGCCCCATCGATCCAGGCGCCGATTTCGACATCGTGGCCACGGGCTAGCTGCTCGCCAAAACCTGCGGGTATTTCGATTGCAAGCTTCAGCGAACCGTCGCGCATGCGCCGGTCGAGGTCGGCATAGTCACTGATCGGCGATCGAGCGATGAAATAGCGGGAGCCTGCAATATCTGCGACATAATCGCGACTGGTGACCGTGTCGTCGCGATCGAGCACAGCGAAGGCCAAGTCCTTGACGTCCATGTTGATGCCGTATCCGAGGACGAACATCAAAACGACGCTGCCGATCAAGGCAAGCGTTGCGCGGATGGGGTCGCGACGCAGCTCCAGCGCTTCGCGACGGCTATAGCTCAAGATACCGCGCAGATCAAAAGCGCGTCGCCGCTTGGCCGTAGCCAGAGGCTTTTGCCGACCTGTCGCGTGAAATGCGCCTCGATCTGGTGGTGCCGGGTTGCCGATTGCGTCTTGAAGGTAGCTTGTGAAGGCTGCCTCGAGTGAGGCTGCGCTGCGGCTGGCACGCAACGCTTCGGGGGTATCAGTTACTAGAATACGGCCGGCATGCATGAGAGAGATGTGATCGCAGCGTTCCGCCTCGTTCATGAAGTGCGTGGAGATAAAGATCGTGATCTTGTCCTTGCGGGAGAGTTCGATCAGGGCTTCCCAGAGCTCATCGCGGGCGATCGGATCGACGCCAGATGTCGGTTCGTCGAGAATGAGCAACTCCGGCCCATGGATCAGGGCCACCGCCATCGACAACCGCTGCCGAACGCCGAGCGGCAAGATATCAGGTAAGCATGCCATGACGTCGTCGAGCCGGAAGCGGCGTCCCAATTCCACGATCCGTGTATCGATCTCCCCGGAGAGCATGCCGAAAAGCCGCGCGTGCAGCTCAAGATTCTGTCGGACGGTCAATTCCGTGTAAAGCGAAAAGGATTGGCTCATATAGCCGATGCGGCGGCGCAGATCGAGGTTGCGGGAATCGACCGGCTTGCCAAACAGCTTTGCCGCGCCCTTGCTTACCGGCAGAAGACCGGTCAGCATTTTCATCGTCGTTGATTTGCCGCAGCCGTTCGAGCCGATAAAACCGAATATCTCGCCGCGTCTAATCTTAAAGCTCACATCGTTGACGGCAGTGAAGTCGCCAAAGCACATCGTGAGGCCTTTGGCCTCGATGGCGAAATCTGGTTCATCACTTGAAGGGAGGGGCGGCAAGTCCACGGCATGGTGTGACCCCCGCCTGTCCGCCGGCATCAGCGCGATGAAAGCATCATCAAGCGTGTCGGCTTTCGTGTGACGCAAAAGGAGATCCGGCGATCCGGTAGCCACCACCCTTCCATCGTCCATAGCCGCCAGCCAATCGAAGCGTGCGGCTTCTTCCAGATAGGCGGTGGCGATCACGACGCTGATCTGCGGCCGGTCGGACCGGATCTCATCGATGAGGTTCCAGAATTGCTGCCGTGACAGTGGATCGACGCCGGTGGTCGGTTCGTCGAGGATCAGCAGATCAGGGTCGTGGATGAGAGCGCAGCAAAGGCCGAGCTTTTGTCTCATGCCGCCTGAAAGCTTCCCCGCCGGCCGATCTTCGAAGCCGGCGAGCCCCGTCCGCTTCAGGAGCGTGCGGATGCGATATTCCCGCTCTTCCCGGTCCTGGCCGAACAGGCGGCCGAAAAAATCGATATTCTCGAACACGGATAGTGTCGGGTAGAGGTTCCTGCCGAGGCCTTGTGGCATGTAGGCAATTGAAGGGCAGACATGTCGGCGGTGGCTGGTGCGATGCATGTCGCCGCCGAGCACCGTGATTTCACCCTCCTGAATCTGCCGTGCTCCGGCAATCAGGGAAAGGAGCGAGGATTTACCGACGCCGTCGGGACCGATGAGACCGGCCATCCGGCTGGCAGGAATGTCAAGCGTGACCATATCCACGGCCCTGCGCCCGCCATAGGAATGCGTCACGCCCCTGAGGCGTGCGACATATAGTGGTTCTGCCGTTTCGGAGGTCACGGGCGGCTCCAGGTCACGGCGTAAGAGGTGTCGAAAGCGGTGCCGGCCACTTCACGGCTGGATCGACCTTGACGTAGGCGCGGCCGGGCAGGCCGGTTTTAACCTGCGCCATATATTTCTGAAGAAGTTCCCTGGGCACACTCGCGCGCAGGCGGAACATCAGTTTCTCCCGCTCCTCCTCCGTCTCCACGGTCTTCGGCGTGAACTGCGCAACATCCGAAACAAAGGATATATGCGCGGGGATAACGTATTTCGGTGCAGCGTCGAGGACGATGCGAGCCTCGCTGCCGATTGCGGTACGGCCCGCATCTGCTGTGCCCAAAAAGAAGGTCATGTAGACATCGCCAATGTCCAGCAGGTTGAGGACGCGCCCGCCGGCCGCAACGACTTCGCCCGGATGCGCGACGAGGTACTGGACGCGTCCGCTTCTGGGTGCCTTGAGCACACAGTCGCCCAGATCTGCCTCGATTCGAGCGACTGTCGCCTCGGCCGCTTCGACAGCGGCTTCCGCATCTACCACCTGCGCCTGAGCGGTGCCGATCGCAGCATCGGTGGCGACAAGCTTCGCCTTGGCGGCTCCGAGGGCGGCGGCGGCGCCGTCGCCGCGGGCGCGATCGTCGTCCAGCGTCTGCTCGGAAACAGAACCGTTCTTCGAAAGCTGTTGACTGCGGTTGAGCCGCTTCAGCGCCGACTGAAGCTGGACATCGTTCTGGGAAACGATGGCCGCGGCAGCTTCCTTCTCTGCTTGCCGCTGCAGGACCAGCGTTTTTGCCGTGTCGATCGCAATCCGGGCTCGAGCGACCTGGGCTAAGGCCTCGCGCTTTTGAGCATTCAGCTGCTCGACGTCCATCGTCGCGACGATCTGGCCGGCCTCAACGAAATCGCCTTCGCTCACCAGCACATCCGACAGACGTCCGGCGGTGCGCGCGGCCACGTCAATCTCGACGGCCTCGATTCTGCCGTTTCCGCTCGCAATGCCGGCCATGGCGAGCGCGGCAAGCCGCGTTGCCTGATATTGCCAGACGACGTAACCAGCGGCGGCGAGGGCGATCACCGCAAGAGCGGCTTTCCAGTACCGGTTCAAAGGATGCTCCACACGCGTCGAACTTGACGCACCCTTCATCGTCCGTTTCGACGGGTTTCGCTTTGACGGCGATCAATGGATCGGCGCGATTAAGCTTCAGCGTCCGTTTAGCGGCGGTTGACAGAGATCATTGCAGCCTTCGTCCAGTTCCCTAGGCTCGGTCACTGGGTCAACGAACCAAATCGAGGGAGGCTCTCCATGTCTTTGAAAACTGTGCTGGCAATCGTCGGAGCCACGGACACCGCACCGGATATCAACTTTGCGATCGAATTTGCGACCGAGCATGACGCCCATCTTTCCATTCTGATCATCGCCGCCACGCTGCAGCCGGCAGCCGCCGATTATCCTGTCGCCTCTGATTGGGTCGAGCAGATGCAGGATGAGATAAACACCCTGCATCGCCTCCGGCAGCAGGCTGAAGATCTGTGCCAAATGAGCGACGTCTCCTTCGATGTCGACTTCCTCTATGAAGACATCTTCATCGCGCAGAGCAACATCGGTATGCGTGCGATGTATTCGGATATCGTCCTCGTCGGGCCAGGTTTGCGCGGGGACGCGCAGCTCCGGAGAGCCGTGGTGGCGGCAACCGCATTCGATTCAAGAACGCCGCTGCTCCTCGTGCCAAATACCGGTCTCTCAAGTTTAAAGCCGAAAAATGTGCTCGTCGCTTGGAATTCGCGTCCAGAGGCAGCCTTTGCCGCCAAGGCAGCTTTGGAGATGCTGATTGCAGCCGAGGTGGTGCATCTCGTCCTCGTCGATCCGGACAGCGCCTATTTCAGAAGTGGCGACGAGCCTGGTGCGGACATTGCGGCATTTCTGGCTCGCCACGGGGTCAAGGTCATCGTCGAACAGCTGGCGAGCGCCGGACGCCGGACTGAAGATGTTCTGCGACAACACGCCCGGGAGCTTGGCTGTGACATGATCGTCATGGGCGCCTATGGCCATTCTCGGCTTCGCGAACGGATATTCGGCGGCGTGACCGCCTCCATCCTTCAAGACTGCAATGTGCCAGTCTTCATGGCGCGATAAGCGCCTCTCGGGACTGGCGCTCACTCAGCTTCGATTGCGCGCAGGCTTTTGCTTGAAGAGCTGCGCCCGTGAAATTTGTCAATTTCGATGACAAGAAGCAGGGATGCGGCCGCAATAAGCGTCAGCGACCATTCTGCGAGCGAGATCGGCGCCAGACCGAGCACATCGCGGAACCATGGGAGATGCATGGCGCCGATATGGATGGCCTGTGCTGCGACGACACTGGCAAGGAGCAAAGGGTTGCTGAAGAAGGATCGTGAGAGCAATGAACGGTGTTCGGAACGGCAGCTCAGGGTTTGCACGTTCTCGAACATCACAAAGAGTAGAAGCAGCAGGTTTCGCGCCTCGGCAAGCTGGTAGCCCCATGACAGCAGCCAGTAGAAAGCGACGAATCCGCCGCCGCCGATGACGAAGGTCGATTGGATGATCCGGCGCACCATCAGCCGGTCGAAGATCGGCTCCTTCGGGCGTCGGGGCGGCCTGGCGAGCTCGTCGCCCTCCGGCCGTTCCCCGGCAAGCGTTACGTCCTGGATGCCATTCGTCACGAGATTCAGCCAGAGAAGCTGCACGGGAAGCAGAGGCATCGGGAGACCGAGGGGGATCGCCAGCAGGAAAAGCAGCATTTCCGCAGCCCCTGTCGCGGTCAGCATCAGGATGACTTTGCGGATGTTCGAATAGGCGGTTCGTCCCTCGCGAATGCCGCAAACGATCGACGCGAAATTGTCATCGGCTACGACGATATCGGCACTTTCCTTGGCAACTTCGGTACCTTTCACGCCCATGGCGACGCCAACATGGGCGTGCTTGAGCGCCGGAGCGTCGTTGACGCCATCCCCAGTCACTGCCACGAAATGGCCGTTGCGTGCCATCGAGAGCACGATCGAGAGCTTCTGGCTGGGTAAAACGCGGGCATAGATGCGGGCGCGTTTCGTCAGTTCATCCAGCCGTTCCGGACCTGCAGCCTCTGCCTCGCGCACAGCGTCGCCGGTGGTGATCTGGCTCGGGCCGAATTCCAGTCCAGCCTGAGCGGCGATGGCCGCCGCTGTCTTCGGGTCGTCGCCTGTCACCATTGCCACCTCAACCCCAGCGGCGTGGCACTCGCGGATCGCCTGCGAAACTTCCGGGCGGATCGGGTCCTGCATGCCTGCAAAGCCCAGGAAGACGAGATCGACGAGGTGATGATGACCGAAGATCTGGTCGGCGCCACTGCGGATTTCGCCCTCGGCGAAGGCGAGGACCCGAAGGCCGCGTGCGGCCATCTCTTCCTTTTGGGCAAGAAGCACCCCTCGGTCGATTTCGATCGCTCGGCCGCCGACGTCCATGCGATCGGTCATGCTGAGCAGCGTTTCGGCCGAGCCTTTCGCAAAGACGTGCACGTGTTCGCCCCCGCGATGAAAAGAGGCGGCATATTTGAGATCGGGCTCATAAGGGATACGGGCGACAAGAGGATAATCCTCGGTCATTTTGTCCTGCGTGAGGCCTGCCTTCCGCGCGGCGGTCAGCAGAGCAACGTCCACCGTGTCGCCGACGCCTTTCCAGCCGTTCTCATCTTGGACCAGTGAGCCCTCGTTGGGAAGCGAAGCGGCTCGCAGAAGCCGGCCGGCGCGCACGCGCGCTTCGGCCGGGCTCATGTTCGCCGCCTTGATCTCGCAGATGTCGAGATCAGTGACCGCGTCGAGCGCGAGGTGGGTGCCGTCAGGAAGACGGATGTCGGTGACGGTCAGCTCGTTGAGCGTCAGGGTGCCGGTCTTGTCGGTGGCGATCATTGTGCAGGAGCCGAGCGCTTCCACCGCCGGCATGCGTCGCACGATGACGTTGCGCTTGGCCATGCGACGCATGCTAATTGCGAGCGCGATCGAGATCGCAATAGGCAGGCCTTCGGGGATTGCGCTGACGGCAAGGCCGACCGACATGAGGAAGAGGTCGCTCCAGGCAAGTCCCCTTATGAAGCCGACTCCGACCAGAAACAGCGAGGTCAATCCAACCGCCCAGGCGATCGCATTGGAGAAACGCGCCAGCCGGATCATCAGTGGCGGCAGGGAGGCGGACGCCTTGCCGATTTCAGCGGCGATTTTGCCAATCTCGGTCGAAGATCCGGTTTCCATTACGACACCCGTGCCGCGCCCGCGGGTGACGAGTGCGCCGGCGAAGGCTATCGTCGCCTTGCTATCCACAGCCCGCGCGCCGGCGAACGGCGCCATCTTGCGTGCCGGCAGGGATTCTCCAGTCAGGAGGGATTCGTCACACAGGAGGTCGGTTGCCTCGACCAGGGCGATATCCGCGGGAACCCTTCCGCCGGCCTCCAGCAGTACGAGATCCCCCGGCACCAAAAGACGCGCTTCGATTTCCCGCACTTTGCCGTCACGGATGACAGCGGCACGCGGCTGTTCCAGCTTTCGAAGCGCCGACGCTGCGCGGCCCGCCGAATATTCCTGCAGGCTGCCGATCAAACCATTCAGCAGAAGGACAATGCCGATAAAGATTGTGTCTTTCGTATCGCTGACCACCAGCGAGACTGCGGCGGCCAGAAGCAGGATATAAATCAGAGGGCTGCGGAACTGTCGCAAGAAGACTGTAATGAAAGTCGTGGCCTCGGGCTCAGGCAAGAGGTTTTGACCATATTTCGCGAGCCGGCTTTCGGCCTCTTTACTATCGAGGCCGCTAGGATTTTCGGAGCCGGGAGACAGGGGAATGGGAATGGCCATGACACATCTCCTGCACGCAAAATTGCCGGCAACCCGGTCTCTGTCACCCGAACCAGCCAGCGCCATTAAGAGGAAAACGCTGCTTCACGCAGAAGCTGCTTCATTTTTTCGCGAAGCGTGTCGGCATCGATCGGGACGTCCGCATATTGCAGGTCGTTCAAGACCTTTCTGAAGACATTCTCGTCACCAGCCTCCAAGAGACCGGCGGAAATGATTTCGTCGAAATAGACATCGACGTCCGTTCGCCCGATAAGATCGGCTGCCCAGTGCGCCAGCATCCGGTCGCGCCTTGCGCGAATTTGAAGTGGGCGCTCGAGCTTCATCACATACTCTTTCTCGAGTGCCTCTTCACGATCGCTCATGATGCTCATCATCGTTCCTTTCTGAGGCCCATTGTGCCGCATCCGATGCGCTGCACCGGCATCCACAAATCCTCATCTCAAGATAAGACCCTGGTGCCGAAGGCGTCTTTGATTATCGTCAAGCCGCTCTTCAAGTTGGGGAAAGGCCATGGGCATCGCCAGCAGGCAGGCTCGGCCGCAAATTCCTCGAGGCGGCCAGAACGCGCGCTGCAAGCTCGCTTGTCCGTGCCGCAACCAGACCTTCGACTTTACCGGCTTCGCTAGGATCGTAATTTACCTTGCTGCCGTCGAGCCCCAATACGACGCCGCCCGCAGCTTCGACGATCGCATGGCCGGCGGCACAATCCCAAACCATCATTGGCCACGGCCGGAGGTAAATATCTGCCTCTCCCGCTGCCACGAGCGCGAATTTCAAGGATGAACCGAGGTGGCGCACTTCGCACGGCTTGAGCGCCTGAAGCAATTGTTCGGTGCGTTCGTCGCGGTGCGAGCGACTGACGAGCACTATCGGCTCGGGGCGCGGGTGCGGTGGCTGCGGGAGAGGGCGAGGCGTTGCCGCCAGCGCCTGCGTAAACGCCCTTTGCTTGCCATAACTGAAGAACAAGCGATCTTCCGCCGGGGGCATAAACAAGGCCTGCGGTCGGAACGCCCGCTTCAACGAGCGCGATATTGACGGTGAAATCGTCGCGCCCATCGATGAATTCCTTGGTTCCATCAAGGGGATCGAGAAGCAGGACGGTTTCAGCGGCAAGTGCGCCGAACTCCAGCGTCGTATCCTCTTCGCTCAATACCGGAATATCCGGTGCCAGGCAGCGACAACCCGCCCTCAGGATTTGGTGGCTCGCCAGATCCGCCGCGGTGACCGGCGACATATCCACCTTCGTTCGGGCGCGCGTGCCACCGTGCTGAAGGGCATATGCGGCATCACCGGCCCTACGGGCCAAAGGAATGAGTTCGGCGATGAGGTGCTTTCTGCGTCGCAAGTCCATGATCAACCGTCCCAAGCTCGGTCAAATGGACGCCAATGCGCGGCTGTCGGCATTGATGGAAATCAATGCGGCGGATCGCCAATCGGCGACCCTCTCCTCAGCCAATCAAGGAGGATCGCCATGCTTGCGCAAGATCAGTCCAAGGTGTGCTCCTATCTCGAGAAAGCTCTGCGCCGGGACGAACACCCGGTCGAAATCATCAATACCCATATCTCAACGATCTTCCTCTCCGGCGATCGGGCCTACAAGATGAAGCGCGCCGTGAGATTGCCCTATGTCGATTTTTCCTCAGTCGGGGCCAGGGTGACGGCGTGCCGCAAGGAACTTGAGCTGAACGGCGCTACGGCGCCGGAGACCTATCTTGCAGTCAGACTGGTAACGCGCGAGCCCTCTGGTGAATACGTGCTCGACGGAGGCGGAGAGGTGTGCGACGCCTTGGTCGAAATGCGCCGCTTCGATCAATCGGCGCTCCTTGATCGGCTCGCCACGTCGGGAGCGTTGACATCTTCGATCGTCGACGCCTTGGCAAAGACAATTGTGCAGTTTCATCGGGGTGCGCCGGTCTCGCACGCGCGATCCGGGCGGGCCAACGTGGTGTCTGTCCTGAACATCAACGATGCGGGTTTTGCAACCAGCACGGTTTTTTTGCCGGAGCAGGTCCGGGAGCTCACGTCTATTTTCCATCAGCGCCTGTCGGAGTTGGCCGAATTGCTCAATGAGCGCGAGCATGAGGGGAAAATCCGCAGATGTCATGGCGATCTTCATCTCCGCAACATAGTCCTGCTCCACGGCGAGCCGCGCCTGTTCGACTGCATTGAATTCAACGATGAGATTGCCACGACCGACGTGCTGTACGATCTTGCATTTCTGCTGATGGATCTCTGGCATCGGCAGGAGAAAGGGCTGGCGAACCGGTTGATGAACCGGTATCTCGACGAGACCGACGACGAAGAGGGTTTTAGGGTTCTGCCTTTTTTCATGGCACTGAGAGCTGCCGTACGCGCCCATGTGACCGCTACACAGGCCGAGGGTCTGAGCGGAGACCAAGCCATGGCACTTGTCGAAGAAGCAAAATCCTACTTTGCACTTGCTTGGGCGCTGCTGGAGCCTGCAAAGCCTCGGCTGGTAGCGATCGGCGGTCTCAGCGGATCAGGAAAAACAACTCTTGCCGAAGCCCTGGCTCCGCTATTGGACGTCGGCCCCGGCGCGCGCATCGTCGAAAGCGACAGGGTCCGGAAGGCCATGCATGCCGTTCCGCCCGAAACCAAATTGCCGCCGGCGGCCTACAGGCCGGAGATCTCTGCCAGGGTCTATCGCGAGATGGCCTGGCGCGCGCGGCTCCTTCTGAACGGTGGCGGCTGCGTGATCGTCGACGCGGTTTTCGACAAGCCGCGAAATCGTCAGTTGATCGCGGAAGCTGCCGCGTTCGGAGGGCATCGCTTCCAAGGATATTGGCTTGAGGCCGATCCAGGCGTCCTGCGCCAACGCGTTTTTGCCCGACCGCCGGGCATTTCGGATGCTACGGTCGACGTCCTTGAGGAGCAGCTCGTCCACGACGTGGGCAGCGTAAACTGGACGGCGCTCGATGCCACCAAGCCCGTCGAGGACCTCGTGCAAGGCATTCTCAAGTCGGCGAACGATGCAGCGGGAGCGGTCGGCGTTTCCATCTGAGACTGCGACGCATGGGACGGTCGCAACGGCGAATGACAGTCTGCCGGCACTTCGTTAGAAGTGTCGTGACGCGCCAGAATCAGCTCGAGGCTTCCGCATTGGGCGCACAGGTTATCATTCTCGCCTCGGAAGCGGCCTGCACGAAAGCCTCTCGCGCCGTTTCGGGGGAGACCTGCCCAAGCACCGCCGCAGAGCAGATTTCTTTCGCAAACCTGTGCTTCTTTCGCGAGCCTTTCCATGCATTGTCTAAGAAATCGAGCGCCTCGCTTGCGTTGTGGATCGTATTGGGCGTGCGCATCGAAACCTGTACGTAGACGGGCTCGCGCCAGTCCTGAGTCGTGTTTTCCTTGAAAGCCATCGTCTGTCTCCACGAAGTGCAGTTGAACATGCTCCAGAAACCATGGTCTGTCCGACCCGTGCGCGCGCGGGATACTTCGCGATCGCCGAGGCAGCCTTGCGCGGATCCTGGCGGCGTCAGAAGCCGTTACCCTTCGTCGGAGGTGTGAATGGATCTGGGTATCCGGCTTTGGGGGCCTTCTTTTCCTGCTGGGTTGCATCCGACTGGTCCGGCTGCGGCCACCAGGTGGCGCCGCCGTAGCCGACCAGGACGGCCAGCAGGATTGCGGCTGCTGCGGTGAATAGCTTCAGCATGATAGTTTCCTTTCCGGGTGGTGATGAAGCACCTTCGTGCGAGCCGGCATGCTTCGCATTGCGCTCGATCAATCAGCTTATCGTCTCGATGTGCTTACATCGCTCCGCGATCGATCAGGTTGCGCCTTGGCGGATCGTGCAGGCGTCTTGGCCTAGGATCGGACATTTGGGCGCGGGCTCTCTTGATCCAGATCAAAGATGTCCCGGCTCAGGGACGCTAGGCTTATCAAAACGAGAGGATCCGCCATGTTCAACGATGGGTTCATGATGCCGGATCAGGCGCTGCCTGCGACCGCGAGAAACCTCTTTCTCGCGAGTTATCGACTGAACGTCGAGATGTCCAAGGCGGCCCTGCATGGCCAGATCGAGCTGCTGAACTTCTTCAAGCACCGGCTTGAACTCTACGAGAGGTTCGTAGATGACCTTGTCGCAAGCGTCGAACTGAACGACACGTTCGAAGTGATGGCCGACTTCACGCACAACGCCTTGGCCGAGGGGTCACGAGAGTCTGCGCGATTGGCTATGATCACTTCGAAAATGGGATCGGTATCGGCGAAGGTCGCGCGAGAGCTGGCCGACGAGACCGTCAAAGGGCTGGCCGCTCGAACCTGCGCTTGAAGATAAGCCGTAACATGTGCGGCGATGGCGGATGATGGACGCCTCGCAGCAAGCGACGCGCTGCTTCTCAGGTCGATGTCCATCAAGCCAAGCAGCGCTCGATCCTCACTATGACGAAGGCTTATCGCACTCGGCCGTCAGAGCTTGTGCCTGTTAACCACGGCCAGAGTCTCGTCGACGATCGCCTGTTCCTCGTCGGTCGGAATGATGAAAGCGGTTATCGTGCTGTCGCGACCGCTGATGACGGTCGCATTGGCCTTATTGGCGGACTCGCTCAGTTCGAGCCCCATCCAGGCAAGATGGCGCGCCACGCCCTTTCTCACTTCCGGCTGGTTCTCCCCGATGCCGGCCGTAAAGACGATCGCGTCTATACCACCGAGCGATACAGCCAGCCTGCCGATCTCGCCGGCGATCCTGAAACAGAATAGATCCAATGCTTCCCTTGCCGCCGGGTGAAAGTTTTCCATAAGTACCCTGACGTCTCCGCTTACGCCGGACACGCCCAGCAGGCCGCATCCGTGATAGAGGAAGTGTTCGAGCCGGTCTGCGTCATGGAAGCCGTTTCGGAGAAGATGGATCAAGACGCCGGCATCAATCGATCCCGGGCGCGTCGCCATCGGGACGCCGTCGAGGCAGGAAAAGCCCATGCTGGTGTCTTTGCTGACGCCGTCCACCATCCCGCAGAGGCTCGCGCCATTTCCCAGATGTGCGCATACGACCCTGCCGCTGCCGAGATCCGGTGCAAATTTCTTGAGTTTTTGAGATACGAACTTGTAGGAAAGGCCATGAAAGCCATATCTGCGAATTCCCGCGTCATGCATTTCCCGCGGAATGGCAAGGCGTGTGGCCAGGGCACATTGCGATGTGTGAAATGCCGTGTCGAAGGATGCGGTTTGCAGCACGTCGGGATACATCGCGCGGACGGCGCGAACCACCTCCAGTGCGCAAGGCAGATGCAAGGGCGCCAGCGGCACCAGTTGGTTGATGCAGGCCTCCGTGTCCGAATCCAGAAGCACGGGCGCGGTAAATTTCAGGCCCCCATGAATGATGCGATGTCCGACAAGCGTCGGCTCCGAGCCTTTTGGCAGGATGAGGGGGAGTAATTCGGCAAGCAAGGCTGGACCAATTTCCTTGACGTGCGGCAGATCGACTTCATGGACGTCGGTTCCAGAAGTGTACTTGAACCGCGTCCCTTTGCCGATCATTACAGTGCCTCTGGCCAACGGCCTTGCAAAACCTGCCTCGACTTTGAAGACGCCAATCTTCAGGCTTGATGATCCAGTGTTGAAGGTGATTGCGGTTCCGCTCATTGGACCTCCTGTAGATCCTGGCTAGTCGGCCCTTCTCTCGTCTTCTGTGATTTTGCAGGCCGCATCTAAAAGTTGAAGCGCGATTTCCCTTGCGGCGGTTGCATCGCCGGCGCAGAGCTTCAGTGGAGCGCATTTTTCTTTCAAGTTGCGGACGAGCTTCCGGCGAAGTCTGGAGACTGGATGCGAATCCGTTTCTGCGAGGAGCTCCTTCAGGCAGGTGACGGCGACCAACTCGAACATCAGAAGTTTGCCTTCGACTTCGCCTTGCGAGGGAATGGGAAAGCGCTACTGCCTCGTTTGAAATCGCGTTCGGTCGACAGCATCTATGGTCTCCAATCCTCACTCTGATTGGTCTCGTCCTCCAGCGCACGCTCAAGTCTGCGCAGGATCACGGCACGGCTCTTGCGGTCGGCTGCATCCTTCAGGCGGTCGGCCAGATTGAGGACGAAATTCTGATAGTCATTGTGCCAGTCCTGATGACCGATTTCTTGGGGTTGGAGGCGGGCTGGGATGTCGCTGGTCAGGAGGCGTGCGGATTCTCCCTTCAGCTCGTATGCGTCATCGAGGCGCGGGGTAAATATTTCGACCGGCAACAACTTTGCCAGCCGGTTCGACATCGCGCTTCGGGCGCCCGCTTCTCCATGCACGAGAAAGATAGCTTTGCGGATTGGGCCGCGCTCCATCACCCAGTCATCCAGCTCGCTTGCATCGGCATGGCCGCTATAGGCGTCGAGCGTTGCAATTCGGGCGCCGACCCTGATCTCCTCGCCTTGGATTCGCACGACTTCCGCGCCGTCCTGCAGGATCCTGCCGAGCGTGCCTGCAGCCTGGAAGCCGACGAAAAGAACGGTGCATTCCGGCCGCCAGAGCCAGTTCTTCAGGCGGTGCCGGATCCGGCCTGCCTCACACATGCCACTGGCAGCGATGACAATGTGAAAACCCTTTAGGAGATCAAGCGCTTTCGATTGTTCGGCGGTCTCGGTAAACCTCACGTTAGGCGCATTGAGCGCCCTGAGGAAATCAGCTCCGTGCTCCATGCTTCCAACATGTTTCTTGAAGGTGTCGGTGGCCTTGGAGGCAAGTGGTGAATCGATGATCACGGGGCACCGCGGCAGCATCCCTGTGTCCATGAGCGCGATGAGATCCGTCAGCACTTCCTGAGTGCGCTCCACGGCGAAGGAAGGAATGAGAAGTACCCCGTTCGATTGGTTCGATTGCGCGACGAGCTTTTGAAGGCTGATGCGCCTTTCCTTCAGCGCATAGTCTTCCCGCTCGCGGTCGCCGTAAGTCGTTTCGCAGATCAGGTAGTCGACTCCGCTCGGCGCTTCAGGATTGCTTTCAAAAAGCTTGTGCCTCGAACCCACGTCTCCTGAGAACAACAGCCGGACAGGTCCGTCCGCATCCTTCGCCTCGATCTCGATCGAAGCGGATCCAAGAAGATGGCCGGCATCCCAGAACCGGAACTTCAGTTTGCCTGCCGTCTCGCGCCACTCTCCGTAAGGCACCGCAACAAATTGCGGCATGATGCTGCGCGCCTCGTCCGCGGTGTAGATCGGCTCCACCGCCTCCCGCGACCGCCGTCTGTTCCTGCGGTTGAGCTGGAGAACCTCGGATTCCTGGATATGTCCGGAATCCTGCAACATGATCGCGCAAAGATCGACTGAGGCGGATGTCGTGTAGATCGGGCCGCTGAAACCGTCCTTAGCCAATTTCGGAAGCAGACCCGAATGATCGATATGAGCGTGAGTAAGAAGCACGGCGTCTATCTTGCCAGGGTCGAATGGAAACGGCCTGTAATTCAGTTCCTTTTCGGTTTTGGAGCCTTGGAACATTCCGCAGTCGATCAGAATTTCGGCGCCACCAGCATTGAGAAGAAAGCACGAGCCTGTGACAGAGCCTGCTGCTCCGTGAAATTTTAGGATAGCGCTGTCCATGGTTGCTCCTGTCCGTTAGCAGACAGACTATAAGTCGGAGATCGACACTGCTTTGACGAAGGTCAAGGAACTTACCGGAGCGGCGATTATCCTGGCTTTATCCGAGCAGCGAGGTGTATCGAGATGACAATCCGGACGGTATTAAGCATCCTTGGCGTCAATCGGTTCGAGGAGGACCTGAAAAGCGCGATCGACTTCTGCGGAGTACAGGTTGCGCATCTGAACGCGCTGGTGATCTCGTTGGGCGCAATTCCGATCATGGGGGACTATAACACCGTTTCCGCCGTCTGGCTCGACGAGCGCCAGCGCGAAATCGACGCGCTTTCCGAGAAGGTCGAAGAGATCAAGGAAATCCTCGGGCGAAGCGGACTTTCCTACGATGTCCAGGACGTCTATACGGAATTCGCTTTCGCAGACCAGGATATTGCCGAAAGGGCGCTTTACGCCGACGTCGTCCTTGTCGGGCGGCAGGCGGCCCGGGACGAGCAGCTGCGCAAACGCATTATCGACGGGGCTCTATTTCAGACACCTACCCCGATCCTCATCAATCGAGGTACGCGGGCGATGAATTCATCATCGCGGTCGGTGCTGCTGGCATGGGATTCAAGTGACGAAGCTTCGCGCGCCGTCCGGCAGTCGCTCGACCTGCTCAAGCAAGCCGACGCAGTCTATGTAACCATGGTGGACCCTATGGCACGCACAGATGCGAACGGGGAGGAGCCGGGGGCCGACATTGCTGCCTATCTTGCCCGTCACGGCGTCAAGGTCCAGGTGGACAGGATTGCCAGCGGCGGACGGCCAGCAGACGAGGTCTTCAGACAGCATGCTGCCGACGTCGCGGCCGACCTGATCGTCATGGGCGCCTACAACCATCCCCGCTGGCAGCAGACGATCTTTGGGGGAGTAACGCGCAACATGATCGAAGAAAGCAAGCTGCCGATCTTCATGGCCCATTGAAGTCGCGAGCCACTCGCTTCGAAATGTCCGATCAGGTGCGGAGATTCAGCAAGAACTTGAGGCGCCTCCGGCTTGAGCGAACCGAACTCCGACCGGTGCTTCTGCAAGCTGTTCCAGGCGTGCAGGCGTTCACTTCGCCAAAGGTCAGTGTCACCCGGCCCGATGATCCATGTGGAGGCACAGTCTGTCGTTCTCTTGCATCCAATCCATCTTGCGGGGGCATCGAAAAGCAATGGGCCACGCCATTCACATAGAAGAAATAGATCGGCACGACGGATGATTGGTCGTCCTTGCATCAGGCAAGCTGCCCAATCGCAGGCATGATATCAGCGACGCTCACAATCTCGGAGGAGATGATGGCCGGCTCGGTGGGTATCAGCATGATCGATAGCCGACGGGACGGTTGGAACCATTCACACGGAAAAAAGGGAGGGCATTCCCTCCCTTTCGCTACCGCTTCTCGCGCACTCATCACGACGGGAACGCACCGTCAGGCCGTCTTGATCACGATCTTGTGGTCCTTGTCCTGGCGCCCAGACGTCTTCGGCAGACGGATCTTAAGGACGCCGTTGGAGAAGTTCGCATCGATCTTTTCGCTGTCGATATTGCGCGGCAATTCGAGGCTGCGTCGGAAGGAGCCGTAGCGGCGTTCGGAAAGGTAGTAGTCCTTTTCCTTTTCTTCCTTGGCCTCGTTCTTCTCGCCCTTGATCGTGAGAATGCCGTCGGTCAGCGTTACATCGAGATCCTTGGCGTCGACGCCCGGAAGCTCGGCGGAAATCTCGAAGTTCTCTGCCGATTCGACAACATCGACCGCAAGAAGACTGCGGGAGAATGCCGCTGGCATCCTGCTGAACGTTCTGTCGAAGAACGTCGGGCTGAAGTCGTTGAAGACGCGATCAATCTCGCTACGGAGGTTCTCAAACGGCCTCCACCGCTCGAAGGGAGCGGCAGATTTTTCTTCCGTCTTCGCCGGTGGTTTTGTTCCTGTGTCTGCCATTGCGTTTCTCCATGGTTGATTGCCGCCGGTCATCGGGCGGCGACAATTCCATTGAACAACTCAGCAGCCGGACGAACATTGATCGCCGTCAAACAATTCCAAGATCAGTTGGAGAGCAGGCGCTTCGGCGAACTATCTTCCACGAGAGATCCGGTACGAGGCCGAGGATCCATTTCCTCAAAGCTGCGCATGCATGTCCCACGCCTCGCTCACGTCGAGGTCCGTGCTATCTGTAGAGCGCAAAGTGCAATATGGGCATTTTCATCGCCCAAAGATGAGATGCAGCAGCGATGATAATAGCCCATAAGGCCAGCGAGAACATGACCGCCGCTAACCTGATTCCCATTGACTGCATTATCTCCTCCATCCCAGCATAACCGTCCCTCCTCGGACGATCTGATGCTAACAGGGCGCAGGTTGATCAGCTATCGCAAGAAATCGCTACCAGATAGCCGCTGCGGCGGCGCTCGGAAAGATGCAAGGTTTGGCGATGCGGCGCCCTTTCCCTGGCCATCAAACGACAAAGTGGAAATTGTCGTATTGAGCACCATAATAGTCGGGGCCGCTCGTTTCGGTGATGACGGGCTCGGTGTCGAGCACGAGATAGTCGATCGCGCCATAGGCGCTGAGATCAATTACTTGCGGGTCATGGATGCTGTCGGCGGTCACGTTGACGCTAACCAAGAACACCGTATCGCCGTTCAGTCTACCTTCGATCGTCAGAACGTTGTCATAGTCCGACGTGCCATTTGCCACGCTGAATTGCTCGATCTGGAAGGTGCCGCCATCGGCGGCCTGGATGGGTGTCCAGAATACGCCGCCTGACAGATAATGGTTGCCGTCGGCTTCCTTTTGTATCGCTGCATCGTCACCATCGTGCCAAGCGCCCCAATCGAAGCCCTTGTAGCCGGTGGGGAAATCATGTTTGCCGACATCCTCGAAATTGACGAGGATATCGCCACGCTCCGGCAGATCGACAGCGATATTGAGCAAGCCGAAGTCGGTGGCGCCTTTACCGTCCGAGATCTTGAAATTGAACTGGTCAACGAGGAGATCCCCCGGGCCGAGCGCTGATACCACCGGATTGGAGTGATCGAGTTCATAGGTGTAGTAACCGTCGGAATAGACGGTCAGCGTGCCGTATTTTCCCTCGATTGTCGTCGTCGAGGCCGGTCCGTCAGGAGTGGCCGGTTGCGGAATTCGCTGCCCGTTCACGAAGTTAAGACGCACAGGATCTCCGTCGGCATCCGTGGAACCGTCAAGGATGTTGCCGTCAACCGGCTTGTCGATGTTGAAAATGGGCTGGTATACGTCCGCTGCGACCGGCTTGTGGTTTGCCATTTCTACCTCCCGTCAGAAGTTCTGTTCGAACATGCAACTCTATCGGGTGCTCGGCAACGAAATTTTGCCAGGCGTCGGATCAATTCAGCCTGTCAAATGCAACGGGCACAATTTGTCTGCAGCTCAAAGATCCAGATAAAGGGATCGACGCCGGCGTCTATTCTGTTGAAAAATAAAGATTCATGCGCTGTCTTACGCTGATGCCGCTTCTGGGCGAGCGGTATTTTCTGCTCTTCAAGCATTCTACCAATTTCGGCCAGCAGAAATATTTCAGGCACGTATTAATGCCAGTCTGGTGACGTCATCGTGACGATATACGGCATTGATGGCTTCAATGCAGGCCGCCCACTCCGAGCAAGCTTTCGACAGTTTGGTGATCCCTGGACAGATCTGCCGGCGTCCCCGCCCAGGCCAGCCTGCCGCGTTCAAGTATGACGACCTGATCGGCGAAATCGAGCGCGCTCTGGATGCGTTGCTCGACGAGCAGAATGGTCATGTCGCCTGACTTGGCGAGTTCGGCGAAGGCAGCCATCAGTTCTTCGCAGATAACGGGGGCGAGCCCTTCCAGCGGTTCATCAAGGAGCAATACGGAAGGGCGGCCGAGAATTGTGCGGGCGGTGGAGAGCATCTGCTGCTCGCCGCCGGAGAGTTGATTGCCGAGATTGCGGCGGCGCTCCTTCAGCCGAGGGAACATCGCATAGGCCTCTTCCAGCGCCGTTTTCGGCCGCGCCTTCAGGCCGACGAAGAGATTCTCTTCGACCGTCAGCGTCGGAAAGATGCAGCGGGTCTGCGGCACATAACCGAGACCCTTGTGCGCCCGCGCGGCGCTTGGCGCTGCGGTGACATCCAGATCGCCGAGTCGGATCTGGCCTTCATAGCGCCTGGTCTGTCCGGCAAGCGTCGCGAGCAGCGTCGTCTTGCCCATGCCATTCCGGCCGAGCACGGCAAGCCGTGCGCCAGCGGGCACCGAGAAAGAAATGCTGTCCAGCACCCGCGTCGGCCCATATCCGGCCGAGAGATTGTCGACCTCAAGCGATATGGCTGGCATTGGCATAGCTCCCGAGATAGGCCTCGCGCACGCGGGCATCCTTGGTGACATCGGCCGGCAGGCCATCGAAGATGATCGCGCCCGCCGCGAGCACGATAACGCGTTTGGCGAAGCGGAAGACGAGATCCATGTCGTGTTCGATCATCAGCACGGCGAGATCGCCGGGCAGATCGGCAAGCGCCTGCTCGATGCGGCCGGTATCGCTCTGCGGCACGCCGGCCGCCGGCTCGTCCAGCAGCAGCACCTTCGGCTTCAGCGCCAGCGCCACGGCAAGTTCCAAGAGCCGCTGTTGCCCATAGGCAATCTCGCTGACCTTGCGATGCATCAGCGGTGTCAGTCCGAGCTTTCCGAGGAGGTCGGCGATCTCGGCCATGACATCGGGCATCGAGAGGAAATTTCCGAACATGTTCCGGGTCTTGCCATCCCGCTGAAGGACAGCGAGCCCCACATGTTCGGCGGGCGTCATGTCCTGGAAAAGCCGTGTCACCTGAAAGGAGCGGACGAGGCCGCGTTTGACCCTGCCGATCGCATTGATCGACGTCACCGTCTCGCCGCCGAGGCGGACTTCGCCGGAATCGGGCGAGAGATTGCCTGTGACGAGGTTGACGAAAGTGGTCTTGCCGGCGCCGTTCGGGCCGATCAGCGCGACGCGGTCGCCGGGCGCCATCGCCAGCGAAACGTCGTTTGTGACGGCAAGGCCGCCGAAGGCTTTTCTAAGATTGGCGACTTCGAAAACCGGGCTCATCAGCGCTGCTCCCTGCGGCGGACAATCAAAGCTGCGGTCGTTCCGTAGAGCCCTTTCGGCGCAAAAAGCACGACGGCGATCAAGAGCGCACCGACCACGGTCAGCCAATGGAAGGGATTGGCGGCCGAGACATAGTCCTCGAAGAGCATGAAGATGGCAGTGCCTGACAGTGCCCCGAAAAGGGAGCCGGTGCCGCCGAGCACGAGCATGACAAGCGCTTCTGCCGATTGAGTGAAGGACAGGCTGTCGAGGCCGACGACCTGGGTCGAGATCGCATTCAGCGCGCCGCCGACACCGGCAACGGCGCCGGATATGACGTACATCCTGATGAGAACCGCCTTCGGCGAGCCGCCCATGGCGCGGATACGCAGCGGATCTTGCCTGACGCCGCGGCAGAGCATGCCGAAGGGCGAGCGAACCAGAAACCGCAGCAGCACGAAGACGATTAGCAGCAGCGCCATTCCGAAGAAGAAGGCGGTTTGGCCGTAGAGATCGAATTCGAAAAGACCGAAGATCGGGTCCGGCGCAATGCCGGAAAGCCCATCGCTGCCTCCCGTCCACGACGAGGCCTTGTTGGCGAATTCATGGAAGAGGTGGATGAGGGCAATCGACAGGACGAGTTGCGGCAATCCATGCGCGCGCAGGATGATGGCGCCCGACAGCAGCCCGGCAATCGCACCGGCGGCAATGCCGGCAAGCATCATCAGCAGCGGGTCGTTGATGCCGTAATGCGCCGACAGGATCCCGGCGGCATAGGCGCCGGACCCGAAGAGCGCGGCATGCCCAAGCGTGGCGACGCCGCAATAGCCGGTCACCAGATCGAGCGACAGGACGAGCAGGGCGATCGTGATTATCCGCGTCAGCAGCGCGAGATTGTCGGGGAAGGCGAAGTAACCGATCGTGCCGATGGCTGCGATCACGGCTATTCCGACGAGGTCGCCACTGAAGCTGCGCTGATGCTGGAGACGTTCGCTTTCGCTGTTCATGACAAGCGCCATTTCATTTCATCCTTCCGGCAAGGCCGCGCGGGAAGACGCAGATGATGGCGATCACGGCGAGATAGAAGAAGAATTCGCCGAATTCCGGCATCAGATAACGACCTGTTGTGTCGATCGCGCCGAGCAGCAGGCAGGCGATCAGCGCGCCCGGAATGGAGCCGGCGCCGCCGACCGAGACGACGACCAGAAAGGTCACCATGTATCGCAATGCGTAATAGGGCTCGACCGGCAGGAGTTCGGCGCCGACGACGCCGCCGAAGGCGGCAAGGCCGACAGCAACGGCAAAGCTCACAGCATAGATGATCTCAGTGCGCACGCCGAGTGCCGCCGCCATTGCCGCATCATCTACGGAGGCGCGCAGTTTGACGCCGAAGCTGGTCCGGTCGATGGCGAACCAGAGCGAGACTGCGACCACCAGGCCGCAGAGGATGACGAAAAGTCGGTGCACGGGAATGGTGCGGAAGCCGAGGTCGGCCGAGCCCTGCAGGGCACCGGCAAGCGGTATGGTTTTCAGCGTCGGTCCCATTGCATAGTTCGCAATGCCGATGACGCAGAAGGTGATGCCGATCGTCATCAGCACCTGGGTCAGTTCCGGCGCGCCGTAGATCCGACGATAGAGGAAGCGCTCGAGAGGTATTGCGATGATGATCGTGGCGACCACGGCAGCGATGATCGCCGCCGCATAACCAAGGCCGAGATCATGTGCTGCATAGGAGGCGATGTAGCCCCCGATCATGGCGAAGGCGCCGTGCGCGAGGTTGACGACGCGCATCAGCCCCATGGTGACGGAAAGGCCGATCGATATCACGAAGAGCACCATGCCATAGGCTAGCGCGTCGACGGCTATGCTGAAGACTGTCTGCATGGAACTACCTGCTTGAATGCGACGGGCCTGGGATTCCATGCCCGTCGCATGTTCTGACGCCCGATGTTACTTGGCCGCCGCCAGGCCCGGATCGCCCTGCTTCTCGAAGGTCTGGACCTCCTTGTTGATATAGGTCCCGTCGTCTGTCTTGGCGACTTCGCGCAGATAGATGTTCTGCGTGATGTGGCGGCTTTCCGGATCGATCGAAACCGGGCCGCGCGGGCTCACCCAGGCAAGGCCTTTCACCGCATCGACGGCCTTCTCGGCATCCTGCTTGCCGCCCGTCGCCTCGATCATCTTGTAGATGACATACATGCCGTCATAGGCGCTGACTGCGGGGAAGGAGAGTTCGGCCTTGTTGCCGATCGCTTTAGTGGCAGCCTCGACGAAAGCCTTGTTCTCGGGCGAGTCGTGCGAAACGGCATAGTGGAAGGTCGTCTGGATGCCGAGTGCGGCATCACCGAGCGCCGGCAGATCGGATTCCTGGGTCAGGTCGCCGGGCGCGAAGAACTTGATGCCCGCAGCCTTCAGGCCATTCTCGTTATATGCCTTGACGAAGCCGAGCGTCGTCGGACCCGACGGCAGGAAAGCGAAGACACCCTCAGCGCCCGAATCCTTGATGCGCTGCATGATCGGGCTGAAGTCGTTGGTCGCAAGCGGCATGCGGATCGCCTCGACCACCTGGCCGCCGGCCTTTTCGAAGCCGGTCTTGAAGGCGTTTTCGGCGTCGATGCCGGGGCCATAGTCGCTGACGACCGAGATCACCTTCTTGACGCCTGCGTCGAAGGCGACCTTGGCGATCGGCGTCGAGGTCTGCCAGGTCGTAAACGAGGTGCGCACGACGAGCGGGCTCTTGGTGACGATCGCCGAGGTGGCGGCGTTCATGACGACCATCGGCACATTGCCCTGCTTGAGGATCGGCGTCACCGCCATGGCATCGGGGGTGAAATAGAAGCCGGCGAGATACTGGACCTTTTCCTTGACGATCAGTTCCTGGGCAAGCGCCTTGGATTGGGCAGGATCCGCCTGCGGCACGTCGCGATAGACGATCTCGACGGTATCGTTGCCGACCCTGCTGCCGTTAACAGCCATATAGGCGTCAATCCCGGCCTTGAAGTTCTTGCCCTGGAGCGCGAAGGGACCCGAGAACGGGCCGATGACGCCGACCTTGATGGTGTCGGCATAGGCGCTCGTGCCCATGACGATTGCCGCAGCGGCGACCAGAAGCATTTTCCTCATTTTCTCTCTCCCTTTTCGGCGTACTCCGGCGCCGTATTGAATTTCCGTTTAGCTTGTCATGCGAAATGGTGATGTAAAATGAAATAAATCCCCAAACACATGATCTCTTGGTTATGGTTCTGCGTCTCGAACACCCGGTTCACTGCGAGTGGGCGCAGCCTTCATCCGCAATGTTTCAGAATGGCAATCCCACATAATTTTCGGCAAGGACCGTCGAGGCGGCGCGGGAATGCGTGAGGTAGTCGAGCTCAGCCTCCTGGATCCGTTGGTCGAAATCACCGGTATTGGGGAAACGATGCATCATCGTCGTCATCCACCAGGAAAACCGCACGGACTTCCACACGCGAGAAAGTGCAACCTGCGAATAGGCGTCGATGCCATGATCCGAGCCTTCGCGGTAATACTCGATCAGCCCGGAGAAAAGATAATGGACGTCGCTGGCTGCAAGGTTCAGCCCCTTGGCGCCGGTCGGCGGTACGATATGGGCGGCGTCGCCGACAAGGAAAAGCCGGCCGAAACGCATCGGCTCGGCGACGAAGGAGCGTAAGGGAGCGATCGATTTCTCGAAGGACGGCGCGGTTTTCAACGCCTCGGCGTGATGCGCCGGCAGACGCCGCCTCAGCTCGTCCCAGAAG
Organism: Rhizobium binae; assembly: GCF_017357225.1. Taxonomy (NCBI): domain Bacteria; kingdom Pseudomonadati; phylum Pseudomonadota; class Alphaproteobacteria; order Hyphomicrobiales; family Rhizobiaceae; genus Rhizobium; species Rhizobium binae. The sequence goes on along the minus strand of NZ_CP071604.1, from coordinate 3,664,255 downwards.
CGGTCGTCGCTCCAGTCCTCGACCCTCTCGTCGAGCGGGCATTGGAGATAATAGCGGCTGCGCGTCGCCGAACGCATCGAACAGAGCGCAAAGCCCCTCGGATGATTGGCGTAGATCAGTTCGTGGCTGACCGGCGCCACGTCGGCAAGCAGGCCCAGCCAGCCGAAGGGGTAGACCTTTTCGAAACATTTGATCGCCCGTTCTGGAACGACCTTGCGGCTTGCGCCATGAAAGCCATCGCAGCCGGCGATGAAATCGCAATCGATGCGCCTGGCAGCGCCGTCTTTCACATAGGTAGCGAAAGGAGAGCGGCCGTCGAAACCTTGCGGTGTGACATTAGCGGCATCGTAGATCGACAGGGCGCCGCTTGCTTCGCGCCGCTCCATCAGGTCGCGCGTCACCTCGGTCTGGCCGTAGACAGTGACGCGCCTGCCGCCGGTGAGTTCGTAGAGGTCGATGCGATGGTCGCGTCCGTCGAAGGCGAGCGAGAAGCCGTCATGCGGCAGGCCTCCGGCATGCAGCCTCGCTCCGGCTTTGGCCTGGTCCAGCAGGCCGACGGTGCCTTCCTCCAGAACGCCGGCGCGCACGCGACCGAGGATGTAGTCCTTGTCGACGCGGTCGAGAATGATATTGTCGATGCCGGCTTCGGTCAGAAGCTGACCGAGAAGCAAGCCGGATGGTCCCGAACCGATGATGGCGACCTGGGTTCGCAACGCGTCCTCCCTCTCTTTTTTGCGTTTCGTCAGATTCTGCCGCACCGACCGGATCGCCACAATGGACATTCCAGCCTAAAAATTGCACTAATCGAACATTGGCGCGGGAGGGAGCTGATGAGCAGACATATACCGACCTACGAGCTCTACGGCGAAAATGTCGGGCGATCGCCGGAATTTTGGTTGCATTGCGAAACAATTCGCTCCCGGAGCAGCCTGCATCAATGGGAAATCCGGCTGCACCGGCATGAGAGCTTCTTTCAGATATTGTACATCGAGGCCGGATCGGGCGATGCGATCTTCGGCGCGAGGAGCCATGCCATCCGGCCGCCAGCGGTCATCACCGTTCCCCCGGCGTTCAATCACGGCTTTCGTTTTTCACGCGATATCGACGGTCTCGTCATCACCATATTGCAGTCCCATCTCAGCCATCCACCCGGCGAGCGGAGCCATCTCGGCGAATGGCTGGCGACGCCGCATCTGACGGCGCTCGATCCTGATGATGCCGAAGCTGCCCATGTGATGCAGACGTTGCGACGGCTGGGCGACGAATTCGAAAATCGCCGCAGCGGCCGCAACGAGGTCCTGGCAGCCTACGTCGCCTTAGTGCTGCGGCTGACGGCGCGGATTTCTCATGAGGGGAATTCGCAGGAGCTTGCGTCAAACGAAAACGAGCGACGGATGGACATGCTGGGCGAGCTCATTCAGCAGCATTTTCGATCCCACAAGCCTACATCCTTCTATGCCGGGGAGCTCGGGGTTTCGCCGACGCATCTCACCCGGATCGTCCGGTCGATGACCGGCAGCACGCCGCACGAGTTGATTGCCGCCAAACTCGTTGAGGAGGCGAAGCGTCAGCTTGTCTTTACACTGGGCAGCGTTCAGGAAATCGGATTCCGCCTCGGCTTCTCCGACCCCGCCTACTTCTCGCGATTCTTCCTGAAATATGCCGGCGAAACGCCGCGAGTCTGGCGCATGACGGAAAAGGCCCGACTCGACCGCGGATAGGATTTTGGCATCCGGTGGCGGCGTATTCGCAGGCGTCAGTCACCGATGTCTCACGTCGCCGGCCATGTCCAGTCCCGCACCTCCGGCATGTCCTCGCCATGTTCGCGCACATAGTCGTGGTGTTCCGAAAGCTTGCCACGGAAAGCGGCAAGCGCATCCGTCGCCTTTTCCTTCAGGCCCGGGACACGCTCGATCGCTTCGATGGCGAGATGGTAGCGGTCGAGTTCGTTGAGGACCGTCATGTCGAAGGGTGTCGTCGTCGTGCCTTCTTCGATGAAGCCGCGGACGTGGATGTTTTCGTGGTTGGTGCGCTTATAGGTCAGGCGGTGGATGAGATAGGGATAGCCGTGATAGGCGAAGATGACAGGCCTGTCTGACGTGAAGATAGCGTCAAAGGCCTCGTCGGTCAGGCCATGCGGATGCTGGTCCCTGGATTGCAGCGCGAGCAGATCGACGACATTGACGGTGCGGACTTTCAGCGCCGGAATGGCCTTGCGCAAGAGGTCGACGGCGGCAAGAGTCTCCATGGTCGGCACGTCGCCGGCGCAGGCCATGACGAGGTCGGGCGCGACGGCGTCTTCCTCGTTGCTTGCCCAGTGCCAGATGCCGATGCCGGCCTCGCAATGTTTTCCCGCTTCGTCCATCGACAGCCATTGCGGCTCCGGCTGCTTGCCGGCGACAATGACATTGATGCGGTCATAGGTGCGCAGGCAATGGTCGCCGACCCAGAGCAGGGTATTGGCATCCGGCGGCAGGTAGATGCGGACGATATCGGCCTTTTTGTTGGCGACGAGATCGATGAAACCGGGATCCTGGTGGCTGAAGCCGTTATGGTCCTGGCGCCAGACATGCGAGGTCAGCAGATAGTTCAGCGAGGAGATCGGCTTTCGCCACTCCAGCTCGCCCGTCACCTTCAGCCATTTGGCGTGCTGGTTGAACATGGAATCGATGATGTGGATGAATGCCTCGTAGCAGGAGAAAAGGCCGTGGCGGCCGGTCAGGAGGTAACCTTCCAGCCAACCCTGGCAGAGATGTTCGGAAAGCACCTCCATGACGCGTCCATCGCGCGAGAGATGGACGTCATAGGGCTCGATATCCTCCATCCAGACTCGGTCGGTGACCTCGAAGACGCTGCCGAGGCGGTTCGATTCCGTTTCATCAGGGCCGAAGATGCGGAAATTGGCGGCCGCCGCGTTACGCTTCATCGTGTCGCGCAGATAATGGCCGAGAATCTCCGTCGACTGGGCCACGACGCTGCCGCGCTTGCCGATCTCGACTGCATACTCGCTTATATCGGGAACATCGAGCTCCCGGCGCAGCAACCCGCCATTGGCGTGCGGATTGGCGCCCATGCGGCGTCTGCCAGCGGGGGCGAGCGCCCGCAGTTCGGGCTTCAGCCGGCCATCGGCGTCGAACAGATCCTCCGGGTCGTAGCTCCGCATCCACTGCTCGAGAATTTCGCGATGGCCATCGTTCTCGCGGCAGTTGGAAACCGGCACCTGGTGGGCGCGCCAGAAGCCTTCCACCTTCTTGCCGTCGACCGCCTTCGGGCCCGTCCAGCCCTTGGGGCTGCGCAGCACGATCATCGGCCAGCGCGGGCAGCCGTCAGCGGCCTTGCCGTTGCGGGCTTGGCTCTGGATCTCACGAATGCGGTCGAAGATCCGGTCCAACGTCGCGGCCATCTGCTGGTGCATGTCGCGCGGCTCATGGCCGTCGACGAAGAAGGGTTCGTAGCCATAGCCTTCGAAGAGGCGGCGGAGATCATCGTCTCCGACACGGCCAAGGACGGTCGGGTTGGCAATCTTGTAGCCATTCAGATGCAGGATTGGCAGCACGGCGCCGTCGCGGGTGGGATTGAGGAACTTGTTGGAATGCCAGCTCGCCGCCAACGGCCCGGTCTCGGCCTCGCCGTCACCGACGATGCAGGCGACGATCAGGTCGGGATTGTCGAAGGCGGCGCCATAGGCATGTACGAGGGCGTAGCCGAGTTCGCCGCCCTCGTGGATCGATCCTGGCGTTTCCGGGGCCGCGTGGCTCGGGATGCCGCCGGGGAAGGAGAATTGCCGGAAGAGCTTGCGCATGCCTTCGGCATCCTCGGAGATATCAGGATAGATCTCGCTATAGCTGCCTTCGAGATAGGTATTGGCAACCATGCCCGGCCCACCGTGCCCGGGGCCGCATATATAGATGACGTCGATGTCGCGGGCGCGGATCAGGCGGTTGAGATGCGCGTAGATGAAGTTGAGGCCGGGCGTCGTGCCCCAGTGGCCGAGCAGGCGGGGTTTGATGTGTTCCGGTTTCAGCGGCTCACGCAGCAGCTGATTGGCGAGCAGGTAGATCTGGCCGACCGAGAGATAATTGGCGGCCCGCCAGTAGCGGTCGATCAGGCTGAGTTCGGCATCGGTCAGGGGGGCGGCGGTCGAGACATGCTTTTCCATTGGCTTCTTCCGTTCGAAAACGCGTTCAACGTCATTTCTAGCCGTCAGCGCCGGCGCGCCATTGATCTGGATCAGCGTTCGCCAAGAAGTGACAGCGCCTCGTCGGCGATCACCTGTTCTTCGTCCGTGGCAATGACATGGGCGGAGATGCGGCTGTCCCCCGAGCTGATCGTGAAAGCATTGGCGGCATTGGCCTTTGCGTCGATCGAAAGGCCTAGCCAGGCGAGGTGTTTCGCCACGCCGGCGCGAATCTCCGGCTGATGCTCGCCAATGCCGGCGGTAAAGACGACGGCATCGAGGCCGCCGAGCGTTACCGCCATGCGGCCGATTTCGCCGGCAATGCGCAGCGTGAAGAGGTCGATTGCCTGGCGCGCCTCCGACCGGCCATCCTTCAACAGGTCGCGCGTGTCGGCGCTGATGCCGGAAACGCCGAGCAGGCCGGAGCGGTGATAGAGCAGATCCTCGATCTCGCCCAGGGAGCGTTTTCTCTCTCCTGCCAGATGCAGGATGACGCCGGGATCGAGCCAGCCCGGGCGCGTCGCCATCGGGATGCCGTCGAGGGTTGAAAAGCCCATGCTGCAATCGCGGCTGATGCCCCGGTCCAGCGCACAGAGGCTGGCGCCGCTGCCGAGATGGGCGACCACCGCCTTTGCCGCCTGCGGCGCCTTGCGGGCGAGTTCGCCGGCGATGAACTTATAGGAAAGCCCGTGGAAGCCGTAACGCTTGATGCCCTCCTCGTGCAGCGCGCGCGGGATGGCGAGGCGGCGAACGAGATCGTCCTGCGTGGCGTGGAAGGCCGTGTCGAAGGAGGCCGTCTGGGCCAGGTGCGGCTTCAGATGCCCGAGCGCACGGATGAAGCGCAACGCCTGCGGCTGGTGCAGCGGCGCGAGCGGTGTCAGTGCTTCGATGGCGGCGATGCCGGCATTATCAAGGGCGGCGGCCTTGGTGAAGCGGTCGCCACCATGGACGACGCGGTGGCCGGCGGCGCGCGCGGCGGCCACGTCGAAATGATCGGCGAGACGCGCGAAGGTCTCGCCGATGACATCGTGCAGGTCTTCCGTCACCTCCACCTTCAACGGCATCTCGAAGGTCTGCGATCCTTTCTTCAGACCGAGGGACAGCGGCTCGGCGCGAAGATCGATGACGCCCTTGCCGATGTGCCGTGCCTTGGCGCCAGCCATCGAGAAGATGCCGATCTTGACGGTCGAGGAGCCGGCGTTGAAGGTCAGGAGGAGGTCGGTCAATGACATGTCTTCAAAGGCTCCGCGCGGGCATGACGATGACCGGAACTTAGCGCCGGGGCTTGTGAGGGAAAGATATGCGATTGCCGGCCGCGTGTTTTTGACGCCGCGCCGCGATCGTCTCGGCAGGCCGAAGACGCGCGGACATGGGAAGATGCGACGGCAAATATCGTCCGATGTCAGTACCTTAGAAGGTCGGCCGTCGGGGCGTCACGATAGCTTCACGCTGCGGAATTATTAACAAAAGACAAATTTGCAAAGCGGAATAAGGACCTATGCAATGGCCGATATTGCCCCCAGCCAGGCTCATAGCGACGCTTCCCACCCGCTCCACAGCTCGAATTCGGCCGGAAAGTGGTTCTTGCCGCTCTTCGGGCTCGTCCTGCTCTGCGGCCTTGGATATGTCGCCTATGCACTCGGCCGCGACCTGACAACCGCAGTTGCCGTTCCCTGGATCCTGCTCGGCCTTGCACTGCCGATCGCGCTCGGCTTCGAATTCGTCAACGGTTTCCACGATACGGCCAATGCGGTGGCCACCGTGATCTATACCCGTTCGATGCCGGCGGAATTCGCCGTCATCTGGTCGGGCTTCTTCAACTTCCTCGGCGTGCTGACCTCCAGCGGCGCCGTCGCCTTCGGCATTCTGGCGGTGCTGCCGGTGGAACTGATCCTGGAGGTCGGCTCCGGTTCCGGCCTTGCCATGGTCTTCGAAAAGCGCCGTCAGGCCGTCGACGCCAGTTTGGCGTCCCGGTTGCGGACAAAGATGCCCGCCTCGGCGGCGGGCATCGCCTTTCCGAAAAGATAGCCCTGGCCGATGTCGCAACCGAGTTGCAGCAGGAAGGCGAGCTGGCCATGTTCCTCGACGCCTTCCGCAGTCGTCTTGATGTTGAGGCTTCTGCCGAGGCCAAGCATGGCGCGGACGATCTTTTCCTGGCGTTCGTCGTCGCGATAGGTGGCGATGAAGCTTTTGTCGATCTTGATCTTGTCGAAGCGGTAGCGGGCGAGCTGGGCGAGGCTCGAATAGCCCGTGCCGAAATCGTCGAGGGCGATCTGGATGCCGGCGGCATGCAATTCATCGAGGATGACGGCGGCGATGGCGGTATCCTGGATCAGGGCGTTCTCGGTGATCTCCACTTCCAGGCGTTGCGCCGGCAGCCGGCTTGCCGACAGGACCTTGAGGATGCGGGAGGTCAACAGTTTGTCCTCCATCTGCACCGGCGAGACGTTGAAGGACAACATGACATGCGCCGGCCAGGTGAGCGCGTCGCTGCAGGCCTGGGCGAGCAGATCTTCGAAGAGGCCGGTGATCATGCCGGTTTCCTCGGCAATATCGATGAAGACCGGCGGCGGAATGTGGATGCCATCCTCGCCCGTCCAGCGTGCGAGCGCTTCGAAACCGCAGAGCTCTCCGGTCTTCAGGTCGATCAGTGGTTGATAGAAGGGCTTGATGTCCTTATTGGCGATCGCGGCGCGCAGCTTGGTTTCCAGGGAGGCGCGCTCCGTTACCTTATCCTGCATCGAAGTTTCGAAGACGAGATAATGGTTGGGACCGCGTGATTTCGCCTCGTACATGGCGAGGTCGGCACGATGGGCGGCATCCTCCAGCGGTTCGGCTCCCTCAGCCCAGCGATCGTAGCCGACGCTGGCCCCGACCTCGACTGCAAAGCCATCGATATGAATCGGTCGGGTCACGGCCTGAATCAACAGCTTGGCGAAACGCTCCTCCCGCTGCGCCGTCAGGGCGAAGGCGACAATAATGAATTCGTCGCCGCCGAAGCGGTAGACGCAATCGGCGTTGCCGAGTGCGCAGATGCGCCTTGCGACTTCGATCAACAGCACGTCGCCGCCCTTGTGGCCGACGAGATCGTTGACTTTCTTGAAGCCGTCGAGATCGACGGAGAAGATGGTGACGTTGTGGTTCCATTCCTCGATTTCGGCTTCGTCGCTCTTGGCCGGCCGTGCGAAGATCTTGCGCTCGAAGGCGTAGCGATTCGGCAGCTTGGTCAGGTGATCGTGGGTTGCCGTCCAATCGGCCTTCACTTGAGCGGCGACGCCCAGTTCCATTTCCCTGCGCAGGTCGGCGATGCGCAGCACCGAATAGATGAAGCTCATGGCGCCGGCGATGCCGAGGGCCAGAACGAGCTTGTCGGCGCCGTACTTGCTGAAACCGGTCATGAAAGAGACCAGGCCGTCGCCAAGCTGCAACAGCGCGCCGAGGATCCAGAGCGTCACTCCGAGCACCACGACTGAAACGCATTGCCGTCCGGCCCTGCTTTGGAAAAACGCCGGCATTATCGCCTTCTCCATCTCCATCCTGCGCCGAACTATCACGAAAATCTGAAATGTTCGTTGAAACCAGAAGGCGAATTATTGGAGGTGATAGACTTTTGCGGTGCCGTCGGTGCAGCGGCAGTGCGTCAAATGGCGTTGCTGCAGCTGTTCTGCGGCCTGATCCAGGCCGGCAATGTCTTGGGATTGAACGGTTGAGCTGGCATTTCTGCAAAGAACGAGGACGAGCGTGCTGCCGCATCGCTCGCCCTGTCTCGCTTTATCAGGTGGTGACGATCAGCAGCGGAACGCTGACGACCAGACCGACGATAATGAAGGTCGCGACACGCATCAAGCGCAGGCGCCGCGTGCGTTCCCCACTCCAGTCATATGCCATGTCTTCCATCTCCTTGGGACAAGGAAGTAGTCCCGGTCAAACCCGGTTGAATAGAGATGACGCGATTTGCTTGCGTAAGGCTGGATCTTATCAGGGATCGCTAATGCGCCGCTCTTTCCTGGCCACGGTGTTCGGATCTGACGGCGAGGAAAGGCTCCACATCTAAAGGCGCAGCGACCAGCGCTGTCCGTTGCTGGTCATGCGAAGGACGGCGAGCGGCTCGACGTCGATCAGCCAGAAGGCGGAAAGCGGCGCTTGAAGCACATGCGCGACCGCCGCCCTGATGACGGCTGCGTGGCTGATGGCGATCACATGGCCTGCGAGCAGGGATTGCTCATCCATCCAGCCGGCAACGCGTCTGCGCAGAGCCAAAAAGCTCTCACCGCCGTGCGGTGCGGCTTCCGGATCGCTCATCCAGGCCAAGAGATCGTCAGGTTCCTCGGCCCCGATCGCCGTGATCGGCCTGCCTGCCCAGCGGCCGTGATCGCAATCGCGTAGCGCCTGGTCTGTTTCGGCTTGAAGACGAAGGGCTTCGGCGGTCTGGCGGGCACGCAAAGCGGGGCTCGTGATGATGCGGTCGGCGCGGGGCAGGGCGGCCATCCTGCCGGCCTCCTCGGCTGCCCTGTCATCGAGCGGTTCGTCGAGCGGGAACAGCGCCTTGCGGCTTGCCGCCGTCGCGCCGTGGCAAATCCAGGTGAGGCGCGTATTCACGATCGATCTCATCTCCCGGAATGCTATGGGGACGAGCCTTGCCGGCTCGGTGAAGTTTCGTTGACAGTCTCTCCGGCGAGCAGATATAACCGTGGCGTTGCGGGTTTGGAAGCCGGTGAAAATCCGGCGCGGTCGCGCCACTGTAACCAGCGTGTCGAAGGTCTTCGCGCTGGAAGTCAGACCCTGCCGCACAAGCACTCTTTCGACTGAACGCGTCATTCCGGAGGAATACATGTCTGACACCACTTTCGCGCCCGTCGCGGCACCGGCGCCGATCCCCGTAGGAGAAATCCTGCCCTGGGCCATCTTCGGCGGTCTGCTGATGCTCATAGCCGTCTATTTCGTCGGCACCGAGGAAGGCGCGATGGCGCTGTTCAACGGAATGTACGTGCATGAATTCGTGCATGACGGCCGTCACCTCCTCGGCTTTCCCTGCCACTAAGGGAATCTGACATGGTTGGAAATCTTCTGCTTCGCGGCATGCTCGCGGGCCTGATTGCTGGCATTCTCGTTTTCGCCTTCGCCCGTGTCTTCGGCGAGCCGCTGGTCGATGCGGCGATCTCCTTCGAGGAGGCGAGCGCGCAGGCGGCCGGCGAAGCTGCTGAACCCGAAATCGTCAGCCGCGCCACGCAGGCCGGGATCGGCCTTTTCACCGGCGTGATGGCCTACAGCATCGCCGTCGGCGGTCTTTTCTCGCTCGCCTTCGCCTTCGTCCACGGCCGTTTCAGCAGCCTTTCGGCGCGTGGCACCTCGGCCGTCATCGCCATCGCCGCCTTCGTGGCGGTCGTCCTGGTTCCCGGCATTAAATACCCGGCCAACCCGCCGGCGGTCGGCAATCCCGATACGATCGGCGTCAGGACCGAGCTGTTCTTCCTGATGATCGTCGTCTCGCTTGCCGCGCTGATCGCGGCGGTCGCGCTTTCACGCCGTCTTTCCGAGCGTTTCGGTCTCTGGAACGGCGCGATCGTCGCCGGCACCGCCTATCTCGTTTTCATCGGCCTCGTGCTCTTTCTGCTGCCGCCGATCAACGAGGTGCCGGAGAATTTCTCCGCGATGGTGCTCTGGCGTTTCCGCACGACCTCGCTCGGCATGCACGCGATCCTTTGGGCAGTGCTCGGCCTTGCCTTCGGGGTACTGGCGGAAAAGCGCCTTGCCGCCAAAGGCGGGACGCGGCCGGCATTTCAGTGATCCCGTCTACCGGTAGGCTCGCTGCATTCTCGCCGTTGGGCTTGACCCGGGGGCTGGTTCTCGGTGCGGGCACGCTGCTCTTCATTGCCGGAAATTGCCTTGCCCACGGCCGCAGCGCCGGGGGCAGCCATGCCGGCCTCGATATCCCGGAGATTTCCCATGGCGAGATGGCGGTGATTTCCGACTATCGCCGTGGGATCATCGAACTCGCATCGCAGGCGGTCGATACGAACGAGCCGTTCCGCCGCATCCTGAACTATGCCGAGATCCAATATTCCTATTGCATCTGGGGCAGGGTGCCGGGAAGCGTGACGGATGAGGAAAGTCCGTTCAACGAATGCGCACATGCCTATCTCGCGGCGACGAAAGCCGTGCTGATGGCGATGCGGGACATGCCGCGGGAAGCGCATGCCGCGGGCGAAATCATCTCGGCCGTCGATGCCGATATGGTGCGCCGCGGACTTGCGCTCATCACCTGCCGGTTCAGCGGCCAGGCTTTCAACACCGCCGACATCATCAAGCCGCGCTGGAGCCAGGTTCCGCTTCATCCGGCCAGCATGGCATGGTTGACGGGAGTTGCTGCCCTGGTCGGTCTTGCCGTCCTTGCGCTTAGACGCGTCCTGCGGCCGAGGGCTCAGTCGTCGGAATAGCGCTGCTCGCGCCACGGATCGCCATACATGTGGTAGCCGTTCCTTTCCCAGAACCCGGCCGTGTCGGCGGGCATCAGTTCGATCTGGCGCAGCCATTTGGCGCTTTTCCAGAAATAGAGATGCGGCACGACGAGGCGCATCGGGCCGCCGTGATCTGATGTCAGCGGCAGGCCTTCCCACGAGGTCGCAAGAATGGCGTCTTCAGCGGCGAAATCGGCAAGCGGCAGGTTGGTGGTGTAGCCGTCATAACTCGTCAGCATGACGTAGGCCGCTTCCGGCTTCGGCATGGCGAGATCGAGCAGATTCCGCGTCGAAACGCCTTTCCAGTTGTTGTCGTAGCGCGACCAGGTGGTGACGCAGTGGATGTCGCTGACCTTTGTGCTCTGCTCGATCGCCTGGAAGGCGGCCCAATTGAGGGTGAGCGGTGTTTCGACCAGGCCGCGGACATCGAGCCGCCAGCTGTCGGTGGAGATGACCGGCTGCTGGCCGAGATCGAGCACCGGCCAGTTCCTGACGAGGTGCTGACCGGGCGGCAACCGCTCGGCCTCAGCACGGCTGACGCGGCCGGTCAGGAATTTGCCCTCCGCCGCCCAGCGGCGCTTGGAACTGGTCAGCTTGCTGTCGGCGGGCGTCCGGTCGTCGTTCATGAGCGGGTCTCCTTGCGTTGCCGCAATAGGACATTCGGCTCCCCGAGTGTCAAGTTTCGGCAGCCCCTTGGAAATCCCCGTCCGCATCATTAGAGTTGGAGCCCGTCGGGCGTGCCTTGCTGGGGAGTGGAGGCAGAAAGGGAGGAGCCGGACCTGTCTTCGAGATATCGTGCGATAGCGGCGCTTTTGGTGGTGCCGCTCGTCATCTTCGCCTTCTTCACCTATGGAAGCGCGATTGCGACGCGCGCCTATATGGAGGAGGCCTCGGCGCAGGCGGGAACAGCATTGCGCCTTGCCGTTTCGGCGCTCAGCGGCCATCTCAATCGCTACGAGGCGCTACCGGCGCTGATTGCCGATCACGACGATATCAAGGAACTGGTCAGCACCCCCGACGATAGGGCGTTGCGTGAGACCGCCAACCTCTACCTGAAGGCGATCAACGGGCTGTTGAAGTCCTCGGACATCTATGTTGTGAAGCCGGACGGAGAGACGATCGCGGCCAGCAATTACGATGGACCGGGAAGCTTCGTCGGGCAGAATTTCAACTACCGGCCCTATTTCCAGGAGGCGATCGAAGGCCGGCAGGCGCGATTTTATGCGCTCGGGACCACCTCGCTGAAACGCGGCTATTATTTCTCGGCGCCGATCAGGGTCGAGGCGGATATTCGTGGCGTCATTGTCTTCAAGGTCGATATCGACATGATCGAATCCTCCTGGAGCGGTGGGGAATACAAGATCTTCGTCTCCGATCCGGAGGGCATCATCTTCATGTCGGGCAGCCCGGAATGGCTCTATGGGGCCATTCTGCCGCTGACGGCCGACCGTATCGCCCGAACGGAAGCCTCGCGTCGTTATGCCAATGCCAGGCTGACGGCGCTGCCGGTAACGCGTCACCGCTTCGAGCAGCACGAGCTGATGACGCTGGCGAGTGATCGGGGTGCAAGCGAATATCTCGTGCTGTCACATTACATGCCGGCCGAGGACTGGACGGTGAACGTGCTGATGGAAACGAGTTCCATCCGTGCGCAGGCTCGCACCGCGTTAGTGGCCGTCTTCCTCATTCTTTGCATCGCCGCGCTTGCCGTGGCCGTGCTTCGCCAGCGGCGGGCGCGGCTTGCCGAGCGCATGCAGTTGCAGGCCGAGGCGCGCGGCGAGCTCGAGCGGCGAGTAGAAGAGCGCACCGCCGACCTTGCCCGCGTCAACAGCCGCATCGAGGAGGAGATCTCAGAGCGGCGGCTGACCGAACAGCAGCTTCGTCAGACCCAGGCCGATCTGATCCAGGCCGGCAAGCTTGCCGGGCTCGGGCAGATGTCGGCGGCTCTTTCGCATGAGTTCAACCAGCCGCTCGCCGCCGCCAAGACCTATACGGACAGTGCCGCCGTGTTGATCGACCGCGGGCGAATGGAGGAGGCGCGGGACAATATAAGGCGGATCGGCGGGCTGATCGACCGCATGGCATCGATCAGCCGGCACCTGCGCAACTTCGCCCGCAAGCCGAACGAAAAACTCGGGCCGGTCCCTCTCGACGAAGCGATACGCGATACGCTGGAAATCGTCGCGTGGCGGCTGAAGGCAGCGGACGCCGAGCTCCGGCTCGACCTCGGGATACGACCGCCGGTCGTGCGCGCCGGTTCGGTGCGTCTGCAGCAGGTGCTGGTGAATGTCATCTCCAATGCCGCCGACGCGGTGGAAGGGCTGGATGACAGGCGCATCGAGGTTTCGGCCTTCGAGGAGGCCGGCAAGGTGGTGCTGAAGGTGCGCGACCATGGGCCAGGTGTGCCGGCAGCGATCGCCGAGCGCATCTTCGATCCGTTCTTCACGACGAAAGGCGTCGGCAAGGGGCTCGGTCTCGGCCTTTCGATCTCCTATAACATCGTCAAGGATTTCGGCGGCAGCCTTGCCGCCGCCAATCATCCCGAAGGGGGCGCGGTGTTCCGCATCGAGCTGCAGTCGGCGGCGGGACTGATGCCGGAGGCGGCGGAATGAACGATGCGAAGATCCTGCTGGTCGACGACGAGGAGGAGCTGCGCCGGTCGACGGCGCAGGCGCTGGAGCTTTCCGGCTTCAACGTCGAGACCTTTTCGAACGGCGATCATGTGCTGGAGCTGATCGGCTATAGCTTTCCCGGGGTCGTCGTCAGCGATATCCGCATGCCCGGTATCGACGGCATGACGCTGATGCAGAAGATCCGCGAGGTCGATCCGGAGGTGCCGGTCATTCTCGTCACCGGCCACGGCGATGTGCAGCTCGCTGTGAAGGCGATGCGGGAGGGCGCTTATGATTTCATCGAGAAACCGTTTACGGCGGAGATGCTTGCCGGCGTCATTCGCCGGGCGATGGAGCGGCGCGGCCTCGTGCTCGAAAACCGGCTGCTGAAGGCAGTCGCCGGCAAACGCGACGATATCGAGGCGCGGCTGCCCGGGCGCACGCAAGTGATGGTGGATCTCCGCTACCGTATCCGTGCCATCGGGGCGAGCGATGCCGATACGCTTATTGTCGGCGAGACGGGCGCCGGCAAGGAAGTCGTGGCCCGCGCGCTTCACGACATCAGTGTCCGGGCAAGCCGGCCGTTTATTGCGATCAATTGCGCCGCGCTGCCGGCAAACCTCATCGAAAGCGAGCTCTTCGGCCATGAGCCCGGCGCCTTTCCGGGAGCCGTCAGGCCGCGCTACGGAAAATTCGAACACGGCCGCGGCGGCACCATCCTGCTCGACGAGATCGGCTCCATGCCCTTCGACCTGCAGGCGAAATTCCTGCGGGTGCTGCAGGAGCGGGTAATCTCCAGACTCGGATCGAACGAGATCGTGCCGCTCGACGTCCGCTTCATCGCGACGAGCAAGGTCGATCTCGAGGCGGAGGTGGCGGCCGGCCGTTTCCGCGCCGATCTGCTCTACCGGCTGAACGTCGCAACGCTGCATGTGCCGTCGCTGTCGCAGCGGCGGGCGGACGTTCCGCTGCTTTTCCTGCAGTTGGTGCGGGAAGCAGCCGCCCGCTACGGCCGTGACGAACTCACCGTGCCGCCGGAGGTGACCTCCGACATTGCCCAGCGTGACTGGCCCGGCAATGTCCGCGAATTGAGGAATGCCGCCGACCGTCTGGTCCTCGGTCTCGACAATGGCGGGCGGCAGGCCGAAGAGGCGACCGGGCTTGCGGAACGTGTCGCCGAATTCGAGCGAGGCGTCATCGCCAGCGCGCTGGTCGCGCATGGCGGCAGCCTCCGGCCGGTCTATGAATCGCTCGGCATTTCCCGCAAGACCCTCTACGAAAAGATGCAGAAATACGGCCTCGACAAACGGATGCTAATTACCGACGGCTGATCCTGCCCGCATTGGGATGGGTGGATTTCCACCCATCCCCGCAGCCGTTTGTTTCCAAATCGACCCATGCTGCACCGCACCGTCACAGAATCGTCTCGTGAAGGCGGTGGCGGTGATTGCGGCTCGATTTTTCCGAGCGGCAAATAGGTTATCCGCGGCGCAGGAGGATGTGCCGGCGGCTTCGCTTGTTTCATCAGGGAGGAAACGATGAAAATTCTGAAGGCCATGCTCGGCCTGACCGCGGTTGCCGCGGTCTCTCTTCTCGCCAGCGTCGCTTCGGCGCAAACTTATCCCGAGCGCACCATCACCATGGTCGTCCCCTTCGCGGCCGGTGGCCCGACCGATACCGTCGCACGCCTCGTCGCCGAATCCATGTCCAAGGATCTCGGCCAGCAGATCGTCGTGGAGAACGTCGGCGGCGCCGGCGGGACACTCGGCGCCGGCCGGGTGGCGAACGCCGATCCCGACGGATACACCATCCTCCTGCACCATATCGGCATGGCGACCAGCGCCACGCTCTACCGCAAACTCGCCTATGACACGCTTGGCGCCTTCGACTATGTCGGCCTCGTCACCGAGGTGCCGATGACGATCGTCGCACGCAAGGACTTCGAGCCAACGGATCTCAAGGGCCTGATCGATTACGTCAAGGCCAACAAGGACAAGGTGACGGTCGCCAATGCCGGCATCGGCGCCGCTTCGCATCTCTGCGGCATGATGTTCATGAGCGCCATCCAGACCCAGCTCACGACCGTTCCCTACAAGGGCACGGGTCCTGCCATGACCGATCTTCTCGGCGGCCAGGTCGATATCATGTGCGACCAGACGACCAACACGACGAAGCAGATCCAGGGCGGCACGATCAAAGCCTATGCGGTGACCTCGCCGAAGCGCCTCGACGTGATGAAGGGCATTCCGACGGCTGTCGAAGCCGGCCTGCCGGGTTTCGAAGTCGGTATCTGGCACGGCATCTATTCGCCGAAGGGTACGCCCGCCGAGATCAACGAACGGCTGTCGAAATCGCTGCAGGTGGCGCTGAAGGATCCCAATGTCGGCGCCCGCTTCGCCGAACTCGGCACGGCGCCGTCCTCCGCCGCCGACGCGACGCCGACCGCGCTGAAGGCCAAGCTCGAAAGCGAGATCGCTCGCTGGAAGCCGGTGATCGAGGCTGCCGGGGAATATGCGGACTAGTGAGGGGTTCCAGGAATAGCCCCTCACCCTAACCCTCTCCCCGTGCACGGGGAGAGGGGACTGTATGCGCAAAAGCAGCGGCCGAGGCCGGCAGGCGGATGACGGGCAAAGGCTGCAGCAACGACGCTCCATCTCCAACTCCAGGAGACACCATGAAATCCATCAGTTTCGATACCACCAATGCGATCTGCGGCGCGCTTTTCATCGCCACCGGCGCCTTCTTCGCCGCCCAGTCGCTCTCGCTCGACCTCGGCACGGCGTTCCGCATGGGACCGGGTTATTTTCCGCTGGTGCTCGCCTGCGTGCTCGTACTGCTCGGCGCGATCATCTTCATTCAAGCGCTGCGCGTCGAGGGTGAACCGGTCGATGCCTTCGCCTGGCGCGGCATGCTCTTCATTCTGCCGGCGCCGGTCTTTTTCGGATTGACAGTGCGCGGCCTCGGATTTGCGCCGGCGCTGTTCCTCACCGCCTTCATCGCCTGCTTCGCGTCGCGCAAGGTGAACGTGGTGTTTGCAATCATCCTGTCGCTGTTGCTGACGATCTTTTCGGTGGCCGTCTTCAGCTATGGGCTCGGGCTGCCGTTCGAGCGCTTCGGCCCTTGGGTCCGGTTCTAGGAGGCGACGGTGGATCTTTTCAGCAATCTCGCACTCGGCTTCGCCACGGCGGCGACCCTCGACAATCTTCTCTTCTGCCTGATCGGCGTGCTGCTCGGCACGCTGATCGGCGTGCTGCCCGGCATCGGCGCGACGGCAACGATCGCCATGCTTCTGCCGATCACCTTTCAGCTCGAGCCGGTCTCCTCGCTCATCATGCTCGCCGGCATCTATTACGGCGCGCAATATGGCGGCTCGACGACGGCGATTCTTATCAATATGCCGGGCGAATCCTCTTCCGCCGTTACCGCAATCGACGGCTACCAGATGGCGCGCAAGGGCAGGGCGGGGGCGGCGCTGGCGATCGCCGCGCTCGGCTCATTCTTCGCCGGCACGGTCTCAACCTTCCTTGTCGCGATTTTCGCGCCGCCGCTGACCGACATCGCGCTGCAATTCGGCTCTGCCGAATATTTCTCGCTGATGATCGTCGGCCTCGTCTCCTCGATCGCGCTCGCGCACGGCTCGGTCGTCAAGGCCTTGGCAATGGTGGCGCTCGGGCTACTGCTCGGCCTCGTCGGCACCGATATCTACACCGGCACGCCGCGCTTCACGCTCGGCATCCGCGAATATGCCGATGGGCTGAACTTCGTGGCGCTCGCCGTCGGGGTGTTCGGCGTGGCGGAAATCCTGCGCAACCTCGAAGGCGAGTCGACACGCACGGTGCTGATGGCCAAGGTCTCGAGTCTTTTGCCCTCGCGCCAGGAATTCAAGGAGATGATTGCGCCGATGGTCCGCGGCACGGCGATCGGGTCGGCGCTCGGCATCCTGCCGGGCGGCGGCGCGATCCTTGCCTCCTTCGCCTCCTATACGGTGGAAAAACGCCTGTCGAAGACGCCGCAGGATTTCGGCAAGGGCGCGGTCGCCGGCGTGGCGGGTCCGGAATCGGCCAACAATGCCGGGGCGCAGACTTCGTTCATTCCGCTGCTGACGCTCGGCATTCCGGCCAATCCCGTCATGGCGCTGATGATCGGCGCGATGATCATCCAGGGTATCGTGCCGGGACCGAATGTCGCCACCGAGCAGCCGGCGCTGTTCTGGGGCATCATCGCCTCGATGTGGATCGGCAATCTGATGCTCGTGATCCTGAACCTGCCGCTGATCGGGCTCTGGGTGAAGCTTCTGACCGTGCCCTATTACGTGCTCTTCCCGATCATCATGGCCTTCTGCTCGATCGGGGTCTACAGCGTCAACGCCAATGTCTACGACCTCTATGCCGTCGCCTTCTTCGGCCTCATCGGCTACGTGCTGGCAAAGCTTCGCTGCGAACCGGCACCGCTCCTGCTCGGTTTTGTGCTTGGACCGCTTCTGGAAGAGAACCTCAGGCGCGCCATGATCCTGTCGCGCGGTGATCCGACTACCTTCGTCACCCGTCCGATCAGCGCCACGCTTTTGGCGATCGCGATTGCCGTGCTGATCGTCGTGTTCCTGCCGAGCGTCAAGAGGAAGCGCGAGGAGGTGTTCGTCGAAGAGGCGTAAGGGGTTGAATTCACCGCTTGCTTAATGAACAAGGGATGATCTGACGCGGGCGCGATTCAGGCGCCCGTTTCGCACGTAGGGATTTCCAGGCCCCAGGAGCATTGCCCGATGAGCATCCCCGCCGGGATCAAGGACGATCTGCCGTTCCTCACTGCTTTGCGCCGCGATCTTCACGCCCATCCCGAACTCGGTTTCGAGGAGGAGCGCACCGCGGGCATCGTCGCGAAGCTTCTGGAGGAGGCCGGCGTCACGGTGCATCGCGGAATTGGCGGCACCGGCGTGGTCGGCACGCTTAAGGTCGGCGATGGCGCGCGCAGGATCGGGTTGAGAGCCGATATGGATGCGCTCGCCATGCCTGAGACGGCGGAGCGACCTTATAAATCGACTGCACCTGGCAAGATGCATGCCTGCGGCCATGATGGCCATACGGCGATGCTGCTTGGCGCCGCACGGCACCTTGCGGCGACGCGGGGTTTTTCCGGCACGGTGCATTTCATCTTCCAACCGGCCGAGGAGGGACGCGGCGGCGCGAAGCGCATGGTCGAGGAGGGGCTGTTTAAGCTCTTCCCTTGCGATGCCGTCTATGGCCTGCACAATATGCCGGGGCTTGAGGTCGACGAGATCGCCGTTGTCGCAGGCCCACAACTCGCCTCTTCCGACAGCTGGCGCATCACCTTTCGCGGGCTCGGTACACACGGCGCCAAGCCGCATCTCGGCCGCGATCCGATCACGGCGGCCGGCACCTTCCTGTCATCGCTGCAGACGATCGTCGGACGCGTCGTCGATCCGCTGCAGCCGGCCGTCATCAGCGCCTGTTTCCTGGAGGCCGGCGATTCCAAGGCGCTGAACGTCATTCCCGATACGGTCGAGGTCGGCGGTACGGCGCGGGCCTATTCGCCTGAGGTGCGCGATCAGCTGGAGGTCGAGATCGGCCGGCTGGCGGATGGAACGGCTGCCATGTATGGCATTTCGGCCGACTGTCATTTCGACCGACGCATTCCGCCTGTCGTCAATCACGGGGATGCGACTGCCCGGGCGCTTACTGCTGCCGGCGCCGTCTTTGGTGAAAAAGTGCGGACAAACTTTCCGCCGTCGACGGCGGGCGACGACTTCGCCTTCTTCGCGCAGAACGCGCCGGGCTGTTATGTCTGGCTCGGCAATGGGCCGGCGGTGGATGGGGCGCTGCATCACAATACGGCTTATGATTTTAATGATGAAGCGCTTGGTTATGGGGCGGCTTATTGGGTGGCGTTGGTGGAGCGGGAGTTGAAGGGGTAGTGGCGTTTGCGGGCCGCCCGGCACGAACCCCGCTGTTTCAACAGGTCCTACAAAACCTCCAGCACCGGGCTTTCCATCACTCTCCCCGTCACCACATCGGCAATCCCCCGGTCCGTCTGATGTGGGCCGGTATTGCAGGCGAGTGTCGCGCCGAAGCAGGCCTTGAAGACCCGGTAGGGCGGCTTCCAGTCGACGATTTTATCCATGGCCTTGCGGATGC
Organism: Rhizobium binae; assembly: GCF_017357225.1. Classification (NCBI taxonomy): domain Bacteria; kingdom Pseudomonadati; phylum Pseudomonadota; class Alphaproteobacteria; order Hyphomicrobiales; family Rhizobiaceae; genus Rhizobium; species Rhizobium binae. The sequence continues at coordinate 3,644,859 of NZ_CP071604.1, read as the reverse complement.
AGGCGAAGGCCGAAGCGGTGTCCTTCAGCGATGCGCCGGTCACCAGGCCGGAGAGCGGCAGCGGCAGGATCGCCTCGACCCTTCCGTCTCTGGCGACCGCCATGCCGCCACCGGCTGATATGACGGCGTTGGCGGCGAGCGCCATGTCACGGGCATTGCCGCCGAAGACGGTGAGGTTGTGGCTGTCATGCGAGACGGTGGTGCAGAAGGCGCCGCGCCATTCGCCCCAGCCGGTGAGGAAGCCGATGCGTGCCGTGCCGTCGGCCTTGCCGTGGCGATGGGCGACGGCGATCATGGCGCTGCCGGCCGGCGGCACGACGAACCCGTCTCTGACCTCCGTCTCCGCCTCGCCCCATTGCGTGAAGCGCGGGCGGTCGATGGTGGCGACGCGAACGCGCGAGCCGTCCGATGGAATGAGGAAGTCATCCTCGCCGAGTGGCGGGAGCTTCACCGAATTTTCAAGCGGCGCCGTATCGAGCCGCTGGACGCCCACCTGCATGCTGCCGTCGCGAGCGACGATGCGGCCGCCCGAAATGACCAGCCGTGCCCGGAATTCGATGAGATCCTCGAAGAAAACAATATCCGCGCGCCGTCCGGCCGCGATAAGGCCGAGATCGGAACGCTTCAGACGCTCGGCGGCGTTGAAGGTCGCGGCCCTGACTGCCCATTCGGCCTTCATGCCGTAGCGCACCAGGCGACGGATGACATCATCGAGGCCGCCGCTTTCGTAGAGTTCATCGGGAAAGACGTCGTCGGTGCAGAGCGTGACGGTTGGAGGAAGGTGGCCGAGACCATTCAGCACCACGACGAATTCCTGCAGCAGATGGTCGTGCGAGCCGCGCAGTTCGATCGTCAGGCCGGCGGCAAGCTTGGCGGCGAGATCGACGCCGGAAATGAGTTCGTGGTCGGAGGTGATGCCCGCCGCCATGAAGGCGTTGAGATCGGCACGCGCAAGTCCGCGGGCATGGCCGCAGACGAGCTTACCGGCGGCAAGGCCGGCATTGACGATGGCGGTCATACGGGGATCGCCGTCGATGACGCCGCGCATGTTCATGACTTCGGCGACGCCGCCGACGGCCGAAGGGCGCAGCATCTCGGCGATGACGGCCGCATCGAAATCGGCGCCTGCAAGTTCCAGGCCTGGTGCCGAGGGCACGCAGGAGGGGACGAGCAGGATCATGCGCAGCGGCAGCGCGCGTGCCGCCTCGATCGCCCAGCGCACGCCGTCGAGGCCGTGCACGTTGGCGAATTCATGCGGATCCCAGACAATGGTGGTGACGCCGCGCGGTAGCACGGCGCTCGCATATTCGCCGGGTGTGACCATCGAGCTTTCGATATGCATGTGCGTGTCGATCAGGCCGGGTGTCAGGATGCTGCCGGCCGCATCGATGATCTCGGCCGCATCCGTGCGGCTTGCCGGAGCATGGACGCTGGCGATCAGCGCGCCGACAAGGCCGATATCTGCATTGCGGATTAGACCGGTCACCACGTCGAGCAGCCGGCCGCCGGTAATCAGCACGTCGAAGGGGGCGTCGCCGCGCGCGGCCGCAACGGCGCGGGCGCGCAAGGCAGGATCGTTAAGATCGGCGGGTTCCTGGCGAGAGGTGACGTTCATTTGCGGGCCTCGTTGACCAGGGCGGCAAGAATGATGGCGCGCGCCCGGTCGACGTCGATGTCGGTGGCGAATTGCGCATTGAAAGTGGCATGGGTGGCGCGCGTCTCGACGACGGTGCGGCCACGCGTCAGGCTGCCATGCAGCTCGACATCGATGCGCGCCGGGCGGAAGCTGAGGACATCGGGAGCGACGAAGGCAACGGCAGCCGAGGGGTCGTAGATCGCCATTCCAGGTCGGCCGCGGCTGATGGCGATGCTTATATAACCGGCGAACATATCGGCAATCAGTTCGGCCTTGCCGCCGCCTGCATTGCGCACCGGCTCGGCATCCTCCGGCCTTGCCAGCACCTTGCGGCAAAGATCGAGATCGACCATGCGCAGTGGCAAGCCTTGGGCGATGACGATCGCCAGGGCTTCGGGATCGGCGAGCGCGTTGAACTCGGCAGACGCCGTGTGATTGCCCAATGTGACGCCGCCGCCCATCCAGACAAGGTCACTGACGCGGGCGGCAAGATCGGGACGGGCAAGCGCCACGGCGGCAATATTGGTGAGAGGCCCGAGCGCCAGGATGCGGTGTGGCCCGTCGGCTTCGAGCCAGCGGCAAATCGCGGTGAAGGCATCGCTTTCGGCAAGCGCTGCCGCCTCCGGCAGGCTCCTGCCGATGGTGGGGATGCCGGTTTCGCCGAGGATGGCCTGCGCGGTTTCGAGCTTGCCGAGAACCGGCATGGCGCGGCCGGTATGGATCGGAAATGTCCAGCCGAAGGCGCTGGCGGCGCCGGCGGCATTCCTTCTCACCTGCGGCAGCGACGCATTGCCGAAGACGAGCGAGACGCCGTCGATCTCATGTTCCGACTGCGCCACCACCAGGATGGCGGCGATATCGTCAAAACCCATGTCGGTATCGATCCACACACCCATGAGATCACCCGAAGCGTTTGAGGTTGGCGGCGCCGGCAACCGGCAGATCGAAGGTGAGCGTGCTGCCGATTTCGTGCGGCGGCAGACCCGCATCGATCTCGGCCTTGATGGCCCCAAGCGGCGTATCAAGGAGATATTCGCGGCTATTGCCGGCAAAAGACGTGCCGCGTACGGTTCCCTGGAACGGACCGGAGCCGACGGTTACGGCACGCGGACGCCAAGCCAGGCCCGCTGCTGTTTGCGGTGGCGGAGCGGGTAGCGTGACCGGGCCGTTCGGCGTCGCAAGCTTTCCCTCCTTCAGCGCAAAGACGTTCTCGAAGCCGACGAAATCGGCGACGAAGGCGGAGATGGGATTGTTGTAGATCTCTTCCGGCGTGCCGATCTGTTCGATGGCGCCGTTCAGCATGACGACGATGCGGTCGGCGAGCGCCAGCGCCTCCGTCTGGTCGTGGGTGACGAAGATCATGGTGACGCCCGTCTCTTTTTGCACGCGCTGCAATTCGGCGCGCATCTCCAGGCGAAGCCTGGCGTCGAGATTGGAGAGCGGCTCGTCGAGCAGCAGGACTTTCGGCTCCATCACCATCGAGCGGGCGAGCGCTACGCGCTGCTGCTGGCCGCCGGAGAGTTCGGCGGGCTTGCGGCCGGCGAAGGCGGCGAGGCCGACGGATTTCAGACCGCCCCCGACGCGGGTGTCGAGATTGGCGCCCGAAATGCCCTTGAGCCGCAGACCGAAGGCGACGTTCTCATAGACGGTGAGATGCGGAAAGAGCGCGTAGGATTGGAAGACGAGGCCGACGGCGCGTTTGTTGGCGGAGACCCGGGTGATATCGGCACCGTCGAGGCGGATGCGGCCGGAGGCCGGCGTCAGCAGGCCGGCGATGGCGCGCATCGTCGTCGTCTTGCCGCAGCCTGAGGGACCGAGAAGGGCGAGGAGTTCGCCTTTGCCGATCGTAAGGTCGAGGTCCTTCACCGCGACCGTATCGCCATAGGCGAGCGTCAGCTTATCGAGTTGAAGATAGGCATCAGACATAACGCGAGAATCCCAGGAAGCGCTCGGCGAGGAAGACGATGCCGATCGAGAGGAAGGCGAGAAGGGCGGAGAGCGCCGCGATCGAAGGGTCGTAAGTGGTTTCCATGTAACCCAGCATGTCGATCGGCAGCGTGCGCACACCGGGGCCGGAGAGGAAGAGCGACACGGGCACCTGGTTGAAGCTGGTGACGAAGCCGAGAATGAAGGCGGCCAGGATGCCGCCACGGATATTCGGCATGACGACGCGAAAGAAGGCGCCGAGCCTGGAGGAGCCGAGCAGGACGGCGGCCTCTTCGATGTCCGAGCGCAGATTGTCCAGGCTCGCCGAAACCACACGTACGGCATAGGGCAGGACCAGGGCGGTATGGGCGAAAAACAGCGCCAGCGCAATGTTGAAGCCGAAGGGCACGACGAGATAGCGCAGGAGCGCCAGGCCGACGATGATGCCTGGAACGATGATCGGCAGCGATACGATCGTGCGGACGGTCTCGGCCGCCGGCAACCGGTAGCGCGACAGGGCGTAAGCGGCTGGGATGCCGAGGACCAGGGCTGCGAGCGTTCCGAAGACGGCGAGGAACATGGACATGGCGAAGCTGTCGCGGAAACTTTCGATGGTGAAGACCTTCATCACCCAGCGCAGCGACAGGCCCTGCGGCGGGAAGGCCAGCGTATCGCCTGATGACAGCGAAGCGGCAATGATGATCAAGAACGGGCCGATCAGGAAGACCAGCAGAAGGAAAAGCACGATGGGCGAAAACAAGCGCAGGGTCATCGGCGGTTTCTCGCCGTCGCAATGCGTTTCAGCAGGATATTGGCGGCAAAGCTCATGACGATCAGGATGAAGGCGATGACGCTTGCCGAGATGAAATTATTGGCGATGGAAACCTGCTGGTACATTAGCGTTTCGAGCATCAGCACTTTGGAACCGCCGAGCACGGCGGGGGTGATATAGGCTGTCAATGACCCGGTAAAGACGAGCGTGCCGCCGATGACGAGCCCTTCCCGCGTGAGCGGCAGGACGACCTTCCAGAAGACCTGGAACCAGTTGGCGCCGAGCACGCGGGCGGCGGGAATCGCATCCCTTGGCATGTTTTCGAGCGCGCTGATCAGCGACAGGATCATCAGCGGCAGGAAGAGCTGCAGCAGGCCGATGAAGACGGCGGTTTCGGTAAACAGCAGCCGCAGCGGCTCGGCGCTGAGGCCGAGGCCCGTTATCGCCTGGTTGACGATGCCGGTGCGGCCGAGAATGACGATCCAGGCATAAGTGCGCGCCACCGGCGAGATCATCAGCGGCAGGGTGACGAGGCCGATGATGCGGCCCTTGCCGTTCGCCGGCAGGTTGACGATGGCGAAGGCGGCGGCATAACCGACGACGGCCGACACCGCCGTGACTTCGAGACCGAGCCGGAAGCTGCGCAGGAAAACGGTGCGGTTCAACGTCTGCGAGAAGAAATCGGCATAGGCCGACAGCGTCCAGCCGCCGCCGGCGCGGAAGCCCTCCGACAGCAGGATCGCGACGGGCAACAGAAAGACCAGGGTTGCAAAGACGGCTGCCGGCAAGGCAAGCGCCAGGGCTTCTGCGCGGTTCTGGAACATGAGGTGCCTTTCGAGCGGACATAGGATGGTCCCGGTAGAGGCGCCGGGACCGGTTCTAACGCGGGCCTTACTGGCCGACCTTTTCGTTCCATGTCTTCAGCCAGCCGGCGCGGTTGTCGAGGGCGACGGCCGACGGGATCAGCTTGAGGCTCTTGGCCGTATCCTCGCCATAGGTGAGATTGTTGGCGGCGGCTTCGGAAAGCTTGACCTCACGGTTGGCAGGGCTGTCGATCAGCTTTTCGGCGAGCTTGGTCTGGGTCTCGGTCGAGAGCCAGAAATCCATGAACTGCAAGGCGAGATCCCGGTTCTTCGAACCCCTGGTCACCACCAGCACGTTCATGCCGCCGGTCTGGCCCTCCTCCGGCGTCGCCCAGGCGACCGGCACATCGAGCTTGGTGAAGCCCGCCCAGGAGAACCGGCCGATCGGTGCTGCCCAGATCTCCTCCTGCTGCATCAGTTGCACGAGCTGTGAGGATTTTTCGTAGAAGGTGACGATGTCGTCCTTTTTCTTGCCTAGTGCCTCGATCGGCCCCTTCAGGTCGGGCGTGTCCTTACCGAGCGCCTGGCCCAGCATATAGAGGGCCGGCGGGCCCTGATTGGTGGTCACGTTCGGAAAGGCGACGTGGCCGACATATTCGGGCTTCAAGAGATCGGCCCAGGAATCGATCTTCATCTTGTCGGAGCGATAGGCGATCGAGGTGGCGTAGAAAGTATAACCGACGCTCATGCCATCGCCGTTCGGGTCCTTGGCGATGTCGTACAGCTTGGCGAAATTGGAAAGTTCTGCAGTATCGACCTTGTCAATCAGGCCAGCGCGGGCGGCGGCCAGGGCATCGGCCATCGAAATCGCGGCGAGATCGACGACAGGGCTGGCCTTGTTGGCCTCCATCTTGGCCAGACGCTCGACGCTGTTGCCGGTTTCGACCACCAGCTTGCAGCCGCATTGGGCTTCGAAGGGTTCGTAGACCAGCGCCTTGAAATCGTCCTGGGCAAAGGCGTAGACGGAAATGGTCAGCGTCCGTTCCGCCGCAGATGCGCCAAGCGGCGATAGTGCGGCGAACGCTGCCGCGGCAATGAGAGCGTTTTTCATCCTACTTGTTCTCCATCTCTGAGGTTTTTGGTGCCGGGTTCGCAGGCCCGGATGATTGACGGACGACCAGTTGCATGGCGACGCGATCGGTCTCCGCGGAAACCAGCATGCCTTCCCGCGTGCCGTTGGTTCTTATGCTATTCACCAACGCGGACACGGCAATCCCGGCGATCTTGTCCATGTCCATCCGGACCGTTGTCAATGATGGCGTGACGACCGATGACCAGATGAGGTCGTCGAAGCCGGTAACGCTGGCATCGGTGGGAATGTTGATGCCCGCCTGCTGCAGCTCCGTCAGCGCGCGTAGCGCCTGCAGGTCGGAGAGAGCTGCAAAAGCGGTGAAACCCCGCCCGGCTCTTTCGGCGAGGCCGAGCGAACAGCCGCTGCCGCCATTCAGCTCCAGCCTGTCGATCCAAAGCGTCTCGGCATGCATTCCCTGCTTGAGAGCGGAGCGGATGCCGCCGGCGCGATCGTTCTGGACATTGGATTCCTGGTTGTTGCCGATGATCAGAATCTTGCGATGGCCGAGGTCCGCGAGATGGCCGGCGATCTCGCGACCGCCCTGCCAGTGGTCGGCGGAAACAGTATTGCCGGGTGTCGAGGCAGTGTCGATGACGGCGACCGGACAGGCGGCGGCAGAAATGCGGGTGGCGCGGCGGGGGATGATAATCATGCCTTCGACACCGCGCTCGACCAGCCGGTTGATCGCCTCGGTCTGGGCAGCGACGTTGCCGCGGGAATCGGCGATCAGCACGCCGTAACCTGCGGCGGAGGCTGCGAATTCGATCGCTTGCGCGATCTTCGGGAAAAGCGGATTGGCGATATCGGGCAGCACCAGACCGAGAACACCGCTGCGGCCGGTCCTGAGCGCCCGGCCGGCCTGGCTCGGGACGTAACCAAGTTCGGCCGCATGCTCGCGAATCTTTTCGATCAGTTGGCCGGACACCCGGCCCTTGCCGGAAAGCGCATTCGAGACGGTGGCGACGGAAACGCCGAGCGAGCTCGCGATCCTGCTGAGGTTTGGTCCCGGGCGCGATGAGGCCATGATCGACGACGCTCTGATTAATCGTTTAATCAGGGATATATCAGCTTTTCTGGCTTGTCGAATCCAAATTGAACTTCAGGGCAGTTATTCCGGGGACAAATTTGTCTCGTATAAAAAACCCCGCGAGTTCATGAACTCGCGGGGTTTTGGCATTTATTAGAAACGCGATGAGCCGATCAGCTCTTGGCTTTCGCCGGCTCAGGCTTCACGGGCGCGGTGGTCTTGCCACCTGGGGCGTAGCCGCCGCCGACCGCGATGTTCAGCGAGACATAGTCCTTGGCCATTTGCTGGACGGACTGAGCAAGGCTTGCCTGGGCGAGCGAAACCTGGCGCTGCGCGTCGAGAACGTCGAGCAGCGAGGAGGCGCCGTCCTTATAGGATGCGGTCGAAAGTTCGAGCGTTTCCTGCGTGGTCTTTACTTGGGCCTGGAGGGCGGCGACCGTCTGAGCGTCGCGCCGGACCGCGGCGAGGGCGTTCTCGACCTGCTCGACGGCGGTCAGCACCGTCGATTTCCAGTTGAGGTAGGCGCTCGCGGCGTCGGACTGCGCCGACTTGACGTTGGCGCGCAGGCGGCCACCGTCGAAGATCGGCAGGTTGAGGGTCGGACCAAAGGACCAGGGGGTCAGGCCGCCATGGATGCCGCGCTGGTTGATGTAGGACGGCGAGATCGAGCCGCTGAGCGAGATGCTCGGATAGAGTTGGGCCTCGGCAACGCCGATATTGGCCGTTGCGGCGGCGAGGTCGCGCTCGGCGACACGAATGTCGGGACGGTTGCGGATCAGGTCTGCCGGGATGCCGGAGTTGATGCCGCCGCGGAATACCGGCTGGCCGCCGCCTCTCAGCAATTCGTTGACCAGCGCCGAGGCCGGCAGGCCGAGCAGCGTGGCGATGTGATGGGCCGATATGCGGATGTTGGTTTCGAGGCCGGGAATTTCGGCGAGCGTCGACTGTACCAGACCTTCGGCCTGGACGACGTCGAGCCGCGATGCGGCGCCGGCTTCAAGCTGGAACTTGGTGAGTTCGTAGGTTTCCTGCCGAGACTTCAGGTTGGCCTTCGAAAGCGCCAGGCGCTGCTGATAGTAGCGGACGTCGATATAGCTCGAGACGAGATCCTGCACGAGGGTCAGCTTGGCGACATCGGCAGATGCGTAGGCGGAGTCGAGCGAAGCGACCGCGCTTTCGGTACTGCGCTTGTAGAGGCCGAAGAGGTCGAGCAGCCAGCTCAGCTGGACATCGCCGGCACTGGTGTTGCGCGTGTCGAACTGCGTGCGCAGTTCGCCCCTCTGGCCGCTGACCGTCTGCGAGCCGCCGACCGTCAGATTCGGTAGCCCGCCGGCACCGGCAACGGTAACGTTTGCGGACGCTGCGTTGATGCGCTCGATGGCCTGCTGAACGGTCAGGTTCTGATCAAGGCCGGCCTGGACATAGCCGTTCAACTTGGGATCCCTGAACGCGGTCCACCATGCTGCGGTGGCAACATCGCCTAAACTCTTGGTCCCGCCTTCTCCGAATTTGGCGGGCAGCGGCATTTCAGGAGGAGCATGATCCGGGCCTACGACACAGCCCGACAATAACAACAATAATGCCGGTGTGGCAAAACGAAGAGATACCATTCAGTTCTTCCTGTACTCGAGCAAGTCAATTCTTGTCCGAAGCTTCATGCTTCACTATCGGCCGCCGCGCCTCGTTCTACCAAAAACACACACCGAAGCAGTCGGGCGCAATGTAGCAATCGGAACAGCAATATCACAGTGCATTTATATCACACCGCTGCCGCATTTTTGCCGCGTGTGGCAAAGATGCGTCGGATGACGACGAAAAAGGACGGCACGAAGAAAATTCCGAGCATCGTCGCCGCCAGCATGCCGCCCAGAACGCCGATGCCGATAGCGTTTTGCGCCGCCGAGCCCGCGCCTGTCGCGATCGCCAGCGGCACGACGCCGAGAATGAAGGCGAGCGAGGTCATGATGATCGGCCGCAGGCGCAGCCTGGCCGCTTCCAGCGTCGCCTCGTAGAGTCCCATGCCGCTTTCAATCCGATCCTTGGCGAATTCGACGATGAGGATCGCATTCTTCGCCGCAAGCCCGATCGTGGTGAGCAAGCCGACCTTGAAATAGACGTCGTTCGCCTGGCCGAAGAGCGTTGCCGCCGCCAGCGCGCCGAGAATGCCGACAGGCACGGCCATGATCACCGAGAAGGGGATCGACCAGCTTTCGTAGAGCGCTGCCAGGCAGAGGAAGACGACCAGAACGGAAATCGCGTAAAGCATCGGCGCTTGCGAGCCGGAAAGCCGTTCCTGGTACGAGATGCCCTGCCATGCGACCGTGTAGCCGCCGCCGAGCTGTTCGGTCAGCGCTTCCATCTCGTTCATCGCATCGCCGGACGACACGCCGGGGGCGGAGGCGCCGTCGAGTGGGATGGCGCTGACGGCGTTGAAACGGGCAAGCGAGGGTGCGCCCTTCACCCACTCGGTTTTGGTAAAGGCGGAGAAGGGAACCATTTCGCCTGAACTATTGCGGGCATACCAGTGGTTCAGATCGTCAGGCTGCATGCGGAACGGCCCGTCGCCCTGGACATAGACCGGCTTGATCTCACCGTTCAACGTGAAGTCGTTGACGTCGCGGCCGGTAAAGATGATCGACAGCATCGAATTGACCGAGGCGATGTCGACGCCCATGGCGCCGATCTTTTCCTGATCGAGCACGATGCGCATTTGCGGTTCGACTTCCTTGCTGCTGCTGCGCAGCGCCACGACCTTGCCTGACGAGTTGCCCATCTGGATCAGCCGCTTGGAGGCGGCCGTCAGGGCGTCATTGCCATGGCCGCCGGTATCGACGAGATACATGGAAAAGCCACTCGACACGCCGAGGCCCTGGATCGCCGGCGGCAGAAGCGCGAAGACCTGCGCCTCGCGCATCGCAAAGAAGCTGCGCAGCGCCCGGCTGACGATCGACTGCGCGCTGAGGTTGGGATCGGTACGCTCAGAGAAATCCTTGAGCTTGGTGAAGACGATGGCGCTGTTCTGGCCGGAGCCGTTGAAGCCGAAGCCGAGCGCGCCGAAAACGGATTCGACGGCGTCCTTTTCGTTCTCGCGGTAGTAGTTTTCGACCTTCTCGACGACGGCCTGGGTCTGCTGCGTGGTCGAACCCGGCGGCGTGGTGACGATGGTCAACAGCACGCCCTGGTCTTCCTGCGGCAGGAATGAACTCGGCAGGCGGGTGAAGAGATAGGCGCAGCCGGCGCCGATGAGAAGGAAGACCAGCATGACGCGGATCGGCCGCTTCAGAAGATAGCCGATGGTCCTGACATAGCCGTTGGTCGAGCGCGTGAAGTTGCGGTTGAACCAGTCGCCGGCGCGGTGTTTTCTGTGTTCGCTGACCGGCTTCAGCATGGTGGCGCACAGTGCCGGCGTCAGCACGATGGCGACGATCGCCGACAGCAGCATGGCCGAGACGATGGTGATCGAAAACTGGCGGTAGATGATACCAGTCGAACCGCCGAAGAAGGCCATCGGAATGAACACGGCGGTCAGCACGAGCGCGATGCCGACGATCGCGCCGGTGATCTCGCCCATCGATTTTTCCGTCGCCTCGAGCGGTGAAAGCTTCTCTTCGGACATGATGCGCTCGACATTTTCGACGACGACGATCGCGTCATCGACGAGAAGGCCGATCGCCAGAACCATGGCGAACATCGTTAGCGTGTTGATGGAATAACCGGTGGCCGCCAGCACCCCGAACGTGCCAAGCAGCACCACGGGGACGGCAATCGTCGGGATCAGCGTCGCCCGCAGGTTCTGCAGGAAGACGAGCAGCACCACAAAGACGAGCACGATCGCTTCGATCAGCGTATGCACAACCTTTTCGATCGACAGTTCCACGAAGGGTGTCGTGTCGTAGGGGTAGGTGATCTTCACCCCTTCCGGCAGGGTGCGGCCGATGACATCGAGGGCGGAGCGCACGCGGGCGGCGGTATCGATGGCATTGGCACCGATCGCGAGATTGACCGCGAAACCGCTCGAGGGCAGGCCGTTGTAGCGCGAACTGCCGCCGTAGCTTTCCTGACCGATCTCGATGCGCGAGACGTCGCCCAGGCGCACCGTCGCGCCGTCCTTTTCGACCTTCAGAATGATGTGCTCGAAATCGGAGACCGTGGTCAGCTGGCTTTGCGCGGTAATGGTGACGTTGAGCTGCTGGCCGGGGATCGTCGGCTGGGCGCCGAGCGAGCCGACCGAGACCTGAGTGTTCTGCGCCTGGATCGCCGCCGTGACGTCGCTCGGCGTCAGCTGATATTTCAACAGCTTATAGGGATCGAGCCAGATGCGCATGGCGTATCCCGAACCGAAGATGTTGATACTGCCGACGCCCTCGAGGCGCTGGATCTGATCCTCGATCGAGGTCGACATGATGTTGCCGAGATCGACCGAGCCCCGCTTGCCGTCGGTCGAAACGAGCGAGCCGACAAGCAGGATACTCGAGGTCGAACGCGTCACGCTGATGCCGGCGTCGATGACATCACTAGGAAGCTGTGATTGAACCAGCTGCAGCTTGTTCTGCACCTGCACCTGGGCGATATCGGGATTGATGCTGGTTCCGAAGGTGAGCTGGATGCTGGCTGATCCGGTCGAGGAGGTCGAGGTCATGTAGGTTAGGTCGTCGAGGCCGGTCATGCCGTCCTCGATGATCGTCGTCACCGATTTTTCAACAGTCTCGGCGCTGGCGCCGCGATAGGTGGCGTTGATGCGAACCGTCGTCGGGGCGATGTCCGGATATTGCGAAATCGACAGGGTCAAGATTGCCAGCAGACCGGCCAGCATGATGGTGATCGCAATGACCCAGGCGAAAATCGGACGTCGGATGAAAAACTTGGCCATCGGTTGTTCCTGTGCTGCTGAGACGGTGACGGGCGGGCTCGAAGCGATTATTTCGCTGCGGGCTTTTGCGCGTCACCGGCCGCGGGCTGCTCGGCAGGCACGACAACGCCGTTGTCGCTGATCGTCATCGGAACCGGCTTTACCGGCATGCCCGCCGCGATCGACTGCAGGCCGCTGACGATCAGCTGGTCGCCGTCCTTGATGCCTTCGGTCACCAGCCAGGAATTGTTGGAGGGCGAGCTGTTCTCGAATGCGCGGGTTTCGACCTTGCCGTCGGCGGAAACGAACTGTGCCGTCAGCCGCCCATTGGCGTCGCGGCTCGTTGCCAGCTGTGGCAGTGCATAACCGGCCTCGGAGCCGAGCTCGACGGTTGCGCGGACATACATGCCGGGTAGGACGACACGATCCGGATTGGGGAAGAGCACGCGGATGATGAAGGTCCCGGTCGTCTCGCTGACAACCTGCTTCGACATGTCGAGCTTGCCCTGCTGATTATATTCCTTGCCGTCTTCGAGGATCAGATGGAAGGCGACGTTCTCCGCGCCCTTGATATCGCCTGCTGCCATCGCATCGCGCAGCCGCAAGAGGTTGGTGCTCGATTCCGTCAGGGAGATATAGATCGGATCGAGCTGGCGGATCGTCGTCAGCGCCGTCGACTGGTTGGCCGAGACGACGTTGCCGACATTATAGGCGGTCTGGTCGATGACGCCGTCGAAGGGCGCCACGATCTTGGTATGGTCAAGATCGATCTGCGCGGCGGCAAGGGCTGCCTTTGCCGACTCGACCTCGGCCTTCGCCTGGAGAAGCGTCGTCCTGGCTGTCTCGTATTCGATCTGGGTCGCACCGCTGCCGACAAGACGCTGGTAGCGTTCGAGATTGCTTTCAGCGCTCGGCACGCTCGCCTCGGCCTTGGAGATTGCCGCCTTGGCCTGCTCAACGGCGGCAATATAGGGCGCATCCTCGATCTGATAGAGAAGGTCGCCCTTCTTGATTTCGCCGCCTTCCCTGAAGGCGATCTCGCGGATGATGCCGCTCACCTGCGGCCGGATATCGGCCGTCTGGAAGGCTTCGGCGCGGCCGGGAAGGATCGTGGTAACCGGAAAACTAGCCTTCTTCAGCGCGACCACGCCGACGGGCGCTGCCTGCTGCGCGGCACCTGCGCCGGTATTGCCGGCAGGCTTGCTGGCGTTGTCGCTGCAGGCGCCAAGCAAGGCGCCGGCCACCAGGGCCGAGGAGATGAGCAGGGCACGCCGTATCATTCTGAATTCCTTCATGCGGTGGCAATCGCCGTTCGATCCACGGGCTCGGCCGGGCCGGGCGCAGGCTTGTATCAGCGTCAGGATTGATCTGGCCTCAGATGCCATTATCCGAGTCTAAGAAAAACTTTACGAAGTGACGTAAGTCAGCAACCGTCACTTAGCAAGCGCTATTTTGCAGTGCGGCATCGACGAAGCCGACGATTTCCCCGGCCCGGTGCACCAGCGTCTCCTTGTCGTCGCGGACGATGAGGACAGGATGCAGCACGCAGGACAGCACATCGGCGACGGTATGTGCCGCGTGCTCGGGATCGCGGCAGTGGTAACGTCCTTCCGCCATGCCCTTGCGGATGATCTCACCGAGTTTTTCTTCGATGCGGGTCCGATAGCGATTGCCGGCTTCGAGTTTGGCTTCAATGGTCGAAAGCACCATTTCGAAAATATAGGGGCTCTTCTGGATGTCCTGCAGATGGCCCTCCAGCAGCCGCAGGACGAAGCGCAACAGCTGTTCTTTCGCGGGCATATCCTGGTCGAGAGGGAGGAAACGCTCGGTGGCATTGTCGAGATGGCGTCCGGCGATTGCGTCGACCAGTGCGACCTTGGAACGGAAATGCTTGAAGACATTGGCGGGCGACATGTTGAGCGCGCCGGCGATATCGGCGATCGATACGGCAACATAGCCGCGCTCGCGAAACAGCATCTCCGCCATGGACAGGATGTCCTGCCGCGTTTCCTCGGCCTTGCGCCTCGGCCTTCTCGCCATCTGTTCCCCGCCGGGCCGCGCCCGGTATCCCTTTTTGCTTATGCTAGCGCGATTGCACGAAAACTGCCAAGCCGGTGTTCGGCCCGGCGGCTTCGTGTGTCGTCTTTTTCAAGGGAAATAGCGGGAGAGGTTGTTTCGGACACGCGCAAGCGGCGTCTCGCCGCTGTCGTCGGGAACAAAGCGCTCGCCGGTGATTGTCTCGTAGGCCCTGATATAGACGGCCGAGGTCTGCTCGATCAGTTCGGTGGGAATTTCCGGGATCTCGTCCTTATAGGGGTCGCAACGCTCTGCCACCCAGGCGCGGACGAAATCCTTGTCGAAACTTTCCGGCCGCTTTCCGGCGGCAAAACTTGTCGGGTAGCTTTTGGCAAGCCAGTAACGGCTGCTGTCGGGCGTGTGGATCTCGTCGGCGAGGATAATGTTGCTGTCACCATCGGTGCCGAATTCATATTTGGTGTCGACGAGGATCAGGCCGCGTTTTGCCGCCATCTCCTGGCCGCGAGCGAAGAGAGCGAGTGCGTATCCTGATAACGTCTCCCACTGCTCCTTGGTCAGAAGGCCGCGGCCGACGATTTCGGCAGGCGTCAGCGGCTCGTCATGACCGCCGTCGAACTCCTTGCTGGTCGGCGTGATGACGGGTTCGGGCAGGATCTGATTATCTTGCATGCCGTCGGGCAGGCGGATGCCGTACATCTCGCGCTCACCCTTCTTATAGAGCGTCAGGATCGAAGTGCCGGTCGTGCCGGCGAGATAGCCGCGCACGACGATCTCGACCGGCAGGATGTCGAGCCGCTTTCCGATGACGACATTCGGATCGGGGTAGTCTAGAACGTGGTTCGGGCAGATATCCTTCGTCGCCTCGAACCAATAGCGCGCCGTCTGCGTCAGTACCTGGCCCTTATAGGGAATGCAGGTGAGAATTCGGTCGAACGCACTCAGCCGGTCGGTGCTGATGATGATGCGGCGTCCGTCCGGAAGATCGTAATTCTCGCGCACCTTGCCGCGATAATAATTCGGCAATTCGGGGAAATGGGCTTCGGAGAGGATTCGCACGGTGCTCGACTGTCCTTGTGTTTGGGTGAGGGCTTCTGCTCTAGTTTCATCGCGGGGGAAGTCAAGTCGGGAGCCAAGTATCGCATCACAGCCAGAACAGAGCCAGGAGAATCAGAGCCAAGCCGTAGCTTGAGACGGCGAGCGGCCAGCCGGCGCGCAGGAAATCGCTGAAACGATAGCCGCCGATGCCCATTGCAAGCGTATTGTTGTGATGGCCGAAGGGCGTCAGGAAATCGAGAGAGGCGCCGACGGCGACCGCGATCAGATAGGCATCGGGCGCATGTCGCCCGGTCTTTGCAAATTCGAACGCGATCGGCGTCAGAACGATTGCGACTGTCGCATTGTTAACGAAGGGCGTTAGCGCCATTGCGAGGAAGAGGATGAGGGCGATGCCGGAAAGCGGATGGCCGATCGGCACGACAAGGCTCAGCCAGGCGGCGATCGCTCCGGCGGCTCCGGTCATTGCCACCGCCTGGCCGATTGGGATCATCGCCGCGAGCATGATGATGATCGGCCAGTTGAGGTCAGCCATCGCCTGACGGATATTGAGATGATTGAGCAGGGCAAGGACGAGCACGACGCCGCCAAAAGCGACCTCGGGATGAAGGCCGGCCGCCGACGCGGCGACGCCGCAGGCAAACAGCGCGGAGGGCCGCCAGGAATGGAGGGCCGGTGCGGCAGCCACTGTTTGCGCAAGCGGCAGGCATTCGCTTTCCTCAAGCGCCTCGGCAATGGCCATGCGCGGCCCTTCGAGCGTCACTATATCGCCGATCGATAGTTGCAGGTCGAGGAAACGGCCCTCGATGCGCGGCGCGCGCATGGAAAGAGCGGTGATCGCGACGCCGCGGCTCTGGAACACTTCCAGCGAGCGGACGCGCGAACCGACCAGAGTGCTCTCCGGCATGACGACGGCTTCGACACGGGTAAAGTCCGGCTGCAGGCCATGCGGATGAGCATCGGCCACCAGCGCCTGCATGGCGGCAAGTCCGGCAAAGACCGCATCGGCCCCTTCGGCAAGCAGAATGTCGTCGGACGCGACTACCGTCTGTTCGAGCGGACCGAAGACGAAATTGTCGCCGCGGATCAGCGCGTGCGGCTTGATGCCGAAGCGCGTCGGACAATCGGAAAGCCGGACGCCGATCAGCGGTGAAACGTCGGGGATGCGGCGCTCGACGACGATCCGCCGCGTGCCGGGAGAGATCGCTGCCGGCGCTTCGTCGGATTCCGGAAACAGTTGCCGGATGCGAAAGGCGATCAACAGAATGCCCCCGATTGCGACCGGCAGACCGACATAGGCGAAATCGAAAAAGCGAAAGCCTGCTCCGGTTGCCTTGGCGAGCGTATCGCTGACGAGGAGGTTCGCCGGCGTGCCGATCAGTGAGACGAGGCCGCCGAGCAGCGCCGCAAAAGAGAGGGGCATGACGAGTTGCCGGCGAGGGATCGTCAGCGCCGTGCCGAGCCGCAGCGCCACCGGCAGGGTGATCGCAAAGGCGCCGATATTGTTCATGAAGATGGAAATGAAGCCGGCAAGCGAGGAAGCGCCTGCTATGACAGTGAAATCCGAAGGTCTTGCGGCCGCGAAACGGGCTGCAAGTCTGTCGAAGACCCTGGCGCGCGCCAGCACCTGGACGATCAGCAGAATCTCGATGACGGTGATGACGACGGGACTGGCAAAGCCGGAGAAGATCTGGTTGGCGGGATAGAGACCGAGCGCATAGCCGCTAAGCAGGCCGGCGATCGAGACCAGCTCGATGCGGATGCGATCGAACGAGAAGAAAATGAGCATCGCCAACAGAAGGATCAGCAGGGATGCTTGCTCGAACGTCATGCGCGGGTCCGTGTTTATCGATCAGGCAGACTGTAATCGTTCCTTCTGCGCTGTACAGAGGTGCCGGCCGGCAAAGATGCAACGATCTCATTCATCACGTCAGGAGGGCGTCTGCCACCAGCCTGCTGCATTTCGTTCCAGAATGGGTGTTGTAAAGACACCGACGGTGCGCGCAGTCCATTCCGGGCCGGCGGCGGCAAAGCTTTCGCGCCAGCGCTCCGACTGCAGCATCGCCGCGCCGATCACCAGGGGTTCGACACCGCAGCCCGTCAACAGATCAAGAGCCGCGACGA